>JANQLQ010000083.1 GCA_028280565.1 Fulvivirga sp.
TTCCCAACTGAACTCCTTACCTTCCCTGGTGATCCTTTTTGACTCTTTATTTACTCGCATTTACACTTTGTTTGTGTAAACCTATTTCAGGACAAGACACTGGGCTCAGAACCTCAAAATACCGCTTAAATTGCTCATTACCAGGTTGGCATTGCCCGAAACATTTTGAAAGTGCAGCCTAGTTTGCCAAGATTTAAACGTTCTGCTATCAATACTAATTTTCAAGGACACCCTTTTATAGGATCATAGAACACAAACGAGAACGCCCGGATTACAAATCCTCTTGCTCGATAAGTACGCATTAGGCTATGCTAAATGCGCACTAGTTGATGGTTAGAGGATAGTTGAAAATTCAAGTGGCGTATGGAGGGGAGACATCCAGGAACAGCGCGGCACATTTGAGGCCTGTGGGTAAGCGGCCTATAGGGGCCGGGCAGTGCGTTTTGAGGGGAAAATGGGCTTGGTTGCTGGCGCCCTTTTCTTTTGTTTCGTTTTCTTTTGGGCGTGCAAAAGAAAATGAAAACCGAACTTAGAACCACAAAATTCCGCGTATACTGCTCATGGCGAGGCTGGTATTACCCGAAACATTCTAAAAATGTAGCTTAACTTACCAAAATTAAACGTTCTGCAATCAAAGCTAATTTTCAAGAAGGCCCTAAATCGCTCATCGGCTATTTCACCAAGTTGTATTATCTCCTTCTTGCACACCATTTTTCATCGACTGTAACTCTCACGTTCTATATTGCATGTACTCTTTCTTGAGTAAAGGGCATATCTTGTAACGTTCATCCTTGGTATCTTCATAAAGAGCTTCAAGTACTTCGTAAACATGATGTATTCCTACCCGGTCCACCCATTCAAAAGGGCCGTAGGGATAATTCGTCCCCAATTTCATCCCCAAGTCAATATCTTCGCGCGAAGCAGTGCCTTCTTGTACCGTGTAATAGGCTTCGTTAATGATCATCATGATCACTCTAGGTGTAACCATACCCACACGATCATCGCAGGTTAAAAAATCTACCTTTAGTTCAGAAAGTACCGTTTCCAATTGCTCCCCATGCCCGGGGGCTGTAACCTCCAAGAGGTCACGATCAAAAAAGCCAGGCAGGCCATTGAACCCAAAAGTACTTACCTTCGGTTTGCCGTACGTAAAAAACAACTCCGCCAGTGTGACCTTGACCATATTTAAAAAAATAGGAACGTCATCAATCTCATTTAGCAACTCCATGTGGTCGCCGTTTTCATCGATCGTAAAATGAAAGATCACATCCTGCTCCTGCAGGTATTCAAATCCCGAGGGGTCGATGTCGGAAAAGAAGGTATACTGGTGATGAGCACCTAGTTTTGCTTGAAGTTCTTCAAAGTTTTCACGCTCACCTATAACTGCTATTTTCATTCTTATCTAAAACACTTACATTTCGGCAAAAATAGATATAATCCAAAGATTATGAGCAAGACCGCCATTAACAGTTCCAAAGCCCCCGCACCTATAGGTCCTTACAGCCAGGCCATTTTGATCAAGGATACTTTGTATGTATCCGGCCAGGTAGCGATAGACCAATCAACGGGTGACCTGGTAAACGACTCCATAAGCAATGAAACCGAGCAGGTGATGACCAACTTAAGCTACATTTTAGAAGAAGCCGGGTTCGCATTTGATCACGTTGTAAAATGCAGCATCTTCATCAGCGACATGGATAATTTTAAGGAGATCAATGAGGTTTACGGTAAGCATTTCACTACTATCCCGCCTGCTCGAGAAACTGTAGAAGTATCTCGCCTGCCTAAAGATGTTAATGTAGAGATCTCGTGTATTGCAGTGAAGTGATATGCTAGTTCCGTACAGGAAGGAAACTATGGTTTTACCCATCCCCGTGGGCGAGGCATTGGCTCACTTATCCAAAGTGACCCGGCCGGTCTCACGTTCGGTGAAAAAGGGAGAAACACAATTCCTTTTTAACGGATCCGTAGAACAGGGCAGGTTCACCATTTCCCGGCGTGTAGATTACCCAAATAACTATATCCCGCTAATAAAAGCATATGTAGAGGACTCCACTCGAGGTTGTATTTTATTCTTAGAGTACAGCCTATTTTTCAGTTCTTTCATGTTCTTGGTCTTTTGGTCCGTCATAAGTGTGCTACTCGGCTTATTCTTACTTTTTTATGCTCATGAAATCAATTATGCCATGGTGGCATGGGGAGCGGGAATTTTGAACTATGTCGTTACCCTCATGAATTTCAGGAAACAATATACGATAAGCAGAAAATTATTATTAGAAGCACTAGAGTTACACCACTGACATTCTCACTTCATTAGTATTTATTAATTTTGCTGCCCAAAAGAAAAACGATAAATGACGAAAGCGGTAAGGGTAAGATTTGCTCCCAGCCCTACGGGAGCATTGCACATAGGAGGACTTAGGACCGCCCTATACAACTATCTTTTTGCAAAAAAACACGGCGGGACTATGGTCCTGCGCATAGAAGATACGGACCAGGCCCGGTACGTGGAGGGCGCAGAAGACTACATTAAAGAATCTCTGAAATGGATAGGCATCCAGCCTGGCGAGGGACCCGGTATGGGAGGGGAATTCGGCCCATATCACCAATCACAGCGTAAGGCGGTGTATACAGAGTATGCTCAACAACTCATCGATTCAGGGCAGGCCTATTATGCCTTCGACACCCCAGAAGAACTGGATGCACTACGGGAACGGCTAAAAGAAGCTAAGGCCAGCTCACTTCACTACAACGCGGTGACACGGATGCAAATGAAAAATTCGCTCACCCTACCTCCAAAAGAGACCGAGCGCCTGCTTGCTTCTGGCACGCCGTACGTGATACGGTTTAAGGTTCCATTGAAAGAAGATGTACGTATCAATGATCTCATCCGGGAGTGGGTAGTAGTGCACACCAGCGCGTTGGATGATAAGATCTTATTGAAATCCGACGGTATGCCCACATACCACCTGGCCAATGTTGTGGACGACCACCTCATGCAGATAACCCACGTGATCCGGGGAGAAGAATGGCTACCCTCCGCCCCGTTACACATATTATTGCACAAAGCACTGGGATGGGAGCATGAAATACCACAGTTTGCCCATTTACCACTATTATTGAAGCCCGATGGCAACGGTAAGTTAAGCAAGCGTGATGGGGATAAGCATGGATACCCGGTCTTTCCATTGGATGGTAATTTCCCAGGCAAAAATGGTGATATTGAGCATTTTAAAGGCTTCAGGGAAGAAGGGTATCTACCCAACGCTTTTTTAAACTTCCTTGCCCTGCTGGGGTGGAATCCCGGTTCGGAACAAGAGATCTTTTCCATGGAAGAATTGATCGAAAGTTTCTCCTTGGATCGTATCAACAAAGCCGGGGCGAAATTTGACATTGAAAAAGCGAAGTGGTTCAACCAGCAGTACATCAAAAATATGGGCCCTGCCGAACTAGGGGAATTCCTAGCCAAGGAATTGGACCATCATAATATTGAGTACACCCCGGGGATATTAGAAGAAATTAGCACCTTGATGCGCGAAAGGATCGAGTTTACCCACCAGCTGTGGACAGAGGGTAAATTCTTTTTTGAAAAGCCCGATTCGTATGACGAGCAGGTGACCAGGAAAAAATGGAACGACCAAGCCATAGAGATCTTAGAGGGCTATCAATCAAGAATTTTAGAAACCAGCGACCTCGATGCTGATCGGGCAAAAGAAATTTTAAGTAACCTACTGGAAGAAAAGGGCGTTAAAATAGGCCAGGTGATGCAGGCTTTACGTTTAGCCATAACAGGTAAAGGCGGTGGGCCCGACCTGATGAAAATTATAGAAATATTAGGAAAACAAGAAGTAGCGTCACGTATAAAGTACGCTATTGATAATCTACCAGTAATACAGTCAAACCAGTAAGAACCATGGCCAAGAGTGATAAAAACGAGAAGAAAAAAGATAAACCGACCGTAAATCCGGACCTGGAAGGTTTTAACATAGAGATCGATTCTTTTGGGGAAATAAAGACCACTTATAACATTGACGATATCAACGATTTTTTGAATAAAAACGTAGAAGATAAAAAACTCGAAGAGCGCGACGATTATGACGAGCTAAAATCGGGGAAGAAAAAGCAAAACCCAAAAGAGGGCGAAGAATGATGGGGAAGCAATCGCACGAGATAGATTATGAGATAAAGGGCGAGAGCATACAGGTGGTAGAAATAGAATTGGACCCCCGGGAAACTGTGATCGCCGAGGCGGGTGCAATGCTATACATGGATGAAGGGATCGCTTTCGAAACAAAAATGGGGGACGGCTCAAATCCCAATCGCGGTCTTTTGAACAAGCTCGTGCAAGCTGGCAGCCGACTCTTGACAGGTGAATCACTATTTATGACACATTTCACCCATCAAGGCACCGGGAAGGCCAAAGTGGCTTTTTCTGCGCCCTACCCGGGCACAGTGATCCCCATCGACTTAGCTGAAAGCAACAGCAATGAATTAATAGTACAAAAAGATGGTTTCCTTTGTGCGGCCTTGGGTACAAATGTATCGCTGCATTTCAATAAACGAATTGGCTCGGGACTAGTGGGAGGAGAAGGATTCATACTTCAAAAACTGAAAGGAGACGGAAAAGTGTTTGTACATGCCGGGGGTACCGTAATCGAGAGACAACTAAATCAAGAAACCCTAAGGGTAGATACAGGCTGCGTGGTGGCTTTTGAACCAAGTATTGATTTCAATGTAGAAACTGCCGGGGGGCTCCGTTCTATGCTGTTTGGTGGAGAAGGGATCTTTTTGGCCACTTTAAAAGGGAGTGGAAAAGTATGGTTACAATCCATGCCGATCCGCAAACTAGTACAAGCACTGGCACCGTATGGTAAAAATTCGGAGAAAGAATCCGGTTCTATACTCGGTGGGCTATTCGAATCATAACTGGAAAAAAAATAGGAGTGCAAAATCAATTTTAAGTACTCCCCAAGCAATCCCTACAACTAACTTCAAAGGCCCTACTTCCGGCATCATCAAAAATTTAAGTGCGTATGGCGGGGAGGCATCCAGGAATAGCGTGGCACATTTGAAGCTTGCGAGCAAGCGGCCTGTAGCAGCTGGAAGCGCGTTATGTGGGGAAAATGGGCTTGCTTGCTGACGACCTTTTCTTTATTTCGTTTTCTTTTGGGCGCGCAAAAGACACTGGACTTACTACCACAAAATCCCGCTTAAACTACTCATTTCGAGGTTCCTAATACCCGAAACATTTTAAAATGTAGTCCAACTTGCCAAAATAAAACGTTTTATTGTCAAAGCTAATTTCAAAGAGAGTCCTTTGGCGAGTGAGCTTGGTATACCTCAGTGTATTTGCGCCTCCTTGAAGGCGAAGCTTCCCCGGCCACCAAGGCACCAAAACTCAAAGAATCACTAAGGGATCTTCTTTACGATTTAATCTAGCCGTATTTCTATATCGAGCTCATATTTTTATTATCAAATCTAATTTTCAAGGACTATTTCCCTTTAGCAGAATACTTTTTTATCGACGGCATCAACATGGGCACCTTTTGCCGATAAGCCCGGTACCTATCGCCAAATTCCTTCACCAGCTTTTTTTCTTCCAGGTAAATGCCAATGGGCAAATAAATGAAGGTACATACCAAGGAAACCAGGGAAGCGAACCGGGAATCGTACAGGAAAAAACCGATAACAATGAGGATGGTAGCGGTATATAGCGGGTGTCTTACATGAGCCAATATTCCTGACGACTCAAACTCCCCTTTTTTTTCATCTTCCAATCCTAAAAAAGACCGAAGATCGTAAGATCTAAAAGCCATACGGACAATAAGAACGCCTGCCGCCGCTAGGAATAGGCTGATAAAACGGGTCACCTGTGAACTCGATAATAACCTTTCTCCGCCTAGGGCACCATTGTAAAATAAAATCGCCAGTAATCCTAAGGTAGACACTGTCGAGTAGATCAATCTTTGTGTTCTAAAGCTGAGCCCGAATGAGTTTTTTAAATACTCTTTCACATTACTGCTGGCCAGGAAGCTGTGCAGGAAAAAATAGAGCCCCCAGCATGTTATTAATACAAAGTATTGCATGTTCATCGGTGAAATTACGAATCACGGGATAAAACCGATAGCAATATAAATGATATATTTGCGACCGACAGAAAACTGCACAAGCATGGCGAAGACCAAAATTGGCATCCTTAAAGAGGGCAAGATCCCGGTAGACCGCAGGGTACCGTTCACCCCAGCGCAGGTGAATGAGATACATGACAAATTCAAAAATGCAGAAGTGTATGTGCAGGCTAGTGATGTCAGATCCTTCCGGGACCAGGAATACGAGGAGAAAGGGATCAAGGTGGTAGAAGATGTCTCAAGGTGCGATATCCTTTTCGGGGTGAAAGAAGTACCCATTGACAGCTTGATAGCGGGAAAAACCTATCTCTTCTTTTCCCACACCATTAAGCAACAGCCTTATAATCGCGACCTGCTAAGAGCGGTCTTAGGGAAAAAAATAAGACTGATAGATTATGAAGTGCTCACCGATGAAGATAATACCCGGCTCGTCGCTTTTGGTCGATACGCGGGGATTGTCGGGGCCTATAATGGCCTACTCACATTTGGCAAACGATACAACCTTTTCCACCTGCGACCCGCTCATGAATGCTTCGACCTGCAAGACCTAAAAAAGGAGTATAGCAAAATAAAGCTGCCTCCCATAAAAATAGTACTCACAGGGGGCGGCAGGGTGGCCAGGGGAGCTATGGAGGTACTCAGCGGCACCGGCATCCGGAAAGTTACACCGGCGGTGTTCCTAAACGAAAGGCTCGATGAGCCCGTATACACCCAACTGAATAGCAGGGATTACAATCGCTCAGCGGACGGTTCTGAATTTTCAAGGTCAGCCTTTTATAAAAACCCGCAAGATTTTGAAGGTGATTTTCAAAAGTATGCGCGAGTGGCAGACTTGCTCATCGCTGGTGCCTACTGGGCATCCAATGCCCCTGTGCTTTTTACAAGGCAAGACGCCGTAAAACCCGATTTCAAAATCAGGGTCATTGCAGATATTACCTGCGATATTGAAGGGTCTATCCCATCTACCAAACAACCTGCCACCATTGAACACCCTATCTACGACTACAACCCTACGGATGACCTGGTAGAACCCCCATTGAAGGATGAAGGGAACATTACCGTAATGGCGGTAGATAACCTCCCGGGTGAGCTGCCCCGCAGTGCATCTGAAGATTTTGGTCGTGAACTCATTGACAATGTACTGCCCCATTTGCTAGGCAACGACACTCGTAAAATTATCCAGCGAGCCACCCTCACAAATGACGGCAACCTGGCAAATAAATATGAATACCTGCAAAACTATGTGTCTCAATAGACAAAAACAGGTCAAACCATCGTTAACCTACTATTGTTATTACAAAAAATGAGTACATTAGCTATAGTGGAAGAAACGGCTCTTATCAAAGAAAGCAGGGCTTATGTCGAGGAGATCCTTGGTTCATTGCCTAATGGATTTCATTATCATAACCTTGAGCACACTAAAGAGGTGGTCGATGCTGTTGTAGAGATCGGCACCCGGTCTGATATTTCTGACAAAGATCTTGAGACGGTCATGCTTGCCGCATGGTTCCATGATATCGGGTACTGTTGCGGCTCTGATAACCATGAAGACGAGAGCATCCGGCTCATGCGCCAAAAATTGGTGGGTCTACAAGTAGAAGAAGAGCGTATCCAAGAGATCAGCAAGATCATAAAAAGTACACAGATGCCTCAAAATCCTAAGGATGAGTTGAGTAAGATCATGTGTGATGCGGACTTATACCACCTCTCTTCCAAGTTTTTTCAAGCCAGGAGCGAGGAATTAAGGAAAGAGCTTGTTGATACTTGCCATGCCGATTTCAGCGAAAAAGAGTGGAAAAAGGTGACGGCAGAATTCATGGGCGCCCATGCTTACTTTACAAATTACGCCAAATTGGTTTTGGAGCCTAAGAAAAAGAAAAACCTGAAAAAGCTCAAGAAGGAGAAAAATACAGATCCTAAGTACATAGCCAAGCTAGAAGACCAGGTGGTTAAACTCCAGAATAAAGTGGAGCAGGTTAAAATACAAAAGCCGGATAGAGGAATTGAAACCATGTTCCGGATAACGTCTAAAAACCACCTCACGCTCAGCGGCATGGCCGACAACAAGGCGAACATTATGATCTCCATCAATTCCATCATCTTGTCGGTGCTGGTTTCGGTGCTGTTTCGCAAACTGGAGGACTATCCTCACCTTGTGATCCCGGGGCTCATATTGGTGTTCGTTTGCCTGACCACCATTGTTTTTGCTGTATTAGCTACTCGCCCGCAGGTTTCCTCCGGGACTTTCTCCAAAGAAGATATCGTCAACAAAAGGACCAACCTTTTGTTCTTTGGCAATTTCCATAACTCCCAACTCGATGATTACATGTGGGGTATGAAAGAAATGATGAAAGATGCTGACTTTCTATACGGCAGTATGATCAAAGACATTTATTTCCTGGGGCTGGTACTAGGCAAAAAATACAAAATGCTCAGGAAAAGCTATACCGTATTCATGTATGGATTTATTGTATCCATACTGGCCTTTTTGATCGCCATGCTTTTTTTTAAGCCGGGCGCCTGACACCTCACATTTATGATAAAACCATATCTCCACCCCTGGTGGAGCTTAGGGGGTATAGAGTCTCAATCGGCAAATGGTCAGGGCATCATTGAAAATTCAAGTGCGTATGGAGGGGAGATATCCAGCAGCAGCGCTGCACATTTGAGAGCTGTGGGCAAGCGGCCCATGGGGTTGGGCAGTGCGTTTTGCGGGGAAAATGGGCTTTGTTGCTGGCGCCTTTTTCTTTGGGTTCGTTTTCTTTCCCCGAAGGGATGCCTCGGCATGGGCGTGTAAAAAAACGAACACGGACTTAGAACCCCGAAATGCCGCCTAAACCACTCATTGCGAGGTTCGCACTACCCGGAACATCTTAAAAATGTCGACTAATTTGCTGAAAAATAGACGTTTATTAGCCAATCACATTTGAAAGGACACCTTGGTCATGGGTTACAGGTTATCCATAAATGATTCCCAATTCCAACACCTTTAACCATGTATGGAAACGAGCAACTACAATCAAGGGAGATTCATTTCTTCATTCCCGGGCTTCATTTTAAATGACTTTTTAAGCCATATTTCAGCCTCATAAAGACTACCCCTGGAGTAATAATAATACCTTTTGAAATCTTTGGGGCTATATTGTCCATATCCTTCGCTGATATTGGCCGCAACGGAATCTGCGGATCTTAGGAGCTGTTTGCCAATGGTTCCTCTTTTAAGTTGGTCCCAGTGATGTACGATGTACCTTACCCCATCGCCAAGGTCTTTTGCGTGGCGGTATATCTTTAAATCATCCAAGTTCATGTTTTATCATTGTCAGTTCTTCGAAATAGTTTTCCCATAGGTGATTTGTGATCCCGTCTAGGTCACATCAACTTATGGCTTTGCGGGTGAATAAATAGCTTACTTGTTATAAAAACGTTAATACATTAACAGAAGTTATGTTTCTTTTTAATGCTAAACCTGCTAACATGCCTAATCAACTCCTGGTAAATGTTTTGTGTCTGCATATACAATTAAATTCTTTATTTAACCAAAACCTACACATTTCAAGATTTAGAAGAAAAAAATCAAAATTTACCAGGCAGGTCTAAACAGACGATCAAAACTTAGATCCAACAGGTAAGACATTATATGAGACTAGATACTTTCCTAGGCTAGTTGGTAACCTCCAAAAGAATAAGATGCGCCACCAGTAAAAGCTAAAGACAGTAGCGGTAGTTAAGTGTAATTGGACGGTTAACTATTTTTTCCCAACCCCGTTCTCAAAGCCAGCAGTTGGCAATAAACAATCAACAAACCCATATTTCAGTCCACAGAGGCAGTGCCAGTAGTCAAGACTCACGACTAGGTACTATAGTAAGCTTTACCCTTCTAGGGTCTTCAACCATTCGTAAAAGGTGTGCTGCGAACGGACCGGCTCGGGACCGTTGTCAATCATGACATTGTGAAGGTCAGCATCCAGTAGGCAGCCTTTGGTATTATCTGCCAATTGAAAATTCAGCAATTGGATCATCTCCTGCTTTAATGAAGGATCATAAAGCGGGAATACGACCTCTATCCTGTGGTAAAGATTCCTTTTCATCCAGTCGGCCGAGCCTAGGTAAATATCTTCGCTACCATTATTGTAAAAATAGAACACCCTAGAATGTTCTAAAAAGCGGTCCACGATGCGGTGAACGGTTATGTTTTCACTTAACCCCTCTAATCCCGGCCGCAAACAACATATTGCCCTTACGATCAGCTCTATTTTAACACCCGCCTTACTGGCTTCGTAGAGCTTATCGATCATAATATCATCTTGCAAGTTATTCATCTTGATGATGATATGGGCCTTGTTTCCTTGAAGGGCATGTTCTATTTCACGATCTATCAGCGCTATGAAACGGTCTGTAATATTGAATTGTGCCACTAGTAGTTCATGAAATGAGATCTCCCTTTTTTGATCGCTTAAGTAGGCAAATAGATTATCCAGCTCATCCGTGAGATAGGACTGGTGGGTCAGCAGGGCTTCGTCAGCGTAGATGATCGCTGTTTTCTCGTTAAAATTACCCGTGCCGAAGTATCCATATTTCCTGGTCGTGCCGTTTTCCAGCTCACGCTTCACCAAGGCCACCTTAGCGTGTACTTTTAGCCCTGGGATACTATATACAATCTTTATCCCTGCCTTTTCCATTTTTTCCGCCCACCGCAGGTTATTCGCTTCATCAAAACGAGCCTTTATTTCTACGAAAACCGTAACATCTTTACCATTGTGTGCGGCGCTGATAAGCGCATTACAAATAAAAGAATCCGGCGCTATGCGATAAAACGTTACATTGATCTCTTTTACCTGCGGGTCGAGCGCTGCTTCGTTAAAAAAGCGCAATACATAATCGTACGTTTGATACGGAAAATGCAACAGGATATCGTGTTCGTCGATGGCGTCAAAGATCAAACGTTTATGGTCCAGTACCTTTTTACGGATGGCAGTTAGCGGCTCATTTTCCAGTTTAGGTTTTAACGGGTTCTTTAATTGAAAGAGATCATGCATGTTATGATACCTTCCTCCAGCCACCAGGTCATCTTCACTGAGATCAAACTTAGCTTGTATAAACTCCAGCGTCTGCTTGGGCATAAGGCTATCATACAAAAAACGGGATGGTACCCCCAGGTCTCTTTTATCTATCTGTTTTTTGATCTTTTTTACTAAATCCCCCGAATATTCATCCTCTATATTCAGATCTGCATCCCGGTTCAGCTTGATGCTGTAACATCCCATCACCTTGTATTGGTGAAATAGGAAATCGAGATTCTCTTTAACGATATCCTCGATAGCGATATAATAATGGATATCGTTAAACTTCGGCAGTGAAATAAAACGAGATAGCGGTCCTGAAGGAACATTCACCAGGGCATATTCCGCCCGATCATCAGCGCCTATCAAATCAATGACCATGTATAACTGCCTGTTTTCCAGGTAGGGCTTTCGAATATTCTCCCCCGAAATGATGACCGGCTGTAAGTAGGAAAGTACATTGGACTTGAAGTAATGCTCAATGTATTCTCTATGCTCCTCTAAAATGTCCTCATCCCTGTAAAGATAGATCCCCTCTTTCTTCAATAGGGGGATCACCTCTTCTCTTTTGATCCGGCCGAACTCCTCCTGCTGCAAATGGACAACTTGGAGAAGCTCCGCCAGCACCTCTTTAGGAGGCCGGTCAAACTCTTTGTTGATCTTTTTCTTGTCGATATCCACGATACTCCGAAGACCTGCTACCCTCACCCTAAAGAATTCGTCCAGGTTAGAGGAATAAATGGCGAGAAATTTTACGCGCTCATACAACGGCACCCCGGGATTAGCCGCTTCCATTAGCACGCGCTCGTTAAAGGATAACCAGGAAAGGTCTCTATCGAAGTATTTCATATACAGTTACAGGTTTGTTTTCACCAGTCCGGCAGGTGGTTTTGCAATGGACCAACTTTAACAACGAACATTTTAGCGATAATTATTAAGAAAAAAAGAGGCCATAAATGGCCTCTTTTTAAAAATAGAAATAAATCCTTAATTAGAAGGCAGCTTCAAATACTTTAATTGTGCCGTCATTTTCAGATGAAACTACCAATAGGGGTGATCCTGATGGGCTATCAGCAGCATCGATGAACACCAAACCTTCCGGTGCGTCACCGGTTTCAAGCATTCTAATGTAAACCGGTGCCTGCGGGTTGGTAACATCATAAACTGCCACGGCATCTGCCCTTTCCAAACCAATAAACGCGTAGATCATACCGTCGATCGTTCCTAGGGCCACTCCTTCTGGCTCAACGCCCTTATCGTCACTTCTACCATCGTCATATAGGCCTAACGCTTCCGCCTGTACTTCTAGCTGATTTCCACTGTCCCAAACTAATTCCCCGGTTTCCCCGTTCCAAATCGAGAACGAGCGAGCTCCATATGTCCAAAGCTGGTCCAGGTCATCATCATCATCCAAGTCTCCATTGGTAATAGTATACTTCAACCTTCCCAAGTTATCATCTCTTTGGAGAGAACTGGCATTTGAAAAAGCCAACGCATCTAGGGTGGCATTAGCTACCCTGTCCTCACCTATAAAACCAGGCGTACCTTCATACTCCCTGGCATCGCCCTCATTGGCAGAGACAATATAGTTAGTACCTCCAACATTGTAACTGGCCAATGCATCTGGCTGATACATACCAAATGCATTTACAGCGCGGAACTCTACCTCATCATCTTCATCACTTGGATCAATTTCATTGCCACGAAGGCTGTAGTCCTTTAATCCTAATGGAACAATGGCATCTACCGTTGCCGAAGCAATGTCGATGATTGCCACACCGTTATTTTCCTGTAATGATACGTATGCTTTAGTGTCATCTTCTGAAATAGCGACGAATTCAGGTTCAACATCCTGGGCCAAAGATGCACCCGGACCGAAAACCCTAAAAGCATTGGCCTCCAACTCGTCCTCCATAGTGTTAAATCCGCTAAAGTCTACCGTAGTAGCTGAAAAACCACTCGTTGAGATGATTGAAACCGTACCCAGTGGATCGATCGTATAGTCATCATTAGGCTCACCTTCATTTGCGCATAGGATGTGATCGCCATCGCTGGTGAAGGTTACCATGTCTGGTAGTGATCCCACCATCACCTCTGCCAGGGTAGCCGAGAAATCCCCTGCTAAATCCCAAACAACAACTACCCCGGGATCCGTGGCGGTGTTTGCTTCAATGGCTGCGGCTAATTGCCCGTTGCCTACGGCTACACTGTTCACCTCACCACCAAAGGACGAGACTAAAATGCTATCCATCACATATATTGAATCCGGTTCGCTGAAGTTAATAATGTTAATTCTTGATTCTCCATCGTTATTCACCACGAACAGGCGCTCATTGGCAGCGTCATACGCTGATATCTCCGCGGCACCTTCACCACCAATAGAAAGGCTGGATATTTCACCCACCGATGGAGCATTAACAGAAACCGTGGCTTGCATTTGGGCCTCGTCTAACTCGCCTTGATTGATGACCAAGGTTACCGTGTAATCACCAAATGCATCGTAAACATGGGTAGGATTGGCAACAAAAGCCGAGTCCCCATCCCCGAAAGTCCATAGAAAAGCATCTACATTATCTGATGCACGCGAGCTGAACGATACTTCAAGATAGTCTTGGTCAAAACTGAAGAATACAAAGGAATCGGCAGTTTCTACGTCATCTTCAGTACAGCTCAACATAACGAGAGAGAGCAGAACCGAAGTATATAAAAGTTTAAATAATTGTTTCATTTTTCTCTTTGTAAAGGATTATTAATTACCGAATATGTATCTCACACCCAATTGCATTTGCCACCTAGAGCTAAGAACACCCGAGTCATCCAAATCACCGAAGAATGCCTCATTGTCCCCTGAAAATGCGCGGTCTTCATCAAATGCTTGGAATGTGTAAGTAGGCGTATTCGACCCCTCGGCAAACCCTTCAAATTGAAGTAATTCATAACCACTGAACTGTCTTCCGTATCTTTTACCCCAACTGCTGCTTATGAGGTTGCCAACGTTAAAAATATCCAATGACAACTGTAGGGTATTTCTTTTTCCATTGCCCATTTCCAAGTAGAAATCTTGTAGTATTCTTAAATCAACGATACTCTCAAAGGGTGTGCGTGATTGGTTTCTCTCGGTGTACTTGCCTCTCCTATCGCTCAGGTAGGAATCATCCTCTATGAAGGCATCAAGCGCTTCCCACTGCTGCTCTGGGGTAGCTACTAAGTTCCCATCCCTATCGAAAAGGTCTACCAGTACAATTTCACTGGCATTTCTCGGAACGTACACTAACTCCCGGTTCCTTGAGTCTTCTTGCGTGATGTCATCCCCTTCACCATATACGTAGGTGAATGGATTACCTGACTGCCCTTCGTAAACAAGAGATACTTGTGTAGAAGCAAAATCTCCGTACGATTTCTTGTACGTAAGGTTAGCCAGTATTCTATGTCCTTGGGCAAAATCCGAACGCTGTAGATCTGTCCAATTATTACGTCCGTTTACGGCGTGTAGACCTCTCCATTGCGAAGAGTTTTGAGAGGAAGTTCCGTCATAAATGGTCCAAGCATCACCATAAGAATAGGAGACCTGCCCCTGTAATCCAAAGCCAAAGTCCTTGGTTAAGGAAGCACTCAAATTATAAGTATATCCCTTACTCGTATTACTACCTAGCATGATCCGCTGGTATGTACCATCGATCCTGTCTTCGTAATTAACAAGCCTATCGTCCGGTGTACCTGTGGCCCTGTCTTGTGGCCTGTTAACATTGATGTTTTGATAGTAGACGTTGTTCAAGAACTTGGTGTAAACACCCTCCACGGTAAGTACCATATCTCCCGGAAGTGCTTTATCTCCTGCTAGATTCAATTTCAGCACTTGCGGTATCCTGAAATCTTCTACGAAGAGATCAACATTCCCTGAGGGTATTTGTTGCCCTTCCGCTATCGTTCTTAACTGGTTGTTGACATTAGGCTCAAATGTAGGTACAGGACCTAAAAAGCCCAGGTCAACTCGTCGGAATTCAGAGCCTAGGTTCAGGCCATTATTGTTATACGCTGCACCAGGCCAGACCAAAGGGATCCTACTCGTGAAGATACCTACACCCCCACGCAGTTGGAAAGTGCGATCCCCAGTCACGTCATAGTTAAAGCCGAACCTAGGTGAAAAATAGACCTGCGGATCAATAAATTCCCCGGTTCTTGCCCCTTGGAGGTTGTAAGGAAATTGATCCAATGTGGCAGGGTTGTTGAAAAAAGGATTTTCAGGTGTATCCTCGAAGAAATTGATGTCAGCCCTTAGCCCTACGGTTAACTTAAGCTTATCACTGGCTTGTATTTCATCTTGGACATAGAGACCGAACAAAGAGCTATTGAATTCGGCAGCGGCACCAGTAGTTTCATCGCCATTCACCGAACTATTTAATCCATAGCTGTAAGAGAACTGGCTAGCTGGTCTTTCGTTTAGGAAATCATCCAAGAAGTTGTCTCCTACGGCGTCAAAATCACCTTGCCTGGAATAGCTGTAGTTACCAAAGTTATTAGGGATAAACAAGTTCGTAGTGCTGTAAAATTCCGCATTGGCACCTATCAAGATGGTATGTTTACCTTTGTATAGCTCCAAGTTATTGGTGATGGTAATAATATCCTGGTCAAGCAAATTGGCGGTAGAAAAGGTTTCGGAACCAAATGTTATACCGCCTTGGCCATCGTCAATAAAAACGGCAGGAAATGGATCACCAAAAGGATCCCGGTCATCTCTTACCGTAGTTACACCTACCGTCAGGTGGTTAGACATATTGTTACCGATCATCGTTCTCAGCTCTAATGCTGAAGAGTTTGTTTCAGATGTGAAGAATTCTGAGCCGTTGATAAAACGTAAACCGGTAGCAGAGGACTGCCGAGCCTCTAAGTTCTCCGCCTTGGTGTAAGAATGCCTCAAGGTCAGCTTATTGTTCTGGTTTAAGTTCACATCAAACTTAGCAATCACCTTATCACTTTCCAGGAAAGCTGTATTATCTAAGTATGACCCAGGATTATAATTATACCGGGTGTCCAAAAAGTTGACCAGTTCATTGATATCCGCTTGGGTAAGGCTTCCACGGTAGTTGTTGAAGTCAAAAGGTTGGGGAGTTTCATCGCGTTGTAATTCGGCATTCACAAAGAAGAATACCTTGTCTTTTACGATGGGCCCTCCTACCCTGAAACCATACGTCTCTGCTGTAAAATCCGCTAGTCTTTCCCGGTCGGTTTGATCTTCAAGATCATCTTCGAAAGGAGTTTTTCCGGCCAGGTCTTGGTTCCTGAAGAAATAATAGGCGGAACCTTCAATATTGTTTGTCCCGCTCCTGGTGACCGCATTTATACTACCACCAGCAAACCCGGATTGACGAACGTCAAAAGGCGCTACCGAAACTGTAAATTGCTCGATGGCATCCAGTGAAATCGGCGAAACCCCAGTTTGACCCCCATTGGTACCACTGGCTGCTAAGCCAAATACGTCATTATTTACAGCACCATCGATATAAATAGCGTTCAGCCGGTTGTTCATACCTCCTATGGAGATCTCTAGCCCATCGTTCCCCTCATTAATTATCGTTTGAGGATTAAAACGCGCAAAGTCACCAATGGATCGCCCTACAGTAGGAGCCGCATTTATCTCTTCTACTGAAAGCTCAGTAACAGCGCCGGTTCGGTTACCATCAAAAACATCGTTTGAAGCGGTAACTACAATTTCTTCTAGTTCAGTAGATGATTCTCGCAACTCTGCCTCTAGGTAATACTTCTGCCCCAGTGACAGGTATAAGTCGTTCTTTTCATAAGATGCAAAGCCTACAAAAGTAATGGTTACTTTATAAGGTCCTCCTACCCGCATGTTAGGGATCCTAAAAAAACCTTGAAGGTCAGTAACATTACCATATCGTGTCCCCGAAGGAGTGTGCACGGCGATAACTGTGGCGCCTGGCAGCACCTCACCGTTAGCGTCGGTGACCTTACCGTTCATCGAAGATGTGGTAACGCCTTGTGCCATGGCCACTGTCGCGAACAACGACAGCCCCAAAGCATGCATAATTTTGCGTAAAAATTGATTCATATTGATTTAAGTTAGTTGAATATTCGGCTTTGTTTAGCCGTGCAAAACAAATGAATAATGGGACTGACCTAGGTAATTTTATGTTAAATTTAAGTTAATAAACCGTTCATACTTTTTGAATTTTAGCTCCTGGAGGCGAATTTATATCTTCACCCTTTGATCATCACCAGGATAAAAATGAAACTATTTCTCACCTTTTTCTTTTGTTATTGCCTTGTAAGATTTTCCCTGTTTTCGCAAGATTTCCAGGACATTACATATTACTTGCCCCAAGACATCCTGTATAATGAAAGCATCCCAAAACCTAAGGAGATCATAGGCCATGAAGTGGGTGAATGGCACATTACCCATGCCCGCTTGGTCAATTATATGTATGCTTTAGCTGCGGCCTCTGACCGGGTGGTGATCAGGGAATTCGGCAGGACCTTTGAAACGAGACCACAACTCGTTTTAACCATCACATCGGCCAAAAACCACGAAAACCTTGACGAAATAAAAAGGCAGCATGTCCAATTGACCGACCCTTCCGCTTCTCAAAATTTAAGTGTAGAAGATATGCCAGCCGTGGTATACATGGGGTATAGCATCCATGGCAATGAACCCAGCGGGAGCAATGCTGCACTAGCCGTAGCCTATTACCTGGCCGCTGCCCAAGGAGAGGAGATCGAAAGCATGCTGGATAAACTTGTTATTTTACTGGATCCTTGCCTTAACCCGGATGGTCTTGATCGTTTTACACATTATGTAAACTCCCGAAGGAGCAAAAACTTGGTCTCGGACCCTAACAGCATAGAGCAAAACGAACCCTGGCCCCGGGGTCGCACCAATCACTATTGGTTTGACATGAATCGCGACTGGCTTCCAGTCCAATTACCGGAGTCACGGGCCCGGGTAGCTCTTTTCCACGAGTGGAAGCCCAACATTTTGACCGATCACCACGAAATGGGGAGTAATTCCACCTTCTTTTTCCAGCCCGGCATCCCCTCCAGGAATAACCCCATGACCCCAGCTAATAACTATCGCTTAACGGACCGTATGGGGGAGTACCACGCAAAAGCCTTGGATAAGATAGGCTCATTGTATTATTCCCGTGAAAGTTTTGATGACTATTATTATGGGAAGGGATCGACATACCCGGATATCAATGGTGCGGTGGGCATCCTTTTCGAACAAGCGAGCTCGAGGGGACATTCTCGCGAAACGGTCAATGGCGTTTTAAAATTCCCCTTTACGATAAGGAATCAATTTACCACCTCGCTATCTACCTTAAAAGCGGCGTTTGATATGAAGAATGATTTCCTTGAGCACCAGCGTACCTTTTACAAGGATGCCATGGCAGAAGCCACGAGGGATGATGTCAAGGCTTATGTCTTTGGCTCTAAAGATAAATACAGGAACTATCACCTGGCGGAGATCATTGAACAGCACCAGGTTGAAATTTACCAGGCCAAAGAAGCGATGACGCTTAATGGGTATAAATACCAGCCCGGTGAGCTTTTCGTGGTGCCCTTAAACCAGCCACAATACAAGCTGATCAAGGCGATGTTCCAAAAGAACACCACCTTCCAAGACAGTTTATTTTATGATGTATCTGCCTGGACCTTACCTTTGGCTTTTGGAGTAGATTATACCGAGACTAGGGGCCGGGCGTTCAATCAAAATCTTTTGGGGGCCGCTTTCTCAGCAGCGCAACAGCCGGCGGGTGAGGTCATAGGAGGTGAGTCAAGCTACGCCTATGTTTTTGAATACTATAATTACTATACCCCTAAAGTACTTTACGCGTTATTGAACAAGGGATATAAAGTAAAGTTATCAAATGAAGCTTTTTACCACCCAAGTGGCAAACGATTCGAAAGAGGGGCTATACTGGTGCCGGTGGGCATACAAGGAAAGGACCCGGCGTATATATTCCGGGAAATGGAACAGCTAGCCCGGGAAAACGGGTTAGAGATCCACTCTTTCAACACGGGGCTGGATTACCAAGGGGTAAGCCTAGGGAGCCCCACGTTTAAAAACATAGAAAAGCCAAAGGTGGCCTTGCTGGTTGGGGAAGGGGTGAGTAGTTATGAAGCCGGCGAGGTTTGGCACCTGTTTGATCAGCGCTACCACATAGACCTGTCCCTCATCCCACTTCGCGTTTTCAACAGGGCCAGCCTGGACAGGTATAACACGATCATTATGGTAAATGGCAGGTATACCGGGATCAATACGCTGGCGAAAGAAAAGTTAAGAGATTGGGTAAAAAAAGGGGGAACGCTAGTGACCATGAAAAATGCGATGAAATATGTGTCCGGCCTGGGAATGGGGAGATTCGAATTTAAACCTACCCGGCGCCCGGATTCTACTCGTGCTATGCCGTATGCAGATATCAGTGAATTCTACGGGGCCCAAGAAATAGGGGGTGCCATTTTTGAAACAAAAATAGATACTACCCATCCACTGCTTTACGGTTACTACCGTGACCGGCTTCCTGTTTTCAGGAATAGCGAACTTTTTATGGCAAAGTCCAATAAATCATTTGCGAATCCTGTGGTCTATACAAATTCACCACTGCTAAGTGGTTACATTTCAGACATTAACCTGGATCAACTTAAAGGAACACCTGTCGTGGGAGTAACTACCTACGGCAAGGGTAAAGTGATCGGGTTTACAGACAATTTGAATTTCAGGGCGTTCTGGTATGGTACAAATAAACTCTTCATGAACGCAATATTTTTTGGGAGAACGCTTGATTCCTTTTCTTCACGCTAATAATGGGTAAAAAGGTACACCGAATTGTAAGTGATCCTGTTTTATGGTAATTTGATCTCTTGGAATAACTACATTGGCATAGTTTTAGACATATTTACACAGGTACCAAAAAAACAAGTATGAAAAGACTGATCTGCGTATTGATTAGCGGTTTTCTAATATCCGGGGGTGTGATGGCGCAAAGCGAGGTGATTGAAGATATAAAGACAGCCATGAAAACAGGCAGCTCAAAAGAGCTCGGTAAATTTTTATATCAAAGCGTAGACGTAACTATGGACGGCAATATCCAGACCTACAGCAAAGCGCAAGCCGAAATTGTATTAAGAGATTTCTTCAAAGATCATGTGCCGGACAGCTTCACCATTATCCACCAGGGAGCATCTAAAGGAGGGCTGCATTTTGCCATAGGACAGTACATTAGTAAATCCGATACATTCAGGGTGTTTGTGCGTATTAAAGGAAGTGAAGGTCGCTACCTGGTGCACGAGATCAGCATTGATAAAGAATAGTGCCTGGGGTTTACAGCCTGCCAATGGTATGATACCTTGATTTTCAAGTGTATTTTGCTATTTACTTAAACGTGAAAAAAAATGACCGTCATTCTTGCAGCCCGTGCGTTGAGCCAGGCGTGACAAGGAATCTGCGAGAGCCGGGATCTGCTGTGTCGTAGCACAGAGGTTATTATTTCTAATATTCTTGGGATAAAAGCCTAATGCTTTTCAAGGTGTTAACGGCTGGGCCAGTTTGAGGACACCCCCCGGACTCATAACTAAGTGCTATCTTTACTGCATGCAAATTTTAGAATACTTATCACCTGCTGCTATTAACCATTTTATAAAAGAAGCATTGGAAGAAGACATTCGTGACGGGGATCACTCTTCACTAGCTGCCGTACCTGCCCATGCCACGAGCGAAGCACAACTTATCGTTAAAGACGATGGGATCATTGCCGGTTTAGAAATGGCCAAGCACATATTTGCTTATTACGACAACAGCCTAAACCTACATTTTTTCAAAAAAGATGGAGAAATCGTAAAGAAAGGAGACATCGGCTTTTCCGTTGAAGGTTCTGCACGCTCTATACTTTCTTGCGAACGACTGGTGCTCAACTGCCTGCAAAGGATGAGTGGGATAGCGAGTTATACCCATGATCTCAAGGCACGGGTGGCAGGCACTAAGGCACAGCTGCTGGATACCCGCAAAACCACTCCTAACTTCCGGCTGGCAGAAAAATGGGCCGTGACCATCGGCGGTGGAAAAAATCATAGGTATGGTCTTTTTGATATGATCATGTTAAAAGATAACCACATCGATTTTGCCGGGGGAATAAAAAAAGCGATCCTTTCGACTCAAGAGTATCTAAGAGAAAAAAACAAAAACCTGCGAATAGAAATAGAAACTCGTAACTTGGAAGAAGTAAAAGAGGTACTGGCCACAGGAGGTATAGATGTGATCATGCTCGATAATATGGGCATTAATGATATGACAGAAGCCGTGAACCTTGTCAATGGAAGGTACGATACAGAGGCCAGCGGGGGCATCACGGAAGATACCATCAGCGCTGTAGCGCACTGCGGGGTGGATTATATCTCGGTAGGCGCTTTGACCCATTCGGCACGGAGCCTGGACATCAGCTTAAAGGCAGTTTAATCCCAAGAATAATAAATTTGAGAGGTAAAAGAAACCTGGTATTCGTTTTCATTGAAGTGCTGATTTTTACAGTCATCTTTGTAACCTTTTTTTATCATTGCACTTGAATCCGGAAAAGCGTAGATAATGATAGTTAAAACAAAAAAATACAAGCTGGAGAGCAACACCTACATCAAATTAGCCCTTAGAAATGTGCTCAAGCAGCAATGGTGGGTATCCTTGATCGCGTTGGCGATCTGTGCTGGATATTTATGGATACCAAATATGTGGTGGTTTATCGGCACGGGGATAGCATTGGTATTGTATTTGCTATTTTGGGTGATCCAATTTGCAGGTGTCACACAGCTCGAGCAAACAAAAATGTTGTTTGAAAAGCTCTCCTACGAGATCAACAGCCAGCAGGTATTGGTCAAGCTTAATCCAAAACAGGGCATGCCCATCAAATGGGACCAAGTAAAAAGGGCCAGGGTGGGTAAAAACTATATTTTACTGTCCGTCAATAAGGCGCAGCTCATACACCTGCCGTTTAAGATATTTAATTCAGATAATGAAAGGAAGTTTGTAGAAAGTATCCTGAAAAGGAAAGGGCTGGTCAAATAGTATGTTTGAGGAGCTACCTTCTCGACCTAAAAAACACCTCTCCCCACCGGAGGCCAAGCTCAAAGCGGCGCGGTTTTGTGCCTACCAGGAACGTTCCCAGCAAGAGGTACGGGATAAGCTTTACGAATACGGGCTGCATTACAATGAGGTAGAAGAACTGCTTTCGGAACTCATCATAGAAGGATTTATTAATGAAGAGCGCTTTGCGCGAGCCTATGTAAGAGGCAAATTCAAAATGAAGAAGTGGGGGCGTCATAAAATACGGCAAGGACTAAAACAACATAAGGTATCGGACTATTGCATAAAGAAAGGATGGGAAGAAATAGACCCCAACGAATATGAGGCGGTCATGATCAAATTGCTCGAACAAAAAGCCGGGACCGTAAAGAACCTTCAACCAGCACATCAAAAGGCTAAAATCGCCAGTTTCTTGGTTCAACGTGGCTATGAAAGTGAAATGGTCTGGTCCGTTCTAAACGACATTTATTGAGGTAAATGTATTCGCCACGACAAACATTGACAACCCGGACACGGCTTTGAGTGTATAAATACAAAAGGTGTTGAACTGTGTTTAAAGCGTTGATTGATCAAGAAATAGGTTTTCCTTTGGCACATTACCTCCTTTAGCACCTGTTTCCTGTATCGAAATCATAAGAAAGCTGAAGATATGAGAAGGATATTTTTGATATGTCTCGTGGTATGGTCCGGTGACCAGCTTTACAGCCAAAGCAAAACTACCGCCAGTGAACATTACAACCTGAAAAAAAACATAGCCTTGCAAGGATACGACCCCGTAAGCTATTTTGTAAGTGAGCCTAAAAAAGGAGCAGAACAGTACAGGTATAGCCATCATGGCGCTGTTTATTATTTTTCAAGCCAACAGAACTTGGAGACTTTCAAGAAAAACCCCGAACAATACGAGCCCCAATATGGGGGTTGGTGTGCCTATGCTGTAGGCGCTACCGGCGATAAGGTGAAGATTGATCCCGGTACTTACAAAATAGTTGATGACAAATTGTATCTTTTTTATAATTTCAGGGGTCATAATACTTTATTGGACTGGAACCAAGACGAAGCCAAGCTCAAACCCGCAGCGGACGAAAATTGGGCAGCCATTATACACTGACGGCGATGGCAGGGCGGAAACCGAAAATTATTAATGAAAAAATAACTTTATATTTATATTTATTTTTTTGACCCATATTTGCAGCATGAAGTTGATAAGCGCTTGTAAAGATATTTTTAACCAGCTGGAGTCTGTAGTAGAACATATTACGCAAGAAGATTTTACCAAGGAAGTTGACACACTCAATTACTCCACTATAGGTCAGCACATCCGGCATACGCTTGAGTTTTTCACCTGCCTGGCACACCATCATACACAAGGGATCGTCAATTATGACAAAAGGGATCATGATCGAATGATAGAATCTGATAAGACGATAGCCGGCGCACTCATTAAAGATCTCTATGACTTTATCGATCAAAACCCAAAAGATACACAGTTAGTATTAGAGGCTAATTACAGCATGGTCAACGAGGAGCCCATCAGCATTGGTACTACTTATTTCAGGGAGTTAGCTTACAACATTGAGCATGCGATCCATCATATGGCCATTATTAAAATTGGATTGAAAGAGGTAGCTCCTTACGTACCCATCCCTGCTCACTTCGGTGTGGCGGTATCTACCATTCGCTACCAAGACGGGACAGCCTGCTGATCCTGGCCTATGCCCGGTAATGAACTTTTTTCAAAAGACCTGGAGAAGCAATCTTCTTATTAAAGTAAGAAGCTGGGAGTATTGGCCTTTCGAGGTGGTTTATGCCCCTATTTTTGCCTATTGGATCTGGCTTTCCCTGAAAGCCCGGTCGCTCTTCTTCTTTAGCGCGTCCAACCCCTCCATTGAAAATGGTGGGATGCTAGGCGAGTCTAAGATCAAAATACTGGACCTCATTCCTAGCTCCATTAAGCCTGCTACGCTTTACTTCCATAACGACGTAGCGCCTGACGTTGTCTTGTCCCGCCTGGAAAAAGAAAAACTCAACTTCCCCATTATTTGTAAACCTGATATAGGGGAACGAGGGTGGTTCGTACAAAAGATCAAGAGTGCAGGAGATTTAGCAGCTTATATCCACAAATGCCCGGTGGCTTTCCTTGTACAGGAGTTTTTAAGCGAACCCATCGAGATGGGTGTCTTTTATTACCGGTATCCCAGTCAAAAAGAAGGAAAAGTCACTTCTATCGTGATTAAAGAGATGCTTCAAGTGACAGGGGATGGGCATTCGACATTAAAGGAGCTGATCTTACGCAGTGACAGGGCCAAGTTGCAATGGAACACCCTCAAACGCCAGTATAACGGGCAGCTATCCAGGGTCTTGGATAAAGGCCAACGCAAAGAACTGGTGTCTATTGGCAATCACTGCCTGGGGACTAAATTCATGAATGGAAATCGCTTGATCAACGATCGCCTGCATCGTGTCTTCGATCGTATAAGCACCAGTATTCCAGGCTTCTATTTTGGCCGTTTCGACTTGCGGGTGGCTACCATCGAGAACCTTTATGAAGGAAACATCAAGATCATGGAATTAAACGGTGCCGGGTCTGAACCTGCCCATATTTATGACCCTGGGTTTTCTTTCTTTAAAGGACTAAAAGTCCTGTTCCATCATTGGAAAGTGCTCTATGAGATCAGCGTAGAAAACCACGAACGAGGAGTTCCCTACTTATCGTTCCGGCAGGGGCGGGCGGAATATGCCAAAGTGCGTGCTTTAAATAAACTCAAATAGATTGCTCACTACTTTTATCGTAGGCTTTGTGTTCAGCTTCTTGGGGTCCATCCCCCCGGGCTCTATCAATCTCAGCGTGATCCAGCTGTCTTTGGATAACCGCCTGCGTGCCGCATTGAGATTTGCGCTGGCAGCTGCTATCATTGAGTTCCCATATGCTCTTATTGCCGTACAGTTTGAAGGGCTTATCACTTCTTCTCCATGGATTGTCGATAATTTCCGCCTGCTAACGGCCATTGTTATGCTAACGCTAGGTATGATCAATATCATTTCTCATACGAAAACAAAGACGGGCAAAATACAGCAGGAGCTCAAGAAAAGTGGTTTCCGCAAGGGAGTTTTGATCAGCATTTTAAATCCACTGGCCATCCCTTTTTGGATCGGGGTTACCGCTTTTCTTAACCACCAGCAGTGGATACATCTGCCTCATCTCAATGGGATACTGATCTATGTTTTAGGGATCTCAGCCGGTACCTTTGCATTACTGGCCCTATTGGCACTGCTTGCCCACCGGCTCGGCTCCTTGGCAAGGGAAAACCGCCTGGTCAACCTGATACCGGGTATGATCTTTATCCTTCTAGGGCTCTATGCGCTGGCGCAATACTTCAATCTAACCTAATACGGACACTGTCGGGCTTTTGTGTAAACAGGATCGTTTTTCCTGTCATCCTTTCTAACAAAGGTTTTAAGATCAACACGGCGTTAGCAGTAGTTTGATCTAAAATACCCGAAGCCAGTGCCGCTTCTTTGATCTCGCGCTCCGCTTGGCGATAAGCCCTTTGGATAAAGGCGCCCTCGTCTTTTAAGGGATTGGTTTGCAACGAGTAGATCTCCGTCTGCTCCATATCCAGTTTATAATAACATAATTCTGGGCCGGGAAGCTGGATGTAGACCGAATCACCTTGTACGGATACATCTTCTTCTTCCATTACGCTTAGGTCCAAACACCCTACCGCCTCACCCATGCTGATGAGCGCTATTTTGGAGTCCGGACCTAGCTTAAATATCTTTAAGAACTCTTCGCTCAGCTCGGTGAGCTCAGTGATCTCTTTGAAATTATATTTGACCAATTCCAGCTTGCCCATAGCCTCTACCTCCCTCAAGATCGCCGCCCTATTTATGATGACGCTCTCTTTTTCATTGCTCATAGTGGGGATAGCCAACCAAACGATCAAGGCCATAATAATAAGCCAAGGCAAAGACCTAAGGAAAATTTGTATTGTTTTCATGACAATGCTTTGTAACGAATTTACCGATATTTAAGCAAATGATCTTTACTTTCTAATAATCGCCTGACCTATCACTATTATGTGGCAACTATGGATTGACACTGGGGGTACCTTTACGGATTGCATAGCCATAGACCCGGCTGGCAATAAAAAACACTTAAAAATATTAAGCAACAGTAGCCTGAGAGGAAAAATCATCGAAACTAACGGCGAACAAATAACATGTCACTTTTCATGGGGCATAGATGAAGACATTTTCGCTGCTTATCATTTCGAAATTCTCAAAACAGGCTTTAAGGCCCGCGTTGTATCCGTAGACCTTCAAGAAAAGGTGATCACATTGGATAAATCTCCCGGTAAGGACTCCGCAGGTAGCGAATTCCAAATAAGCCCTGGTGAGGAGGTGCCCATTTTAGCCGCCCGAATGCTGACCCATACGCCGCTGCACAAGCCACTGCCTCGGCTACATATGAAGCTCGGGTCTACCAAGGGGACCAATGCCCTACTAGAGCGCAAGGGCGCAAAAGTCCTGTTCCTGGTAACTAAGGGATTCAAGGACCTTTTGGTGATTGGCGACCAACAACGGCCCCATCTCTTTGCACTGAACATATCTACCTCGCCGCCTTTATACGACGAGGTATTGGAAGTAGAAGAACGAATTGATAGCACGGGAAAGGTGATCCATGACTTAGATACCCGAAAACTGCGCTCGATGGTAAAAGACTTACCAAAAGATACGGCCATAGCAGTAACATTTATGAACAGCTACCTTAATGACCAGCACGAGCAGGAGGTGAAACGCCTCTTGGCACAGCTGGGCTTCAAGTATACCAGTTGTTCCGCGGAGATATCGAAAGCGATCAAGATCTTACCCAGGGCGGAAACGTCCGTAGCCAATGCTTACCTGCAACCCGTAATTTCCGGGTACATAGGCGGTATTCGCCAAAAAATAGGAAAAGGCAAATTACAGGTCATGACCAGTAGTGGCGCTATCGTAGACGCAGGGCAGTTCTATCCTAAAGATAGCCTATTGAGCGGCCCGGCGGGAGGTATCGTAGGCGCGGTCAAGACCGCACAGCGGGCTGGTGTCAGCAAACTCGTTACTTTTGATATGGGCGGCACCAGCACGGACGTAGCCATCTACAATGAAGAATACGATTACACCTATGAAACGCGGGTGGGAGATGCTCGTATCGTCAGCCCAAGCTTGCATATCGAAACGATCGCCGCCGGTGGCGGTTCCATTTGTAGTTTCCATGAAGGTATGCTCACCGTGGGGCCGGGCAGTGCGGGAGCCCACCCGGGCCCTGCCTGTTATGGCGCCGGGGGGCCTTTGTGTATTACCGATATCAATTTACTATCCGGCAAGCTGGTCCCCGGTGGATTCAGCATTCCCGTAAGTGATGGATATTCCAAGCATGCCTTTAATACTATCATCGACGAAATAGCATCGAGGCATGGCAAGACGTATACACAAGAAGAATTGCTTAAGGCTTTTACAACCATTGCCAATGAAAAAATGGCCGAAGCCATCAGGAAGGTATCTTTACAAAAAGGACATGACCCCAAGGATTACACTTTATTGACCTTTGGAGGTGCCGGGGCACAGCATGCTTGTAGTATAGCCCATCTTTTAGGGATGAAAAAGATCTTGGTCCCGTATGAAGCCGGTCTTTTAAGCGCCTATGGCATAGGAAATGCTTCGATCGAAGTTTTCGCGGAACAACCGGTATTAAAACGGTGGTCACAGGCAACGGATATCCCATCGCTATGGACCCAATTGCAAACCCAGGCATTTAAAGAGCTACTTGACCAAGGCTACGACATCAACTCGTTACAAGTAAAAAAAAGATTCTTTTACCTGCGTTTCGCCGGGCAAGAAAATACCATTGAAGTGGAAGACAGCCCTAATGTGTTGGAAGATTTTAAAGAGGCCTACCAAAAGCTGTACGGTCATTGGCTTGATGGACACGAGGTAGAAATAGAATCTTTAAAGCTTATCGCCGGGGTAGAGATTGAAAAGGACATAGACACCGTGGAGGACATAGAAACGTATTACCAGCCTAGTGCAAGTTTTTTCCAGCCCAGTTTCACGGACAATGAGTGGGTAACCACGCCGGTTTACCAATGGGAAACACTGAAAGCCGGCGCCCGGATCACGGGGCCAGCGATCCTGTTAAGCCATAATACCACTGTATTCTTAGAAAAAGGATGGGAGCTACACTTAGACGCCAATAAAACAGCCCTATTGAATTATGTAAGTAGCAGATATACCGCTGAAGTAGAAAGCGAGGAGGCGAATTTAGAGCTCTATAAAAACCGGTTTATGTCTATCGTAGAAGACATGGGGGCCATCCTTCAACGCACATCGTTTTCAGTAAATGTAAAAGAGCGGCTAGACTTCTCCTGTGCACTTATGGATGCCGCCGGGTACTTAGTAGTCAATGCACCGCACATCCCTGTTCATTTAGGGAGCATGGGCGTATGCGTAAGAAAAGTGGCGGAGGCCCTACCCATGGAGGAAGGTGATATTGTGATCACTAACCACCCCGCATACGGAGGTTCCCACCTGCCTGACATCACCTTGATCAGCCCTGTATATTTCAAAAGCGAGAGGATCGGTTACGTGGCCACCCGGGCCCACCATGCGGAGATCGGGGGAAAAACCCCGGGTTCCATGCCGGCAGATGCCAAGTCATTGGAAGAAGAGGGGGTGATCATAGCCCCGCAGTATCTTGTAAAAAGAGGGCTGGAGCGTTGGGAAAAGGTAAAAAATGTGCTAACCGATGCCCCCTACCCCACTCGCTCACTGGAAGAGAACCTCGCCGACCTTCGTGGGGGTATCGCTTCCATTATGATCGGCATTCAAGGCGCCCGATCGCTCTGTGAGACATTTGGCAAGGAAACTGTGACAGGTTATATGGCCCGCCTTAAAGATTACGTGGCTGAAACGCTCCAAAAAAGTATTGCGCAGTGGCATGGAAAATTTGAAGCAGAAGAACGATTAGATGACGGATCTCAACTTCACGCCTGTCTCACCATAGGAAAAAAGTTAAGTTTTGATTTCAGCGGGACCAGCGCCGTTCACCCCAACAACCTAAATGCCACGGAGGCCATTGTAAATAGTGTAGTACTTTATGTCTTGCGGCTTCTTCTCAATAAAGATCTTCCATTAAATGAGGGGTTATTGGAAAATGTGGAAGTGATATTGCCTCGAAGCATTTTAAATCCCGCCTTTAGCCAAGATCCCCTGCCGGCCGTAGTAGGGGGAAATACCGAGGTGAGCCAGCGCTTGACAGACACCTTATTAAAAGCGCTCAACTTAGCAGCCTGTAGCCAAGGTACAATGAACAACCTTCTTTTCGGCAATGACCGGTTCGGCTATTATGAGACCATCTGTGGTGGTACAGGCGCCGGTGAAGGTTTTCATGGGCATCACGCTATTCACCAGCATATGACCAACACTAAAATAACAGACCCGGAGATCATTGAACACCGCTACCCTGTGAGACTGGATCAATTTACCCTCCGCAAAGGCTCCGGGGGTGAAGGACAATGGCACGGTGGCGACGGTATCGTTCGCGGGTACACTTTCTTACAAAAGCTCAACCTCACGTTGCTCACACAACACCGCGTAGAAACACCATACGGGGGTGAAGGAGGCGAGCCAGGTCAACCCGGAAAACAGCGATTGATCTATAAAAACGGTCAAGAAGAAGAGCTGCCCGGGGTGGATAATAAGATCGTAGAACCGGGGGACCAACTGATCATTGAAACCCCAGGCGGTGGCGGCTGGGGAGTTAAGAGCACAGGGCAATAAGCACTTACTTTCCCAATGCCAGTAAAGTCAACATGGATGGGCTCGATAATCTCAGCGGTTCTCAGCGGCCCCCTCCGCGACCCCTGTGGTTAAGCAATTGATTACCTATACGTTAAAACTCACGTCAGAGCTAAACCATGTAGTATCCCAAGAAACAATTACGCAGGTATCAAGTCTCACTTACCTTCCCTCCATACAACCGGATAGGATCTTGATTCAAGAGCTTTTTCAAAGTATCATAAAGATCTGGGATGGCTTTACTGAATTCCACGGGTTGTTCAAAGAAATATTCTAACGATACCGCAAAGAACTCGTACACATTAGTAGCTGCATAATCACGGAAAAAGTGGCCATTCCCTTGGCGGATCAGCGGAACCTCGCGCTGGGTGATCTCTGCTAGTTTTTGCAACCCCTGGTAATCGAGGAAGTCGTACTCCTTATTTTTGATCCTATTTTCAAAATGGATGGCATGGGCCATCTCGTGGATGCCCACATTGAGAGAGTCTTTGGAGTTGTTGTACCCATCTACAAAACTCTTCCATGACAGTACAATGATGCCAGCCCTGGGGTTTACTTCCCCTACATGATACTGGCGGGTTATATTAGAATAGTAGGAGTCAGGATAAATGAGTATCCGTTTAAAATTGGCCAGGTAGACCTGGGGCAATCCAAAGGTAAGTTGTATAGCAGAGGCGGATACCAGCACACGCATTTCATCTGTCACTACTTTGATGATCCTGGGGATAAACTCTTTAGAATGCATAAAGCGCTGTAAACGCTTCTCAAACCTCTTCTTATCTGTAGCAGACAAAAGCCTGTAGTAGGCAGAATAGTTTAGCAGTATCTCACGGTGTACCGGTTTAAGAGGTTTCTGGCCTTTTGTAAAGCTTTTGATCTCCTTGAAGATTATGATGAATACATCATAAAAAAGCTTGACTACGGCGATAGCAAGCCCTACCAGTAACAGACCTACTATGACATACCAAACCATCTACAGTTTCGTCAATAGCGTATTTACCGAAACCAACGTTTCGATTCTTTTTTTAAGGTCTTGTATGTGCAGTCGTTCTTGCTTGGTAGAGTCCCTGTCACGTAGTGTCACGGTGTTATCTTGCAGGGATTCATGGTCTATGGTAACGCAATAGGGTGTGCCTATGGCATCCTGCCTTCGATACCTCCTGCCTATGGCGTCTTTCTCGTCATACTGGCAGTTGTAGTCGAATTTGAGGTCATCCAGGATCTCACGTGCCTTTTCGGGAAGTCCATCCTTTTTCACCAGTGGCAAAACCGCAACTTTTACCGGGGCCAGGGCGGCTGGTATTTTTAGCACTACGCGCTCACTGCCATCTTCTAGCGTTTCTTGCTGGTAGGCTGCCGACATCACGGCTAAAAAAGTACGGTCAAGGCCGATGGAGGTCTCCACAACATAAGGGACATAGCTTTGGTTTTCCTGCGGATCAAAAAATTGCAACTTCTTCCCCGAGTATTTTTCATGCGCTTTCAGGTCAAAATCCGTGCGACTGTGTATCCCTTCCAATTCCTTAAAACCCATGGGGAAGTTAAATTGGATATCACAAGCGGCGTTGGCATAATGCGCCAGGTTCAGGTGGTCATAAAACCGGTAGTTATCCTCTCCAAGGCCCAAGGCATTGTGCCAGTTCATCCGCTTTTCCTTCCAGTACTCGTACCATTCCATCTCATCTCCCGGTTTTACAAAAAACTGCATTTCCATCTGCTCAAATTCACGCATGCGAAAGATAAACTGCCGCGCAATGATCTCGTTACGAAAAGCTTTTCCTATTTGTGCAATACCGAAAGGGATCTTCATCCTGCCCGTTTTCTGCACATTCAAAAAGTTTACGAAGATCCCCTGCGCCGTCTCAGGCCTGAGGTAAATCGTGTTAGCTCCGTCGGCAACGGAACCCAGCTCGGTGGAGAACATCAGGTTGAATTGCCGCACGTCAGTCCAGTTTTTCGATCCCGAAATGGGGCACACGATCTCCAAGTCTTCGATCAGCTGCTTTAAATCTGCAAGCTGGCCGTTATCCATTGCTGCCTTCAGGCGATCATTGATATCATTGATCTTCTGTTGATATTGCAATACCCGGCCGTTGGTATCGCGGAATTGGGCTTCGTCAAAGCTATCCCCAAAACGTTTACGTGCCTTTTCTACTTCCTTATTGAGTTTGCCTTCCAGTTTGGCAATATGGTCTTCTACCAATACGTCCGCACGGTAGCGTTTCTTAGAGTCTTTATTATCTACGAGAGGATCATTAAAAGCGTCCACGTGGCCGGAAGCCTTCCAAGTAGTGGGATGCATGAATATAGACGCATCGATCCCAACGATGTTCTCGTGCATCTGTACCATTGCTTTCCACCAAAAGCTTTTGATATTGTTCTTTAATTCTGATCCATACTGACCGTAATCATAGACCGCTCCTAACCCGTCATAAATTTCACTTGAGGGGAAAACAAACCCATACTCCTTAGCGTGGGCTACAACTTTTTTAAGTAGATCCTCTTGGTTTGCCATAAGGCGCAAAGATAGATGAATTTGATAGTTATGCTACGGGGTGCGGGAATTACCCACCGGTATTTTTACGATAAAAGTAGAGCCATGACCTTTCCGTGAAGTAACACTGATTTGTCCCCCTAGTTTTTCAGTCATTTCTTTGGTGATATACAATCCAAGACCGGAGCCCACTGACTGTTCCGATGCGCGGAAGAACATATCAAAAATTTGTGACTGTATGTCCTCGTCGATGCCAATACCGTTATCTTCTACGCGAATCATGACCCAATGCTTGTGCATTTCCGCATCTAAGGAGACAAAAGCCTCTTCTTGGTGGGGATCATGATATTTAATGGCATTGACGAAGATGTTATTTAAAATGATCTTCAAGCGACCACGATCGGTGCATAATGTCAAATTTTTGGGCACATTGTTGTGAAAAACCAGTTTTTGATAGTTTTCATAGTACTGAAGGCTCTCGATCACCTCGCCTACCAGTTCAAATAAGGAAACCGTTGTTTTGTCTATTCCCGTCCTCGAATTTCGTGAATAATCTATGATCTCGTCTATGAACGTATTTAATGCGTCCACTCTCCCTTTCATCATGTCCAGCAGTGACCTTAATTCGGCAGGATCGCAGGATACCTGGGCAATATTGATCAAGCCGAGGATCGAGCTCAGCGGGGCTCTCAGGTCATGGGAGGTACTATATACAAAACGGTCGAGTTCATTATTCGTTTTTTCCAGCATCTCCTTTTGTTCTTTGAGGGCGTGCTCTGCTTTCTTTCGTTTTGTGATGTCCACTACGGTCCCCACCATCCGGAGTACTTTCCCATTACTATCCCATTCTGCATGGCCTGTATCGTACATCCAAAGGTATTCGCCACTTTTTGTCCTGAAACGGCATTCGATCTCAAAGGGCTTCTTTTTTTTCACATGACCTTCAAACGTCTTCTCAAACCGGTCAAAGTCATCGGGATGGATCGCCTTGAGTATCCAGTCACTTTCCACGAGCCGTAACTCATTCTTTTTATAGCCAAGCATAGAGGCTATCCTAGGGGATAGGAATAGTTCCTGGGTCTTAGCATTCCAATCCCAGATCCCGCCGCTAGAACCCAATATGGCTAACTCGAACCGATTCCGGCTTTCTTTCAATTCATCGGCAGTAGCTTGCAGGTGCCTTTTGGAACGTACATTGACATGCATCAAATAATAGAGCATAGCCACAGAAGCCAATGTTGAGATCAAGAAATTGAATATAAAACTAGATCTCACGTATTCCTCGCTGACATTCACCGGTTCGAAGAGCTGGTGATCTAACAAATAAGACAGGGAGAATAATAATAAGATGTATAACACTGTGAAAATGGCATAACCCCGCTGCGCATAGCCGAAAAGGGTGAATGCACACAGGCACCCGGCAATAAAATACAGGTATAGCCCGGTTTCATGCTTTTCTATGCTAGTGAAAAGCGCCACAATGGTAATGACCGGGAACAAGAATACCGACTTCGCCAGCGTGTACCGTTGTAAGCGCAGAAGTAACAGAGCACCTATAGAAAATAGGATGATCATAGCATAAAAGGGCAAGTAGAACAAGTCGCCAATGTTGATCTCCAGGAAGGTATAAAACACGCATACAAACAGTGTCACCAAGACCAAGTGGCCAGTGAGCACAGCAGTTTGTTGTGTCTCGTCGTCTAATTCTTGCCCCTTGTGCTTGCCAAGGTAAAGATTTTGTAAAAAGCTTTTAAGCCTTTCCAATGCCATTGATTCGTCAAGAAGGATTTTTATCAAATAACAATGTCATGTTTTCAAGGCTCTGGTTAGACCCTACCATCGTGACCCAGTCCCCCTTTCTCAGCCGGGTGTAGCCATGGGAGATGATCATTTGCCCCCTACGCCGAATGGAAAGAATGATGACATCTGCCGGGAACTTGATATCGCGCAACGGAAGTCCGTATAAGTTGGGATTAAGCACTTCAAGGTCGATGGTATCCTGCCCTTCTTGCATGCCCAATAGCAACGAGGTAGCCTGTGGTGATCTCACAAAATGATCCATAAGGCTTACAATGGCCGTGGACGGGTCCACGATCAACGCACCCAGCTTATGGAATTTCTGAAAATTATAATGATGGTTAAGGCGCACTACAACTTCTTTTGTGCCTACATGCTGGTAGATAAGTTCACAAAGCTCCAGGTTCTCATCATCCGTGAGCATGAGCACTATGGCTTCGGCTTTCGAAGCTTCCAGCACTTCCAGCGCATCCAGCGATAGCCCTGGGATAACATGTATGTCACAATTAGGGTATTCCTCTTTATTCACATCCTGCTTACGAGTAGCGATCTTCACCACCCATCCGTGTTCGCTTAATTGCCGTGCCAAGGCTACTGACTGGCTCTCCAGCCCAAAAATTATAGCGTCCCGGATACCATCGAATTCCGGTGTCTCATGGCGCCGGCGGTCTTCTCCCACGGCATGGATGGACCACCGGAATAAAGGTGGCCCGATCAATTCATTCATGACGATCACCGCGATCAAAAGGGTCGCCAGCTCAATCCCCCACCCCGGGAATGTGCTCGCCACTATCGTTGCCAATCCCAGCCCTACCCCCGCCTGGGTGACATAGGCCATCCAGCCAATGCGATTGAACAGTGGAGGATCACTGGCAAGTGAACCGCCGATATAAGTACCGATCATCATACTCACTAATCGAATGGCAAAAAACAAAAGGGCCAAAGGCCAAACATCGACAAGCAAGTCTAATGACAGGGTAGCCCCGGTTAGTGTGAAGAAGGCTACGTAAATGACCGGGCCGATGTCTTCAATGATCGCAATAAACTCTGACCGGTACCGGGAAAAGTTGGTCACTAAAAAGCTCCCTGTAATGCATACCAAGAGAGGTTCTAGCAGGAATTCTTTCCCAAAAGCCTCGTGGGTATAATCTTTTAGGAAGTCATGTAACAGGTACATCGAGTATCCCAGCGATAGGATAATCGTGGTTTTCACATGCTTGTGAATATCGCGGGACAAGATAAATATGATCACCTGGCTTAAAACGTAGCCAAGTAAAACAGAAACGATCAATTCCAGGATTACGATCAAAAGGAACCAAAAGTCCAAACCGGTATCCCTGGTCAATACGTTGGCTAGCGACATGTTAACAGCAAACATGACAATCACCAAGAAATCCTTTAGCACCGTTACCCCTATGGCAGTTTGGGTAAAGGGGCCCTTGGCGCGCATTTCAGTGATGACCGCTATGGCCGAAGCGGGTGACCGTGCCACAAAGATAGTACCGGCTAAAATACACACGGCCAAGCGTGTTTTGATCTCCATATCCTGCATAAAGTAGATCTGCCCGGATAGCAGGTAAACGATCCCCGCACTGGTAAAAAAAGTGACGACTAGCTGGCCAAAAGTCACCCATTTAATGCTCCTGAAACGATCCCTTAGGTCTTTCAAATAGAGCTCAGCGGCAGCCGCAAAGGCTATGAATGCCAGCGAGACTTCTTTAATAAAATATAAGCTTTTTTGCGAGGCTACGGGGATCAGCCCGAGAATGAACGGCCCGGAAATCATACCGATGATCAGCAGACCTGTGATAATAGGCAGCCGGGCACGTTGAAACTGCTTGGCTACCTGGTTAGCCCCGATAGCGACAATAACAAAACCTGCCAGTAGTAGTAGAGTAGTATTTTGGTCTGCCACTATTCGAGTATTGGTCTTTTAAATGAATTGTGGAAAATACATAAAATTTATGGTTTACGTTTCCCCAATGAAACTTAAAACAGGCTTTTTGCTTTTTCCCAATACTCATCCATTTCGGCTAATGTCATGTCTGCGAGCGATTTACCCTCTTTCCTTGATTCGGCTTCGAGGTATTGGAAACGTTTGATAAACTTTTTGTTGGTTCTTTCCAGGGCCTCTTCGGGGTCGAGGTTTAAGAACCGGGCGTAATTTACCAGTGAAAAAAGCAGATCCCCAAACTCTGCTTGGGCTTTTTTCTTGTCTATAAGCCCTTCATCTTCGATATTGAATTCATTTTTAAACTCCTGCATTTCTTCCTCTACCTTTTCCCATACCTGTTCCTTTTTTTCCCAATCAAACCCTACCCCCCGGGCCTTTTCCTGGATACGCATAGCTTTCACCATAGCGGGTAAAGATTGTGGCACCCCTCCTAACACCGACTTTTTGGTGTTTCCCTTTTCTTTAAGTTTAATTTGCTCCCAGTTGCGTTTAACCGCCTCTTCATCATTGGCCTCTACCTCTCCATATATATGTGGATGACGCTCTATCAGCTTGTCACAGACAGCATTCAGCACATCTGCCACATCAAATTCTTCCTTCTCAGCGGCTATCCTGGCATAAAACACATTATGAAGCATCAAATCCCCCAGCTCTTTTTTTATCTCTTGGTAATCTTCTTCTATGATAGCGTCACTGAGCTCGTATGTTTCTTCTATAGTGAGGTAGCGGAGGGAGTCCATAGTCTGCTTTTTGTCCCAAGGGCAGTTTTCGCGTAGCTCGTCCATTATGGTCAATAATCGGTCAAAAGCTTCCAGTTTTTTCTTCCTGCCAGGGTCCGGTGTGGTTACGATCTTGCTCATATACTTCGAGTTTTTTGGAAACTTTCGTTTCAATCCGCTTGTTTAATTGTCAATTGGTTAAATTTGTTAAAAATAATTAAAAGAATGGCTACTTTACTCCTAGGGATTGGATTCGTTGCGTTGTTTTTCGGCCTCATGTCCGTGCGCCTCATCTTTATTAAAAATGGCCAGTTTAAAGGTACTTGTGCTTCTCAAAACCCTTACTTAAATAAAGAAGGGGCAACCTGTGGATACTGTGGCAAGAAAGTGGGCGAAGGCGCAGAATGTGGTAATCCCAGTTCGGAAGTCACCAAGGTAATGTCGAAATTTTCTTAGCACATTTGAAATAAATAGATCATTAAAAGCGGGATACCCCGCTTTTCTTGGTTATTGGCCTACCTGTAGTAGTGCTGACCGGTTTTTTTTAACTTTGCATAAAACTTTAACACGTACAAAAACTTGACTTTAATTAAATCCATATCGGGTATTAGGGGAACTATTGGCGGTGAGGTAGGTAAGAATCTCACTCCCATAGATGTTGTGAAATTTACTGCCGCCTTTGGCTCATGGGCAGTAGGTAAAACGGGCGCAAAAAAGATCGTATTAGGACGAGACGCCCGGATCTCCGGGGAAATGATAAGTGACTTGGTAAGCAATACGCTTGTTGCGTTGGGTATTGATGTGGTAGACCTTGGCCTTTCCACCACACCTACCGTAGAAATAGCCGTACCTATTGAAGAAGCTGCCGGCGGCATTATCCTTACGGCGAGTCATAATCCTATACAATGGAACGCACTTAAACTATTGAATGCCAAAGGTGAATTTATCTCTGCGGAAGATGGCGCAGAAGTACTGGATATCGCCGAAAAAAATGACTACACATTTTCAGAGGTCCTCCACCTAGGCAAACTTATCAAAAACGATTCCTACATAGATAAGCACATTGCCCTGGTCAAAGAATTACCCTTGGTAGATGTGGAGGCCATCCGTCAACAAGATTTTAGAGTGGTAGTGGACGCTGTCAATTCCACGGGGGGCATAGCTATACCCAGGCTGCTCGAAGAACTTGGGGTGAAAGAGGTCAAAAAATTATATTGCGAGCCGGATGGACATTTTCCCCATAACCCGGAACCGCTACCAGAAAACATTACCCATATCTGCACAGAAATGGAGAATGGCCAGTATGACCTTGGGATCGTGGTAGACCCTGACGTGGATCGCCTGGCACTTGTACAGGAAAATGGAGAACCTTTTGGAGAAGAGTATACGCTGGTGGCGGTAGCCGATTACATACTATCCCATGAAAAAGGAAACGCGGTATCCAACCTGTCATCGTCCATGGCTTTGAAGATCGTGGCCGAAAAAAACGGGGGCTCTTACTCTTCGTCAGCCGTAGGGGAAGTGAACGTGGTAAACGAGATGAAAGCATCTAATGCTGTTATCGGTGGCGAGGGTAATGGAGGTATTATTTACCCTGGCCTGCACTATGGCAGGGATGCGCTGGTAGGTATAGCGCTATTTTTGACTCACCTGGCAAAATCGGGGGTCAGCGCGTCTAAGTTACGGGCTCGCTACCCTAACTTATACATCTCTAAAAACAAAATTGAGCTTACCCAGGGCATTGATGTTGACCGCATACTGGCAGAGATCCAGAGAAAGTATTCCAAGGAAAAGATAAACACCATAGACGGGGTTAAGATAGAGTTCGAAAATGAATGGGTCCATTTGAGAAAGTCCAATACCGAACCTATCATAAGAATATACTCAGAGTCGGATTCCGAAGCCACCTCGGAACATTTGGCAAAAAAGATCATTTCGGATATAAAAGAAATCATTAGCGAAAAAGTATGAATGACAGGAGTGTGTACCTAGACAATGCTGCCACCACCCGTTTAGACCCAGAGGTTTTCGAAGCTATGCTGCCTTTTTTTAAAGAGCATTATGGCAATCCTTCATCGATCCATTCACATGGGCGCAAAGTACGCTCAGCCATTGAATATGCCCGTAAGTCCGTGGCCGAGCATTTGAATGCCGCACCGGGGGAGATCTTCTTCACATCTGGTGGCACCGAAGCGGATAACACCCTGATCGTTTGCAATATCGAAGCCTATGGATTAACACATGCGATCACTTCTAAAATAGAGCATCACGCAGTGCTTCACACACTCGAAAATCTCCAAAACTCGGGAAAGATCAAACTAAGCTTTGTAGAGCTGGATGAGCATGGTCACATCCAAGCAGACCACCTAGAGTACTTGCTCAAAAATAACCCAAGATCATTGGTATCCCTCATGCATGCTAACAATGAGATCGGTAATATCAATGACTTGGAAATGATCGGGGAAATGGCCGGGGAGCACCGGGCCGTCTTTCATTCAGATACCGTACAAACCGTAGGGCACTACGCACATGACCTACAAGCCATGAAGGTGCAAAGCATTACAGGTGCAGCCCACAAATTCCATGGCCCTAAAGGCGCGGGGTTCATGTATATCCGGAAGGGCAGTAACATTCATCCTTTTATACACGGCGGGGGGCAAGAGCGTGATATGCGTGGGGGCACTGAAAACGTGTATGGCATCATTGGTACCGCTAAGGCCTTGGAAATTGCCTATCGCGATATGGGTGAGCATCACAAATACATCCAAGGGCTCAAAGACCGTATGATCGAAAAGCTGAAAGCCGAGCTGCCCGACATTGGCTTTAACGGCGACTGCGCTAACCCGGAAAAAAGTCTCTATACCGTGCTTAACGTCTGTTTGCCCGAATCTGACGACAACGACATGCTGCTTTTTACACTCGATATTAACGGCATTTCCGCTTCCGGGGGCAGCGCGTGCTCCAGTGGAGCTGCTAGTGGTTCACATGTATTATCCGCATTGAATACAGATCCTAACCGTGGCGCGGTCCGTTTCTCTTTCAGTAAGTTCAACACCGTCGAGGACATTGACTACGTAGTGGAAACGCTAGTGGAGTTTTACAAAGTTGAAGTGTGATTGGACCAGGGGTCGCTCGAAAATTATTTTTTCTTAAAAAACATTTTTGGCGGTCTTCTTTGGACACCTAAACGACGATTCTTTGCAATGAGCGCCTCAAATTTAGTGGATTATTCAAAATATTGAGGCTCGTTTATCGACCTTGACTTCTTTGTTTCATTTTTGGCTAGACCCAAAAATGAAAAAATTGGCAAAATAGAAGTAGGGCACCATTGAAAATTCAAATGGCGTGTGGAGGGGAGACATCCAGGAACAGCGCGGCACATTTGAGGCATGTGTGTAAGCAGGCCATAGGGGTTGGATAGCGCGTTTCGAGGGGAAATGGGCTTTGTTGCTGGCGCCCTTTTCTTTTGTTTCGTTTTCTTTTGGGCGCACAAAAGAAAATGAAAACTGGACTTAGAACCTCAAAATCCCGCGTATACTGCTCATTGCGAGGTTTGCATTACCCGAGACATCTTAAAAACAATGCTGAATTTGCCAAAATTAAACATTCTCCAGTCAAATTCAATTTTCAAGGACAAGAAGTAACAAAATCAATGTTAAAGGGCTCGCTGGATTATTAAGTGATCACGCTTTGGGTATTCCTTTAGTAACCAATAATTCACCCCTGGCTACTCATTTAATACAAGATCTTTCAGGCAAGAGATCCAAAGCGGGTGGTCGTTGAGGCTCTCCACGAGTTGCACCTTTTCACCGCCGAGTTCTTCAAAGATCTCTTGGTATTCATCACCGATCTCGATGATCGTTTCGAGGCAATCTGCCGTAAATGCAGGGGAAAATACGAGCAACTTTTTAGCGCCTTCCTTGGCCTTTTCTTCAACCACTTTATCAGAAAAAGGCTCTAACCAGTTTTTGTCCAATCGCGACTGGAAACAGACGGTGTAATCCTCTTCTTTTAAGCCCAGTTTACCTGCTACCAGCCGGGTAGTGGCATAACAGGTGGCTTTGTAACAATACTGGTTCTCTTCCGTGATCTCGTGCTCACAATCCCTGTCTGTACACAACCCATCGTCATATACTTTATCCACCTGCCTTTCGGGCAACCCATGGTAAGAGAACAGGATGTGGTCATAGTCTGAAAGGGTGTATTTCGATGCTCTTTCTACAATGGCATCTATAAAATCAGGATGGTCATAGTACTGTCCAATAAACTTTATTTCCGGTATCACCCACCATTTTGTGATCTCTTTCATGATCAATTCATAGGCCGAACCTGTAGTGGCCGAAGCATACTGGGGAAACATAGGCAACACGATGATCTTCTTGAAATTCTTTTTTTTCATTTCTGCCAGTACGGCCCGTATGTTCGGATTTTTGTACCGCATGGCTAAGAAAACCTCGTAGTCATCATCCAAGGTCTCATTGAGCAGCTCACATACGCGCTCGCTGTAATAAAGCAAGGGAGAGCCATCTTCAGTCCAAAGCTCTTTATAAATTTTAGCCGACTTTGGTGCCCTAAAGGGCACAATGATGAGGTTAACCAAGATCAAGCGTAAAAGCTTTGGCACATCAATTACCCTTGGGTCATTTAAAAACTCGGATAAATATGATCTTACATCACTCACGGAGGGGCTGTCTGGTGTACCTAAGTTGACCAGTAATACCCCGGTTTTTCCTTTAATAGATTCCATCAAATGTTATTAACAGGGCACAAAGGTAATGGTTATGGTTTTTTCAATCGATGCTTTAGTTGAGAAGTAGGCAGGAAAATCATGGAGAAGTTTCTATTTGGCGCGTCCCTGTGAAAAAGCCATTGCACAGCGACAATTCCGTTTGCAACAGGCCAACCTAGCTTCCCGGCATCAAATATTCGCTTGAAATATGATAGCAGAATAGGCTGCAAATCGAAGAAAGCGTGAAGATGCTATGAGTAAGAACCGGGTAAGATTATAGTTTGTAGAGCCCACCAGCATACAAATTGCAGAAAACGGGACCGGGGTGATCGCCCCCACAAGTAACAACAAGCCACCAAACCTATTCAATGTGTTGCGGTAGCGAAAAATATACTTTTGGAATACTGGCTTGAGCCAAACATTATTTTTAGCGTAGGAACCTACAAAATAGCCTAAGACTCCCGCGCCAAAAGAGATCATGGCCAGCAAAAGTATATTCAAAAAATAGCTGTCAAATAATCCATGTTTGATCGACCAGATCATAAATAATTCGGGGGGAATGATCCCAAAGGCCACTTCCGAAATAATGAATACCAGGTATACGGCATAGGGCCAGTTGCCCACGTAGTCGATAAACCCTTCAAAAGGTGTGTACTTCTGGAGTAGGATATACAATACCACGATAATGGCAAGCGCAAAAAATCCTTTAAAAAGGTTTCTAAGCAGAAACCTTGACTTAAAATTTAATAATCTCATAGACAACTACTGCATCGGGGCCCTCTTAAACGGTTTGGTTTCGTCAAAGAGTTTCCTATAGGTATTATGGGTTTTAACGATATCTCCCCCTACTTGTTCTACTACGCGGATCATCTTTGGATTGAAATCGCCGATCCAGTTCATTTCCATGTCGTCATAGCGTGGGTAATCCTTTTGAACCATTTGGGCGGTGGCCATGACCAGTGCCCCTTCCAGTCCTTTACCTTGATGCTCCGGGACAATACCGAACACAAGCCCCAGCATCTTATTACAGGTCTTATTCCATTTATGCCAAACAAATTTTAGCTTGCCCAGCAGGTCTAGTTTGCCGTTAACATATTTAAATATTTGGTTTACCTCGGGCAGGTTCATGTAAAAAGCTACCGGCTCATCATTATAATAGCCAAACCAAACGATCTTCTCATCGATGATCGGTTTCATTTGTTTCATAATGTTTTTTGCCTGTAAGGTGGACATTTGCGCCACGCCCTTGTGCCTGGCCCATGCCTTGTTATAAATGGTCCTGAAATGCTCTGTATACTCATCAAGTTTTTTCATCTCCAGGTGCCGAAAGTGGTAAGCCGGGTCCTGGAAAGCCTTTTCAGCTTTTTGCATCAGCCGTTCAGAAAAAGGATCTCTCACCTTACGTCCGAAGGTGAGTTGCTTGAAATACACCTGGAAGCCATAGCTTTCAAAAAGATCTTGATAATAGGGAGGATTGTAGTTGCAATTATAGTTAGGGTCAATGTGGAACCCATCCACTAGCAGGCCCCACCATTTGTCCCGCTCTCCAAAGTTGATCGGCCCATCCATCGCTTCCATTCCCCGGGATTCCAGCCAAGCTTTAGCAAGGTCAAACAGCTTAAAAGCGGCCTGCTGGTCATCAATACACTCAAAAAAACCGATGCCCCCGGTAGGCTGGTCGTTATCTTTATGGACCGTTTTTTTATTGATGAAAGCAGCAATACGGCCAATTGTTTTTCCTTCCTCGCTTTTCAATATCCAACGTATACACTCGCCGTGCCGGAATGCTTTATTCTTCTTAGTGTCAAATACGGCATCTATGTCCTTATCCAAAGGACGTACCCAGTTTTTTTCTTTTTTGTACAGGCGCACCGGGAATTGGATAAATTCCTTGGCCAGCTTTTTGTCTTTTACTTCTAAAGCATTCATCCCGCAATAATAAACGTTCTGCTCATGATTAAGCAGGTTTTTTGACGTCTTTCCTATTCGGAAGTGTTATTTTAAAAGTAGTGCCTTGGTCTTTTTTACTGGATACATCAATTTTTCCGCCGAGTTTATCTATGGCGTTTTTCACAATGTAAAGTCCTATCCCGGACCCTTCGGAATACTCCGTGGCGCGATAGAACATATTGAATATTTTGGGCAGGGTGGTTCTCGGTATCCCTATGCCATTATCGATTATTTTAATAATGGCCTCTTTATCATTAGCATCAATGTCTATGGTAATAAAATGCTCCTCCTTGGCGGCATCAACGTATTTTATAGCATTTGAGATCAAGTTCCTGAATATCTCATTGATCCTCCACTGGTCACTGTAAAAATCGGATTTGTGTATGTTGATGTTTTTTATGATACTTTCGGCATAAGGCAGGTAATTAAGCTCTTCGAAACAGTTTTTTACGATTTGTTTAAAGTCGATCCTGGAGATCTCTAAGGCCAGTTTTAAATTCTTAGAATGACTTAACACATCATTAATAAAATGATCCAGTTGCTTGATCCTATTTTCAATGAGATCAATGTAGGTATTGAGCAATTTCTTGCTGTTATCGTGTTTGGCCAGGTGTACCAGGCCCAGCACGGAAGAAAGCGGGGCGCGCAGATCATGTGAGACCTTGTAGACAAAATTATCCAGCTCTTCATTTCTTACCTGCAATTCGTTCTCGACCTTTTTCCGGTCAGTGATATCCACGTAGATGCCGTAGATACCGATAGTTTCATTCCCGAGTGCTACGGGCACTCCATAAATAATAACAGGAACTAGTGAACCATCTTTATGCCTGCGCAGGGATTCGACAGAATTCACCACCCCCTTATCCGCAAATACCTCTATATTAAGGGCTTCTTCTTTACACTCTTCCGGCACCAATACATCATTGATCTGGCAGCCGATAATATCCCGCCTGGCATAACCAAAGATCTTCATAAAACCTTCGTTCACTTGTAGCACATTATGATTTTCATCGAGCAAGACCAGGCCTAAGGGAGAATTATTAAACAACTGGGTAAATAAAAGCTCATTGTGTTTAGATCGTTGTTCTGCCAGTTTTCGTTCCGTTACGTCTAGCAGCATACCATACCGTATGTTAGGGTTGCTTCCGCGCGTGTCAGAGGTCCCTTCTATCCATTTGGTTTGCCCATTCACAATAAACCGTCCCTCCCATTCCCATTTGATAGCATTCTGGGCACAGAAGTCTGAAGTACGTTTAAATTGGTCGACATCATCCGGGTGGACCAGGGACTGTATCAGTGTAGACTCATGCAGTATTTCTTCCGGGGAGTAGCCAAACATTTCGATGCATCCCTGGCTGATGTATTTAAAAATAGAACGGTTGCCCGCTTCCTCGTATTCGTATTCGTAGATCACCCCCGGTAGCCCCATGGTCAACAACTGGAACTTGAGGTGGTTTTCCGTGAGTATCTCCTCGGCTTGCATTTGAAAGGTCACATCAGAGATCACTACCGCTACTTCCTCTATCTCACCCATTTCATCCTTAACTGGAAAAATATGGCCTTTTATGTACTTGGTAGTCTCCAGGCCAAACGGTTTTAAGGCCTTGGTTTGGGCCGGGTTGTAAGCTACGCAAGGTATATCGGCAGTTTCTCCCCCGAAACCCTTTTCAAGGAAAGGCCTCAGGCCCAATTCATCCAGTTGTTCATCTTTCAAAATATTATATCCCCCACTTTTGACTAGCTTCCGACCCACCTCTGGGCTAGCCCCCCATATCGTGCCATATGCGCGGTTATAATACTTGGGAGTACCATCAGGACGATAAATGGCTGTGGCTACCGGCGACTCCTCAATGAGTGGTTTATACCGGCTGTCTTTTTCCTTTTTGGGCAAATTCGCATAAGACCTATGAAATATGACCAGGCATGCCACGGCATTATCACTTGGCGCCGCTGTAGGTATGAATGCCGGGGTAAACTCCTGTGTACCGTCAAATGATAGGGAAAATGGCGATAACCCTCCATGTCCTGCCAGGGCATTTTCAAGATAACCGGTAAACCAAGCCGGTGAAAATAGACCCGAAACTTGCAATAAGCCGTTTCCAAGCACCTCATCCTGTACGAGCTTTGTTAACTTTTCCATTCTTTCATTCCACATCACTAACCGCATTTGCTGGTCGACCATAAAGGCCGCTTCAGTGATCGTATCGAACGAAAGACTCCCTTGGTTCCTGGCAATCATCCTTGCAAGATAATTTTAAAATTGATGAAATGCACTTTTTATTCTTACCTGCGTAAGAACAAGGACAAATTAGAAAGTTATTTGATCCACCGATGTCTTCTAATTTGAAATTACTAATTTGCTGTAAAATCTAACGACATGAATTCCAGAAAGGTCACTTTTACGAATGCCAATGGCGCAGGCTTATCCGCTAGCTTAGAGATGCCCCTGGGAGGCAAGCCTATCGCCTATGCCATCTTTGCACATTGCTTTACCTGTTCAAAAAACTTGTCGGCCGTGGTTAACATTAGCAGGGCCCTTAACCTGCGAAAAATAGCAGTGCTGAGATTTGATTTTACAGGCTTGGGCGATAGTGAAGGTGACTTTTCAGACACCAATTTTTCCTCCAATATCCAAGATCTACAATCTGCTTATGATTTCCTTTCCACGGATTACGAGGCCCCGAAAATAATTATTGGTCACTCCCTGGGAGGGGCAGCTGTATTGGCCGCTGCCGGCTCTATGGAAAGTGTGCGAGCTGTGGTAACCGTTGGCGCTCCTGCCGATCCACCCCACGTAAAAAACTTATTTAAGGAGAGTATAGAAGAGATAAAACAAACAGGAGAAGCCACGGTGTCGATTGGGGGAAGGCCGTTTAAAGTAAAAGAGCAATTCCTGCACGATTTGGAACAAAATGACCTGGCAGATATGCTTTCAGGACTAAACAAGGCCTTATTGATCTTACACTCACCACAGGATCAAATAGTAGGAGTGGAAAATGCTCGCAAAATATATGAAGGCGCCCGTCATCCTAAAAGCTTTGTTACCTTGGATGGTGCCGATCACTTGCTAAGCAATAAAGCGGATTCATTGTATGTAGGCGATATCATCTCATCCTGGGCTACACGGTACCTGGATCTGCCAGGAGAAGCCAGTTTAAATACAGATAGGCAAGTCGTGGTAAGGACCGGGGATGATGGGTTTACCACGGAAGTGAAAGCAGGCAGACACTCTTTCTTAGCGGATGAGCCCTCTTCTGTAGGCGGAAAAGATCTTGGACCTACCCCCTATGACCTTTTGATAGCCTCCCTTGGCGCTTGCACAAGCATGACCCTTAGGATGTATGCAGATAGAAAAGGATGGCCGCTAGAAGAAGTAAGGGTCCATCTCGATCATGGGAAAGTCCATGAGCAAGACTGTGAAAATTGTGAAAATGAGAATGCCAAAATTGATCAAATAGAACGTGAAATAGAGCTTTTTGGTGATCTTAATGACGAGCAAAGACAAAAGCTGCTGGAAATAGCCGATAAATGTCCCGTACACCGGACTTTGCATGGGGAGATCCGGGTGATCACAAAATTAGCAGGGCTCGGGGTTATGTAGTGATAGGTACCCTGTAGGTGCCTAATAGATCCGGCTTCAAAACGCCTGCATTGGAGTTAAATCAATTGCCAAATAATGGTTAAACAATTTTCGGCCCCGTTCTCAAAGCCCGTAATAAACAACCGGCAATCCCCTATTTTACCCATAGCCTACTGCTTTAATCATAAAACCTGGACTCGATAACTATTTATCACTTTGATGTTATCTAGGGTAGTTTTGGCTGGTAAGCTTGGTGAGCCTTAGTGCATTTGCGACTTGGTGGCCCAGGAAGCTTCGCCATCGAGGCACCAAAGCTCAAAGAATCACTAAGGGATCTTCTTTACGATTTAATCTAGACCTATTTTTATGTCGAAGCTCGCGTTAAAAGAATATTTCGGTTACTGTTCAGCACACCCCCAAAACAAAAAATCTCTTCTAGCGCCATTCCTGTCTGCTATATGGGTGGGCGGGAGCGTGAACAGGAATCTATTTTGCCGGGAAACGAAAGCGAACTCAAAACATAGTACGGGTTATCAATAATTTATAAGTCTAGAAACCGGGGTCAAAATCATTCTACAGCTAGTCGACCTTAATGTGAGGGATCTGACTTAAACTCCAATCAATCACCAATCCCCGGCCTATCCCTTCGGCTGCCTTTTTGCCATAAAGCATTTCAGCAAGATAGAGAGCAGGGTCATAGGATTTAGCCCCGCCTACAGATGTTATGAGCTTGCCATCGTGAACAAAGCTCACTCCTTGGTGTACGACCAGGTGCGGAAAGGTTTCCCTGTATCGAGGTATGTCTGAAGGAAAAGTCGTAGACTCCTTACCTTCCAAGAGGCCCGCTTTGGCCAATACAAAGGCTCCATCACACAAGGACATCACAAACTGGGCCGCTCCGCCCGTAGTCTTTACAAAATGGATCAGCTCACGATTTTCCAGATCACTATCCATGCTGTGTTCGGCACTGGGAACTACTAAAACATCAATTTTAGGCAAGGAATCAGAAAGATAGGAGTAGTCCGGCAAAATCTTGAGTCCTTCAAATGTAGTGATCCAATCTTTAGTAGGAGCTACGGTAAACACCTCCATTCCTTTTTCAGTGTGAAATACAGTGTGATGCAATATGTCCATCGGGGCCACTAACTCGGAATTATAAACCCCTTCCACGATTAAAAAAGCTACATTCAATACTTCTGAAGGAGGGTTCACGGGAGCCGTAGTATCGTGTAATTCACTAGTTCCGGGGTTACAGGACGTAGCTAATGCCCATACAAAGGCAATAATGATTATCTTTTTCATTTTCAAAATAGGGAAGAAAATTTTCAACTTAATGCTTATTTGTCTAACCGTACTTATCTCGTAGATAGTATGGCGCTGAAATGAACGGAATTCACCTCCCTGCATCTTTTTCATAGACCACTGTCATGATCATATTACTAAAAAAATGGTGATATGCCTTCATTGTAAGGTTAAATTGCGAAAACCTCCATGAAAAATCCAATAGTTTCTTCCCCGGCAAGTTTGTGAACACTCGAAAAAACAAATACATCCCCTTTACGAGCAATCGTTGCCAAGGCACGCGGGTCCTGGTGAAATCAGTTTGAAGCCATATCCCGCCATTAGCTAGGTGGTCATAAAGAGTCTCCATGATTTCCGGAAGCTTCGATTCATCAAATACATCTAAGAAAAATGCGGTGATCACCACGTCGAACTCTCCCGAGGGTATATTCTTTTCCGTGCCTTGTATAAAACGCACCGATAAGAACTTAAAAGGAAGCTTTTCCCGTGATAGCCGAAGCATTTCACCAGAGCTTTCCAGGTAAGTAACCTGCATTTTCCTGGCGAGCTGGTCCAGGTCTAGTAGAATATTTCCTGTGCCACCTCCAAGGATCAAAACCCTTGAACCTTGCCGTATCTCTTTTAAAAAGTAAGCCTGTGATGCTCGTATGGAGTCACCGAATACCCATTGGGCAAGTCGGTCATAAAAAGGAGCAACACGATCAAAATTCACTGACATCAGGCTAAATAGAATATGGGGGCTAAAAAAACTCCATCTCCTATCCACCGGTAATGACGTAAAACAAAGGGATTGTCGCGGAAAATATGGATCAAGAATAGGAGTGAAACCATTCCCAGGAAAATAACCTGTCCCGCTGTCCCTAACAAGAGATTACCGGCCGCCAGCGCAATCTCTAAACAAAACAAGGCTTTGATCAATAGATGGGAGCGATATTCCCCTAAACTCAATACCAAGGAGGGAAACGAAGCCTTTTTGTCGAATTCCCGGTCATAAAATGAAAATACCACGAGATTTAAGAGAGCCAATATGAAAAACTGTAAGAAAAGAACAGCATGGGACCAACTTAGCTGGCCTTGATAAAGGCTGATAGGCCCAGTAAACAATCCACAAGTATAGATCAGCGCGATCATGATCTCTTTATGCACCAATCCTTTTACTCGTACCATATCAAGGGTAAAGAAATAGGCCAAAACCCCGCATCCCAAGGCAGCTCCCCATAAGACCGTGGCAACGGGCAGACTAAATAATAGCACTCCCAAACTGATCAGCCCTATGATTATACCTGCACTTAACGTACGAAAATGTTTTTTATGAAAGGAATGCCTCTGGCTCACCAGGGCGTGTTGGTGGCTGCGGGCATCCACAAGGTGATCAAAGGTGTAGATCATCCATACGGTAAGGCCCAGTGCCAACGAGGTGACGATCGGCATATCAACGCCCAAAACTTTTGCAATATATAAAGAACCGATGATGGCACCTGCCACAACATCAATACTCAGGATGTTGAGATAGTGATAAAGTTTGGGAACACTCACCGGGACTAAGGATAAGTTCTACAGGTAGTAACCTAAGGTTGCTACTGTACAAAATAACGAAATACTGGCTTAAAGCAAGGAAGGAAAATAGAAATATAGGGGTATTCAAATTGGCCTTTCAAAATTTAAAGCGAGTTACTTCTAAGGCCATGGAAATATCATAATAACGTATGGAGGATTGAAAATGAAAGGAGATGTCTTTAAAAGACACCTCCCCATTGTTTTTAAAGGTTGACAGGGTTTAAATTGGACCTCCCGATGGACCTACATCCTCTTGGCGGTCACCTGTACCATAGTCAATGTTAACAATGATGGTTTCTCCACTACGAACGTTATAATTTCTCCCGCCGCTGAAGCCTTCGAAGTCTGCTTGATTCAGGTTATCAAGATAGCCAGATCCCATGTTAGTGATGAAATAATCTCCATCCCAAGATACTTCTCCCGTCTGATCGTCGGTAGAAAAATCTTCTAGGGTAATAGACGCTCCACTGCCGGGTGCACCGTCTATAGCAGGCATGATCGTTACTTGGAATTCCATAGCATATCCCGAACCTTCTGCAACGTCGTCCAGGTCATCTACCTCCCCGTCATCGTTAATTTCCACATCGGCTTCGGCAGTTTCGGGTTCACTCATCTCTATGATAATAGTAGGCTCAGTCGTAGATCTGAACTCAGTCATGTAATCCTGTGCAGCATCGTAGTAAACTACATCCCCACCAGAAACAGTTAATGTATTCCATAAGTTAGTGATAGAACTATTCACTGTACTCTCAACATCGTCATCCTCCAAATTATCAAGGAAAGGCGTCGTTTTCACAAAAGTGATATCATCAAACAGTACATTGTAATCCGAAGTATTGCCACTGTTATCCAGGTTAAAAGACCATTGCGTAGCAAATGCGATTATATTCATAACAGCTTGAGAGGTACCTCCTCCTCCAGAAAAGGTAATAGTAGGTGAGGTGTAGTTTTCACCATTAAATACCGCCACACGATGGACTTGGCTTTTGGCTAAGGATAAAGTTCCAGTGGCGTCTGTACCTCCGCTAGGACTTGTAGGAAAATCAACCCTGAAACCTGTAGATATTTGACTGATCTCGAAAAGGTTATCCAATTCGAAGCCGGAATCACCTGATGATATTGCGTCTTCTACGGCATCAGTAACTACAGCCTGTGTAATTTCATTGGAAGCATTCGGGGTAACACCAATGGTATTGATAAAAATGGTTCCTCCACCTGAATTCAAAGCGAAAATGTCTACAAATACGGTACCTGCGTTGTATCCCGTACCTGTAGTGGTCACATTGATCCCTCCTATAGCAAATTCGATCCACGCCTGTGGTTCAGCACCGGTTCCGGTAGGATCGGCAACTGCTACCGTAGGAGATTCGGTGTAGCCTGCACCCAACGAAGTAAACTGGAACCGCATATCGTTGGTCACTGAAGGTGTTGTAAAAGCGTCAGTCGCAAAGTCGAGTTCTCTACCCACACGGGCATAGCCAGATAAAGTGAACCCATCTCCTGCAGCGGGAGCCTCGGGAAAAACCGCCTTAGCGCCAAATACTTCCGGGATATCGTCATAGTCATCATCCGCTATAGGACCAAAAAGGGTAGGTACAGAGCGATATTCCGGCTCTATGTCATCACCATCAAGTTCAGATACCGCCACAGTTTGGTTGAGTTCAAGTTCAGGGATTAGAAGTTCTACATCCGTTCCGTCAGCACCTGCCGGTACCAGCAAGCTGTATTCACCGGTGGTATTATCAACATTAGCTACACCTAATCCTTCATTAAAAGTAAAAGACTCCACGGAAACACCGCCGGAAGCTATTACATCGTCCACATCATCGCTATCGGCAAAGTTTGCCCTTATTTGAATATCTTGTGGCACTTCAGGAGCATCATTCGTAAGGTCTGTTTCAATAGTGACTCTCCCCCTGATGGTAGCCGTTGAGCCGGATGTGGCTGCCGCTGAGATCATCGGGATAACCACGGATTCAGAACGAGGTATAGGTACGATCCTTCCGTCGATCACCCTGTATTCGTCACCTTCTTCCACTTCACCAAAATCCACTACGACCTGTGCAGAAAGATAACCCTCCAGTGATACGTTGATTGTATTACCCCCAATCACAACATTTGAAAAAATAGCATTGCCGTTCGTATTGGTAGATACTGTAGCCTCGGCCGCACCAGGATTGGATATGGTTACGGAAACCCCTTCTAAAGGCGCTTCATCTTCTTGTACCTGGATCGTTAGTGATTGGAGTACCGAAGCGATAGCGAGCGCAGCGGCATTTTCATCAGAAGTTTGTCTCGCGAGGTCGGATTGTAATTGGACAAAGTCCTCCTCTGTAAAATCATCAGAACATCCGCCTACCAGCGCTATCACCAGCAGCATGGAAAAAAATTTAGATAAATGTTTAAGCTTCATAGTTGTACTAGTTAATAATTGATTACTTATTCCCGTTTAATGATTAAAAACTCAAGTCTAAAATGGACATCCCGAAATTGATGCTAAATGTGGATGTCCTGACACGGCCCCCGGATGGGCCATTATTTAAAACACTGAACTCTTGTTCTCCGAGTTGGTTGAGGCCCTGCCGGTACCTAAACTCTAGGAAAAACTGTTTTGATGGTGTGTTGAAATCCAAGGCGATACCTACTATCGCTCCAAATTGATGCGGTATATAGTCCGACCCCACATTCTCCCTTTGATTCGAAAAAACAATGGCGTTGGCGTCAACTTCCCCTACATCAGGTATATTGGAATCGTATAGTAAAATTTCATCCCGGTGCTCATAGGTGGCAAAAGAAAACCCATAGGCGCCACCGACGATCAGCCGAGGAGTCACAAAAGAACCTTTTAGTTCCGGGAGAGTTAACCGCGCTATGACCGGGACGTCTACCAGGTGAAACCGGATGGAACGGTTATACACCTCTTTACCCCGTACGTTAAAACCGTTGAAAACAAAAAAGTCAGCATACTCTCTAAAATAGCCTTCCCTACCTCCTCCTTGTTGGCTGTAGAGAGCTTCCAGTTGTACCTGCAAGAAATCAAGGACTTCATACCTGGCAAATGCACCCGCATTCAATCCAAAGATCGATCCTGGCTGCTCAAATTGGTTTAAATTAAATCCTGCTTTGGCTCCTACAGTAAATGATAATGACCCTCCACCAGTACTTGCCGGATCACTGGTAGTAGTTACATCTTCTTGAGCCCAAAGATCGGTCCCGGTAAATGCCAATACAGGGATTACCATGACCCTCAAGGCCCGGGAAATGACTCGCAAAACTTTCATAAGTAAACGTTTCTGATAGTGAATAATGATTTAGATGTTATGTGAAAAGACAATATCCTTAATTGTAAAAATATAATTATTTTTTATAACTATATATGCTAGCAATGATGCGCGCATAGGTACAGCAATTCCATGAATAAAACAATTAATTCATTTTATTTTTTTAAAATTTAAGCACGGACTATTTCCCTGATCAGGAGATCAAAATCCTTCAAGAAAATAATAAATACTATATCTATCTTAATATCAAGATTTTATATAGGAAATTTAGATCAAAAAATAAAAAGTGGCTGCTGTTAATGGTATTTACAGCCATACTAGGGAGAGTGGTCTTGAATATGTTCGAAAGGTAAATGATGTAATTTAAAAAGTAAAATTTTTTTTATTTTTTTTTGATTACATCATCAAATAAAACTTAAGATCATTGTTTATTTGAACCCTTTAACATGCTAGTAACTCTTAAACATAGCATTTGGTTTTAAATTAGGTCAATTACACGGGTAAAGCTACGGTAGTGGCCATCAAGCTTTGGCCTGTTTTCTACTTTACCTTGGCACTGGCTGAGTTATATACTTGGATAAGAATATTCATACCTATCCAAAACAATAAGTTTAATGCGTCATGGCGTGTGATGACATTTTCAAAAAAGCTTGGAGTGGGGATGACGTGGATTACCTACCACCATTAAACCTGGATTTTATGCCGTTCAGGTAGGGCTAATTCACACCCTCACTCCTAAAGGCCTCAGTTTCGATTTAAAATCATTGTAGCCTAGCCTTAACATGAGGTTTAGCATACTTTCACAATCTTTAAACTGGGAACTAGCTTCCGTTCCACGACACAGCAGATTCCGGCTCTCGCAATGGGCCCTCTCACAACCACCGGCGCGGAATGACGGTCATTTTTTAATCGAGTCCAGGGTAAAGGAGAAACCAATAGCGCATCGGGTCGGGCTTTTAGGCCAGGTGTGGGCATGCTAAACGTAATGCCATTAAACTAAAGAGGGATCGTCATTCGCGATTATCTTGGAGCTTGGACTCGATAACCATTTATCACTTTGATGTTATCTAGGGTAGTTTTGACGAGTAAGCTTGGTGAACCTTAGTGCATTTGCGCCTTGGTGGCCAGGAAAGCTTCGCCACCAAGAGGCACCAAAGCTCAAAGAATCGCTAAGGGGGCCTTCTTTACTGTTTAATCTGGCCCTATTTTTCATTTATACCGAGCTCACGTTTGTAAGATAAAGCTTGTGTATTAAGAGGCGGCCCGGGTGGGTGCTCTATGTGGTTTTGGGTCGGAGGACCGCTTTGCTCAACCTCCGGGCACGGGGGTAAATCGCAAAAACTAAAAAAGGATCGTCATTCCCGACGGCCTTTGAGCGAAGCTGGTGCGAGATCGGGAATCTGCTGTGTCCAACAACGAAAACCAGCTCATGTTCAAGGGCATTTGACACTTAAGCAGGTCACTCCCTCCTTCAAAAAGGCCCAAACGATCCTAGCAGTCTTTTAGGGGGTATTATCCCGAGTTCACGTACCGTTACCCGAGCGCTTCCGCGCCCGCCACAATCTCCAGGATCTCCTTCGTGATCGCCGCTTGGCGTGTCCTATTGTAGGTAAGTTTTAGTTCTTTAAGCAATTCGCCGGCATTTTCCGTGGCTTGGTCCATAGCAGTCATACGAGCGCCGTGCTCCGCGGCATTAGAATCAAGGATGGCTTTGTATACCTGGATCTTCAGTGACTTAGGGATGAGCTCTTCTACAATCTCTTCTTTTGAAGGCTGAAAGATATAGTCCCGTTCGAAATTACTGTCTGTAGCGTCTTCAGCAGGAAGAATAGGCAAGAACTGCTCTACTCTCATGATCTGGGTAGCTACATTCTTGAATTCATTGTAAATAAGGTCTACCCGGTCAAATTTACCATCCAGGAAGCCCTTCATGGCAAACTCCGAAGCTTTTAAGCTCTTTTCGAACGATACCGGGGCAAACATGTTCCAGAAATCGCTTTCGATTACATAATTACGCTTGGAAAAATAATCCAGCGCTTTTTTCCCTATGGGCAATACAGTGACGTTACCCGAGGCAAACTGGGTTTTATAGTTCTCGTCGATATGACGATTAACCTGCTTAAAGATGTTGCTATTAAATGCACCACAAAGTCCCTTATCCGAGGTTACCGCAATGATCAGTACATTTTCTATAGGCCTGACCGTAGAATACCCTGCACTCTCCCCCTCACTTTGAGAAGATAGGTTTTGTAATAATGAGGCCAACTTTCCAGCGTATGGCCTCATCTGGGTAATATTATCTTGCGCTCGCCGCAGCTTAGCCGCTGCCACCATCTTCATGGCTTTGGTGATCTGCTGTGTAGAAGTTACCGACTGTATCCTACTCTTTACTTCCTTGAGACTCGGCATTAATGTACTTTGTTTTTATGTATGGACAATCCTTTCACCCGGTATAGCACAATATGTCTTTTACTCCGCGTATTCCTGCGACAGGTCTTGAGCCACACTGGCCAAGGTCTCTGTCACACTGTCTTCTAGTTTCCCCGACTTAAGGGAGTCAAGAGCCTCCTTGTGTTTCGCCTTAAGTGTATCTAAAAAGTTACGCTCAAAATCCTTTACTTTTTCCACGGGTACATTATCGATATAGCCTTTGGTAGACACAAATATGATGGCTACTTGGTCCTCTACGGTCACCGGGGAATATTGAGCTTGCTTAAGAATTTCCAAATTTCTCCTGCCACGCTCGATGGTCAGCTTTGTTGCGGCATCCAGATCAGAACCGAACTTAGCGAAGGCTTCCAACTCGCGGAACTGGGCCTGGTCGAGTTTGAGCGTACCTGCTACTTTTTTCATGGATTTGATCTGTGCAGATCCTCCTACCCTGGATACAGAGATACCGACGTTGATCGCAGGCCGGATCCCGGAGTTGAAAAGGTTAGTTTCCAGGAATATCTGGCCATCCGTAATAGAGATCACGTTAGTAGGAATATAGGCGGATACATCGCCCGCTTGTGTTTCAATGATCGGCAGGGCCGTTAATGATCCCCCTCCCTTTACTTTATCTTTTAATGACTCCGGCAGGTCGTTCATATCCTGTGCGATGGATTCGTTGTCATTGATCTTAGCGGCACGCTCCAGTAACCTTGAATGCAGGTAGAACACATCCCCGGGATAGGCTTCACGCCCCGGAGGCCTTCTTAAGAGCAAGGATACTTCACGATAGGCTACCGCCTGTTTTGAAAGATCGTCATAGATCACCAACGCCGGGCGTCCCGTGTCGCGGAAATACTCGCCAATAGCGGCACCGGTAAAGGGCGCAAAAAACTGCATAGGCGCAGGGTCAGAAGCGGCCGCAGATACTACTATGGTATAAGCCATAGCCCCGGCTTTTTCTAAGGCAGATACCACCCCGGCTACTGTTGAAGCTTTTTGGCCTACCGCTACATAAATACAGAAAACAGGTTCACCTTTTTCGTAGAACTCTTTCTGGTTGATGATCGTATCGATAGCTACAGCGGTTTTACCCGTCTGCCGGTCACCGATGATCAGCTCACGCTGTCCGCGACCAATAGGGATCATGGAGTCAATCGCCTTGATACCGGTTTGGAGGGGCTCACTCACCGGCTGGCGGTAAATAACACCGGGTGCTTTTCTTTCCAGCGGCATTTCAAAGATTTCTCCTTCTATAGGTCCTTTTCCGTCGATAGGCTGACCTAAGGTGTCCACTACACGGCCCACCATGCCTTCACCTACTTTGATAGAAGCGATCGTTCCTGTTCTCTTGACCGTATCGCCTTCCTTTATGTCTTGGGAATCCCCCAAGAGTACCGCCCCCACATTATCTTCTTCAAGGTTAAGCACAAGGGCGCGCAACCCGTTCTCAAATTCCAAGAGTTCCCCTGACTGGGCTTTAGAGAGGCCATAAATACGGGCTACTCCATCTCCCACCTCTAGAACCGTTCCTATTTCTTCAAGTTCAGCTTCCGTCTTTGCTCCCGAGAGCTGCTCTCTTAGTATCGCTGAAACTTCGTCTGGTCTAACGTTTGACATTTCTTATGGATTAAAATTCTTTGATGTATGGATTTTGACTGAACTTCAGTTGCAATGTTTTCAACTTCGTCTTCAAGGAATCATCGATCTGCTGGTCACCGACTTTTAGGACATACCCTCCAATGAGGCTTGCGTCCACGCGCTCTTCAAGATATACTTTCTTACCCGGGTTTATCTTTTGCACCAGCTTTTCTATCTCTTGCCTCAATTCATTACTCAAAGGCACAGCGCTGGAAACAGAAGCCACACGTATGCCTTTTTTCGTGTTGTAGAGATTATGAAATTCTTTGGCTATAGCTGGCAGGAAGGCTTCCCTGTTTTTACGGGAGATGATATCGAATATGGCAGTGGTCAAGGGGTTCACCTTGTCTTTGAAAAGGATGTCTAACACCGCCTTTTTCTTGTCGTGTTTTATCACCGGGTTTTTCAACATTAAAACCAAGTCATAGTTTTGCTGGCACACCTCGGAAAACATACGCATGTCTTTATGCACCTCTTCCAGTGCATTTTTATCTTCCGCCAGTTCTAACAGTGACTTAGCATATCGTGAAGCTACTCTCAGGTCAGTCATCAGTTAAGCTTTACGTCTTTGATAAAATCTGCGATCAGCGCTTGCTGGGCTTTTTCATCTTTGAGCTCATTCCGGAGAAGTTTTTCTGCTACTTGGAGGGAAAGTTCTGCCACCTGGGATTTCACCTCTGAAAGGGCTGCTTGCTTTTCGGTATTGATCGCGTTTTTCGCATCCTCTATCATCTTTTCCGTTTGCTTGGCAGCTTCTTGTTTCGCCTCATCTTTGATGTTGTTGGCCACTGTTCTCGCCTCTTTCAGGATCGTTTCTCTTTCCTGCCGCGCTTCTTCCAGCAGCTTTTTGTTATCTGCCTGTAACTGCGCCATTTCCTCTTTAGCCTTCTCCGCGGAGTCAAGCGCTTCTTGAATGGATTCCTCCCTTATTTTTAAAGATTGGATGATCGGCTTCCATGCCAGCTTTCTTAAAAGGACGAGAAGCAACAAGAAAATAATGGCCTGCCAAATGATAAGACCAGAACCCGGCGTTAATAAATCCATAGTATTATATTGCTATTCTTATGATCATTAGTAAAGAGCCTACGCCAGCCTAGTGCTGCACGTAAGCTCTTGGCTTTTGTTATTGTAAAGCTATTAACAAGCAGATCACCAACCCGAAAAGGGCCGCAACCTCGATCAAGGCCGCGATGATCAGCATCGCTCCCTGGACCTTCCCGGCAGCTTCCGGTTGCCTGGCCATGGCTTCCATGGCAGAACCACCGATCCTACCGATACCTAATCCAGCGCCTATCGCTACTAGACCAGCACCAATACCCGCTCCCATTACGCCCAAGGTAGCTTCTAATAAAATCTGTAATAACATGGTTTATATAATTATGATTAAACAAAAGTTCTCACTAATGATGGTCCTCTGTAGCCAAGCCTATGTATAGTGCCGAAAACATCGTAAAAACATATGCTTGGATGGCAGCAACCAATAATTCGATCAGGTTTATGAATAGCACAATGATAGTAGACCCGATCCCCACGTAATAGCTATGGAAAATAAACACCAAGCTGATCAATGCCAGCATCACAATATGACCTGCCGTAATGGCCACAAAAAGTCGTACTGTGAGTGAAAAAGGCTTCGTGAAGATGCCCAATATTTCCACTGGTACTATAATAAATTTTAGAGGTAGTGGCACTCCCGGTGTCCAGAAGATGTGCTTCCAGTAGTGCTTGTTCCCACTTACATTGGTGATTACAAAAGTAAACAAGGCTAAGACCAGTGTCACTGCAATGTTACCGGTAAGGTTAGCAGCCCCGGGAAGAAGCCCTAATAAGTTGCCGAACAGGATGAAAAAGAAAAGTGTCAGTAAAAATGGCAAGAACTTCTCATAATGCGCCCCGATATTCGGCTTGGCGATCTCATCCCGTATAAACAGGATAATCGGTTCAAAAAAAGACTGGAGCCCCTTGGGAGCCTTTTTAGCGCCTGCTTTGTAGGCTTTACTTACGGATAAAAATATGATTAGCAGGAAAGCAGCGTTAATAAAAAGCATCAACACCGTTTTCGTAATAGAAACGTCTAGGACATAAGCCTCTGGGGCGTCAGCCAGCTGGATATGACCGTGGTCTAAAACATAGTGTTTGTAAGGTACCACCTTGTGCGCCTCGTCATAAAAATTGGACGATGAAAATATATCCAGGCCATGCGCCTCGGTATAGACGATCACCGGCAAGTATAGGGTACCATAATGACCGTCAAAAAAATGCCAAATGTGGTCATCCATGACGTGATGCAGGATCACCTCGCTGGCATTGAACTCCTCACCTTCTCCCGAAGCGGCTTGAGCACCGGCAAATGACATAAAAGTGAGTAAAATAGCTAAGATAGAGGGTAAAAAAGATGTATTAAACCGGCCAGTACTCATTTATATACCTTAAAATAAAGGGTTATCCAAATTCGACTGCAAAAGTAGTTATTAAAGCTTCTAAAAAAAACATTTTGAAATTTAATTTAAAATGGCCTCAGGAAGCTTTAAAGCTTGTTATTTGCCTTAACAAAACGACCAATTCTAAGAGGGTGAAACCCAGATAAGAAGCAAAGAACAGCACCACATTTTGTACGGCAAGATCCTTGCTCATATAGATCATTAAAAAGTTAAAGGCGCCGAATAAAAAGAGACGGATGATGATAGCCCCGATAATAATGTGGATCGAATAGTCGGGAGCTCTTTTTAAGATCACCAACTGCAGTGCAAAGGCTGCCAAGGTACCGACAAACAGGACGGAAAGCACCAAGTACAAGTAAAAGGAAGTAGACCATGGTAAAAAGAAATTGATCCCATGGTAAAGGCCTACATAAACAACGGAGAGGGCCAGCAGTAGCCCCGCAAACGTAAAAGTTGCTTTTTTTAAAGAATTCATAAGGTCTATTGACACTCTTGTGACTTTATCCAGGGCCTTTTTGGACTAAAGAGTAGTGTAGATTAAGACATAGTTAGGCTTATAACGCCAAGCCATATCCATCCTTATTTCTCAAGATTGCGGTAAAGGATATAAATATTACCTATAAGAGAGAGCATAACAAAAAGCATCAAAAAAACCGGGAAACGCAAGGCAAGCCATGTATCCAACCAGTATCCAAGTACACCAAAGGCCGCTATGGTCAACGTCATTTGTACCCCTAGCCCTGAATACTTGAGAAACGTGTTATACTGCTTTGGCCTCTCCTGCTTTGACGCTTTTCCCATTGGAGTTGGCGTTCAGCGTACTGTCACCTCCTATCTTGATCTCCTTATCAGTCACCCCCATCTTACAGCCCCCGTTGAACGCGGCGCCCGCCTCTACGATGAGTTTATTGGTGATGATATCTCCATGAATAACTGCGGTAGGCTTGAGGATCAATACATCGGTGATCTTGATATTACCTTTGAGTTCACCTTCTACTTCCGCATTTTGCGCTAGTACATCTCCTTCCACTTGGGAAGAATTCCCTAGTACGATCTTTGATTTGGTTTTAATGTTGCCTAACACGTGACCTTCAATGCGAATGTTGCCATAGGTCTCTATGTTTCCCTTAAGCACGGTACCCTTACCAATGATGTTGCTCGAGTTGCTGATCTCTTCAGCCACTTTATGGTCTTCTTTTGATGCGAACATGGTTTTTTTGAGGTTTTCAGTCTAAAAAGTTACAAATTCTTCCGGGTTCATGGAATTGCCATTATACCACAGTTCAAAATGCAGATGAGGGCCATCCGTAAGATCCCCGGTATTCCCAATGATGGAAATTATTTCTCCAGCATTCACAAAGTTACCAACTTCTTTTAAGATTTTGGCATTATGCTTATATACTGATATCACGTTTCCACGGTGCTGAATAGCAATGACATAGCCCGAATCCTGGGTCCAAGAAGCCATGATCACCGTACCATCGGCCACACACTTTACAGGCTCGTTCTTTTTGGCCACGATATCTACACCGTAATGTCCCTTTTGCACATTATACGGGGCAGATACAAACCCATTGCTAATCGGTGAAAAAAAGAATATCTCTTGTATATCTTCGTAGGAGGTGGATGCAAAACGAAGTAATGACAGGTCAGTTTGCTCGAATTCTTGCCTGAATTGAGAATCTACCGGCGACAGCCGGTTGATGTCTACACTCCCATTGAGGACTTCATTTTCTACAGAGGTTGGGTTCTCATAAGCGTCGTAAACATTCGTGGTATCACCGCTGAGTACCCGTTGGAAATTCATAATGAACCGATCTTTCTGGCTTACCTCGCTGGCCAACGAATCTACTTTAACCGTAAGCTCATAAAGCCTTTTATTTGCCTCGATCTGTGCATGCCTAGGGTCAAACCATTGTGCCAGCAGTGTTTTGACCAGGAGCAAGCTTAAAAGCATCAAAACAATGAACACTGTGACCGCTAAGAGAATGACTTTGGCATACGTAAAGCTCAAGGTAGATTTTTCGGCAAAATTCTCCTCGTTCCTTATAATAAGAAGATACCTGTTCACCAGCCAGCTGGAAAGTGTCTTTCTCGCCCTCAAAATGCCATAGAATTAGTAATTACTTATCCAAAAATAGAGATAATAAACTATTATTGTATTAAATACTACACTTTTTACGTTTGGTGAATAATATCTGTAAGTACAAGTTTCTCAGAGTATTTAAAATGCGTTTTCTACAACAGGTGGTCTTCATAACTGCGGGGGTATATTTGCTGGGCTGTTCGGCCGAACGTAAGAATATTATTAGTAAAGCCTATCATAATACCACGGCTCATTATAATGCTTATTTCTACGCCAAGGAAAGCGTGGACGAAGTAGAGGGCATCATAGAGGATAACCGGGATAATGATTACAATAAAGTACTCAAGATCTACCCGGAACCTGACTCTACCCTAGCGGAATCGTACAGCACCCAAATTGAAGAGACCATAAAAAAAGCGTCTATCGCCATAGAAAGACATAAAAACAGTAAATGGGTAGACGATAGCTATATACTCGTAGGATTGGCAAGGTATTACAGTTTAGACTATGTAAACGCCATCGAAACTTTTAAATATGTAAACAACAAAAGTGAGGATGACAATGCGCGGCATCGTGCCCTTATTCACCTGCTGAGGACATTTACGGATTATAAAGAATTTAACAACGCTGTTGAAGTATCTGATTACCTCAAGAAGGAAAAAATAGGCCCGGCAAACGAGAAATTCCTTCATCTCAATCGTGCTTATTATTATGAAGTGACCGGTGATATGGACCGGAAATTGGAAAACCTGGTAAAGGCCGCTCCTCTCTTAAAAAAGAGGGATGGCAAAGGCAGGATCTATTTCATGATAGGCCAGATCTACCAAAAGTTAGGATTTGATGCCGAAGCTTATAACAATTACAAAAAATGCATTGCCAGCCACCCGGAATACGAGCTGGATTTCTATGCGCGGCTAAATATGGCACAAGTAGCCGATATTGGGAAGTCGCGCGATGCCCGGGCCACACGCCGGATGTTTGAAAAGCTTTTGACCGATAAGAAAAACCGGGAGTTCAAGGATAAGATCTATTATGAGATGGGCGAGTTCGAACTGAAACAGGATAACTTGGAGACGGCCATTGAGCATTACAAATCCTCAGTCCGTGAAGCTATTTCTAATGAAAGACAAAAGGGACAATCTTACCTAAGACTGGGAATAATCTACTACGACAGCCTGAAAAATTATGAACTTGCCAAGTCCTATTACGATAGCACCATCACGAGCTTACCCGAAGATCATGACAACTACGAGAAGATAAAGGCCCGGCAGGAGATCTTGGCTGATTTTGTGAAACAACTGAACACCATACAAGAACAAGATAGTTTACTAGCGTTAGCCGAGCTAGACAGTGTCGAGATCCGGGCGCGGATTGACCAGGTACTGGAAGAGGAAGCGCAAAGGAAACGACTGGAAGAAGAAAGAGCAAAAAAAAGGCAGCGGAGGGCGAACAACTTCAACGCTTTCAACGAAAATACAGGTATTGCCGGCACAAGTTGGTATTTTGGCAACCCTTCCGCTGTAGCGTTAGGACAAACTGAATTCCAAAGGATATGGGGCGACCGGGTACTAGAGGATAACTGGAGGAGATCCAATAAGGAAGCTGTACAACAAGTAGCTGAATTAGCCGAAGAAAATACTACGAGCGATCCGGGCACGGAACAGGCGGACCCTAGCTCTCCGCCGGGTGAAACAGGTATTTCACGCGCAGATGCCATGTATAGCCAAGTACCCTTTTCCCCAGAAGCACAAGAGGCGGCCTTAAAGAAGGTCGAAGATGCGTACTATGCCTTAGGAAACATTTACAAGTATAACCTGGAAGAAGATAAAAATGCCGTAGAGGCATTCGAAACGCTACTGGTACGCTTCCCTGTCTCCGAATATGAACCGGAAGTGCTCTACCAGCTCTACCTGATCTACAAGGGCATGGAAGACAGCCGGATGGAGCAATACAAAGAGCTCTTAACCAGCGAATACCCCAATACTACGTATGCAAAACTTGTCTTGAACCCGAACTATACCGAAGAAAGCACGGCTGCCAACGAAAAACTGAAGAAGATCTACCAGCAGGCCTATGCTGTATTTGAAAAAGAGCATTACGATTCGGCGCTGGCCATACTCAACGAAAGTTTGAAACAATACCAAGAGACCGTATTCACTCCGCGGCTCAAGCTCCTCAAGATCTTAATAACAGGAAAAACGGAAGATATTAACATCTACCAGTACCAGCTTAACGAATTCATAGAAAAAAACCCCGATACGGATATTACCCCTTATGCGAAAGACCTGTTAGAAGCCTCACGTTCCTACCAAGAACGGCAAAGGAGGATCATTGGTACGGAGTACATCAAATACTTCGAAGAAAAGCACTATTTCATATTGATCTTCGAAGCTGGAAAGGGCCTGAGTGACCAGTTAAGTCCGAAGGTGGAACTCTACAACCAAGAAAGTTTTGGAGAAAATACCTTCCAGACCAGTAACCTCATCCTAAATGATAAATACGTGATGGTGATGGTCTCTGACTTCGGTACCAAGGCCGAAGCGCTTTCTTATTATGAAAAATACATCAGCAGTGATCCGATATCAGAAAACACTTTAAACTCAAAATTTTTTAAATTTGTATTGACCAAGAGCAATTTTAATATTTTTTACGATAGCAAGGACCCCGAGTCCTACTTAAGATTTTTTCAAAAACACTATGCCAATGGGTCTTAAAGAAACACTTGACCTGCAACACAAAGCATTCAAGATCGGCGTAAAAGTACTTTGGATCGTACTCATCAGTATTTTAGCGCTGGTACCCGTATATGTTTTAACCGTAAGCCATAACTTTTTAGGCCTTTACGGGGGAATGCCCAGTCTAAGGGCTCTTGAAAACCCGGAAAACGACCTATCTTCAGAACTGATCTCGGTGGACGGGGTATCCTTGGGCAGGTATTACAGGCATAACAGGCTCCAGGTGACCTACGACGACCTGTCCCCGGAGCTGGTAACTACACTCCTCGCCTCAGAAGATCACCGTTTCCATGATCATTCCGGGATTGATTTTATCGGCTTGATTCGGGCCACCGTGGGGGTATTAACGTTCAACTATGCCGGGGGTGGAAGTACCATTACCATGCAGCTAGCGGAAAATCTTTTCAAAGGCATGACCGAAACCGAAGGCAAACTATTAAAGCTGCCGGGGGCACGACAGCTGGTCATTAAAACCAAAGAATGGATCATTTCAGTACAACTGGAGGCTAACTTCACCAAGAAGGAGATCATTGCCATGTACCTAAATACCGTTCCTTTTGGCAACAATGCTTTTGGGATAAAATCAGCGGCCGAAACGTATTTTGGCAAAGTGCCAGATAGCCTTAACTACCAGGAATCTGCCGTATTGATAGGGCTTCTCCAAGGAAACACCGCCTTCAACCCCGTGATCAATTACGACCGATCGTTCGCCAAGCGGAACGAAGTGCTGAATAAACTCGGCCGCTACGGGCACATAAGTCTCATCGAGTTGGACTCGTTGCGGGAGCTTCCTATCGATCTGTCCAACTATGAAGTCACCAATCAAAACACAGGACTAGCTACTTATTTTCGCAGCGTGATACGTAATGATCTCATGACGTGGTGTGATGAAAATGGCTACGACCTTTGGGAAGACGGCCTGAAGATCTACACCACCATCGACAGCCGTATGCAAAAATACGCTGAGGAAGCGGTGGCTGAGCACATGGCTGGGCTACAGGAAATATTTTACGAAAGCTGGAAAGGACGTGATCCTTGGAGAGATGATAAACGGCGGGTGATCCCTAACTTCTTGGAGAACAGTTTTAAAAAGACCGACCATTACAGGCAATTGGTAAAAAAGTATGGCAAGGGCGATGATTCTATCAAAGTGGTGATGAATACCCAGAAACCCATGCGGGTCTTTAGTTGGAAAGGTGAGATTGATACTTTACTGAGCCCACTCGATTCCATCAAGTACTACAAGCATTTTTTACACGCCGGCATGATGTCTATGGACCCTAGAACTGGGCATATTAAAGCTTGGGTAGGTGGCATCAATCACAAGTATTTCAAATACGATCACGTTAGGCAAGGGAAGAGGCAGCCCGGCTCTACGTTTAAACCTTTTGTGTATGGTACAGCCATAGAGCAAGGATACCCACCCTGCTACGAGGTGGTAGACGCCATGGTGACGGTTCCCTTAGCAGAAGGAGGCACATGGTCACCTCCTAATTCTGATGGCAAGTACGGTTCTGGCGAAAAAATGACCATTCGACAAGGTATGGCACGTTCTGTCAATACTATAACCGCCGCCATGATGAAAGCTGTAAAACCGAATAACGTTGTCAGGTTTGCACAAATGGTAGGCATTGAAAGTGAGTTACAGGCGGTTCCCGCCCTCGCCCTAGGGGTAAACGACGTATCTATTTTTGAACTGGTCGGCGCCTACAGTACTTTTGCTAATTTAGGCATTTACACTAAACCCTATTTCATTAGCCGGATAGAAGATAAAAATGGTAACGTTATTGCCAATTGGATACCGGAGACCCGGCAAGCCATTAGCGAGCAAGATGCCTACAAGATGTTATATATGCTCCGTGGAGGGGTAGAAGAGGATGGCGGCACGTCGCAGTATTTACCGCTGGAGCTTAAAATAGACAACGAAATAGGGGGTAAGACCGGTACCACTAACAATGCCAGTGATGGGTGGTATATGGGAGTGACCAAAGACCTGGTCACTGGCATTTGGGTTGGGGGTGACGAGCGCAGCATTCACTTCGAAAGCTGGTATGAAGGCCAAGGAGCCCGGACCGCAAGACCCATATGGAGCAATTACATGCTAAAAGTATATGCCGATGAAGAGCTGGGCTATGAAAAAGGTAAGTTTCAAACTCCAGTGAAGGGAATAGACGTAGTGCTGGACTGCAGCCGGTATAAAACAAACGATGGATCCGACAGTACTTCCGTAGAGCCTCAAGCCTGGGATCCGGAAGATTATCAGTAGTTTTGATCTATGAAAGGTTCCCGCTTTTCAATAGATCAAAGATCTCAACTCCCGACGGACCCCGGGATCTACCGGTTCTACGACCGCCAAGGGGAGTTGATCTACGTGGGCAAGGCCAAGAACATACGGAAAAGAGTTGCCAGCTATTTTACAAAGAAGTACCATGTCAATAGGAAAACCCAGCAACTCGTAAAAGAAACGCTCCAGATCGAGTTTACCATTGCCAATAGCGAATTCGATGCATTGCTACTGGAAAATAACCTGATCAAGGCGAACCAACCCAAATACAATATCCTTCTAAAAGATGATAAGACGTTTCCTTACATCTGCATCGTAAAAGAACGCTTTCCAAGGATCATTTCCACACGTACTTATAGCCCTGCCACCGGGGAGTATTTCGGTCCCTACACCAGCGTGGTGGCTATGAACAGCGTGTTAGACCTGATCCGGAAACTTTACACCATTCGTACGTGTAAGCTGAACCTCTCTGGTAAAAACATCGCGGCAGGTAAGTTCAAAATATGCCTTGAATATCACATCGGTAACTGCTTAGGGCCATGCGAGGGGCTACAGCAAGAGGATGATTATATACATGAGATAGACCAGGCACGGAATATCCTGAAGGGAAACCTTTCTATCGTATCCCGGTATTTCAACGACAAAATGAAGTTGGCGTCAGAAAAGCTTGAATTTGAGCGTGCCCAGAAGTATAAAGAAAAACTTGAACTGCTCAATAAATTCCAAGCCCGGTCCACCATTGTAAACCCAAAGCTTACCGGGGTGGATATTTTCACTATTGTTACTGACGATTCAAAATTGGCAGTGATCAATTACCTTCAGATAAAAAACGGGGCGATCATCTTAGCCCGTACGGTGGAAGTCAAAAAGCAAGAGGAAGAATCAGATGCAGATATCTTGAGCTACGTAGCCCATGAACTTCGCAATAGGCATGAGAGCGGTAATAAGATCATTTTTTCCAACCTGTCGTTTGCCCATGAAGAGGGCCTGGAGGTGATCGTTCCAAAAATCGGGGACAAGAAAAAGCTGGTGAGCCTGTCTCTAAAGAATGCATTCGAATACAAAAAAGATCGTGCCTCCCAAACAAAACCTAAAAAGCCCAAAAGTGAGATCCTAGTACGATTGCAGCAAGATTTAAAGCTAACACAGCTCCCGGACCATATTGAATGCTTCGATAATAGTAATCTGCAAGGAAGTAACCCCGTGGCCTCCATGGTGTGCTTTAAAGACGGTAAACCTGCCAAAAAAGAGTACCGACACTTTAACATAAAAACCGTTGTAGGCCCGGATGATTTCGCCTCGATGAAGGAGATTGTCGGGCGAAGATACAAACGGTTACTGGAGGAAAACCGTGATCTTCCTAAGCTGATCGTCATCGACGGCGGAAAAGGCCAACTCAGCAGCGCATGTGAAGCGCTTAAGGAGCTGGCCCTCTATGGACGTATCCCTATCATTGGTATTGCAAAAAAACTGGAGGAGATCTATTACCCAGGAGATTCGCTCCCGTTACACATCAGCAAAAAATCACCCTCTTTGATGCTTTTGCAGCGTGTAAGGGATGAAGCACACCGGTTTGCCATCACTTTTCACCGGGTGAAACGGAGCAAGTCTACCTTCAAAACGGAACTGGAGGAAATACCGGGCATTGGCGCTAAAACTGCCGATACGCTCCTAAGACAGTTCAAGTCGGTCAGTAAAATACGCGAGACCTCGAGGGAACAGCTTATTGCAGCCATAGGCAAAACAAAAGCGGAACAGGTACTCACCTATTTGAGCGAAAACAAAAAAGGAGGATAAAATATCCTCCTTCCTCTTATGCGTAATTAAGATCTTTCGTTCTAATATTCCCAAAGGTTATGTTCCTTTTCCATCAGCTGCATTTCCCACCATTCGGAAGCTAATACTGCCTCCATCCGGTTCTTATACATATCTATGATAGGGTCATTATCCGGATTTTCAAATTTGAATAATGTAGATCGGAACAATCTCAAGGTAAGCGCATCTGCAAAATTCTTGTTTTCTGCGCTGTTGTATCGATTTACCCAAATGGCTTTGTCAGGATTATCCAAAAACAGCTGGTGAAGATCCTTATATTTAAATACAGCCAAAGGCAATTCTACCTGGTCCAAAGTTTCAGACCCAGGGATCAACAACTCAATGGATTGGATCTTGTGGTATAACCTCGATCTTCTTTTATCGAAGATCACATCTTCCATGATCCGTAATTTGCTGATCTGCCTAGGCAAGAAGTAGACAGCGTCTCCTACTCCCGGGGTTTCTTCCCAATCATCGGGAGCATCGGAAGGCACAGAGGTGATTTCATCGAAAATCGCGGTATATACCTTGCCGTTGTACCTGACTTGGTCGCCCTCATAATACTCAATACCCGGCTCCCATACGTCTATCTGGATCCCCTCTTGGTAAACCATCTTGGCCAAGAAGTCATCTTTACTCATCTTAGTGGTCAAAGAATCGTTGACATAAATGTCAAACAACTCTCCGGATCGCACTGCATCCAGCATGAAAGCAGTGACCTCTCCGCCGCGGGCAAAAAACCCTTTATTTTGTTTTTCTTTAAGGTCTACCGTTCTCCATACCCTTCTTTTGAACAAATGCTCATAACGTGGTATGGGTTCGATAGAATTTGGGTTATACTGGTCCAACTCACTCAATTGACCGAATGAGGGGACCACAAAAATCCCTGCTAAGACAACTAAAACAAACTTCTTTACATTAGCCATTACTCACCTTAATTAATTGGAATACTGTAGATGGTTGTTGCAGGAACGGACCTTTCACTTTCTCCTTGATACGTCCTCCTGGTCACTCTTTCTATTTTAACAATCAGGTTATCACCTTTTCTATACAAACTCCTCCATGATCTCAGGTCAACATTTTCCGAAGTAAATGTTTGAGCTTTGATCTGCCTGCCGGCACGTGCTAATTTTACGCTCAGCTTTTTCACACGGTATCGCGCATCTTTAGGCACTTCCCTAGCGAAGTTCTCTTCCGCCTTAGCACTTACCTTCAGGGTAGTTAACGAAGCAGCGGCTACACCTTTTTCATAATTCACACCTTTGCCCCTAGCCGTGATATCAATCGTCGGCGGCGGTACCTTCTTCACATCAAAAACCTCTGTACCGAGTGTACTACCGGCGTTAGATACCGTAAGCTTCACTTTGCTTCTTCCTTTAGGAATAACGGTCACCAACCCTGTTCTATTGCCTTTGACCACGGAAGCTTCCCTAGAAGAAAAGCTAGGGTTATAGGCGGTACCTAATGCAGGAACTTGAACGTCTAACTGGTTACCACAGTTCATGTAAAGGGCAGAAAGTGCTGCGGACCTTACTTGGATCACCGGCTTCACTACGAAGTAGTCATGCTTGATCTTGTAGGTAGAGTCGTTTAACTCGATCTCCGCCTCAAAACTAGCCGGGGCCAAAAGCGTTTTTGGATCGTACTTGGAAGCTGAAGCCGTGAATTCGATCTTTCCATATTTAATCCCGTTTACGGTTTCCTCGGTAGGTACGCTTTTTTTGTTGTACATAAACACAGGATTGGTACCGGATGCAGCAGCCGTGATAAATAGCTGTGCTTCGAATTTTCCACCGGACGCCACCGTATTGGATACCGGGCGTACCAGGGGAACCACCTTATCAAATTCCACATCCTTAGCCCCTACCTCGTTGGCCAAGTTATCCAAGGCCAGCGCTTCATAGTTTAAAACCTCGGTTTCTAAGTAGCTCATTGTAGCCATACCGGCCGCTGTTGGCGTATTGCCAAAATAATACTCGGAAAAAGACTTATTCTTTTGATCTGGATCATCTTTTGCCATAGGTATATCTTTGGCATCATTCGCTAAGGGCTTAAAATCAGCACCCGTCAAGGCATTCAGCTTCTCTACATAAGCATTCAGTTTGTCTTTCAGGATCTTACCATTCTCCTTTTTGATCATGTAGTTACCTACTATATCATAATCCTTAGCGCCAATAAGTTTTCCATTTTCATCATAGCCATCATCATCGCCACCGCCTGTTATTTTAGCCATGGTAGCCCTAGTTTCATCCAAATAAGATAGCACCTCTTGGGTCGACTGACGCACATCTTTAGCCTTATTTAGAGCCCTCACATCAGCTTCTCGTTTCCCTTTTTTTGTTACTTCGGCATCTATTTTTGAAAGTATCTTACTATTCTGCTCTTCAACTTCACGTGCTTGCCTATTCAAGGCTGTGTCGATGAAGACGAACTTCTCCAGCACCGCGTTACTCACTTGGAGCGCCAGTAAGGCCGTGAGCACCAGGTACATCATCCCGATCATCTTTTGCCTCGGGGTTTCTTTTCCTCCAGCCATTTTACAATATTTTTAGTAATGAATAAATCATGTCTATCTCAATCATCCCTGTCCACCTTGCTGTGGGGGATTGCCTCCACCTCTCATAGCGGTAAGCATACTTCCATACACTTTGTTGAGTGAGGTTAGGTTATTAGTGAGCTTGCCCAGTTCATTTGCGAATGTTTGGGTCTTCTCACCCGCCTGCGTCATACCCTGTAATGCATCAGCCATGTTCGTGTAGAATTTGTTCATTGCTTTCACGTGACTATCCGCATCTTTCAACTCCATTTCATATACAGCATTCAACGCACTTAGATTTTTAGTAACATTTTGCACTTGTGCATGGTACTCTTTTGAATCTTTCGTGGCGTCAGCCATAGAAGCCATCGCTTGGGCGGTAGAAGCGTAGGACTGGTTCATATCTGACAATGATTTAGAGGCGGTCTTTACATTGTTAGCATAGTCGTTCGTGGCCACGGCGGCGTCAGCCAAGTTCGACATTTTTGAAGCAGAATCGGCCATATTGCGCATTCCCTTGCCGAGACTTTCAATTAACTCAGGGCCTATTTTGGCTTTTTCCATCATCTTATCCATCTGCTGCGTAGGTGATGCACCACCTGACTTGTTAGAGATCCTGGGAGCCGCTACGGGTCCTTCATAATCTTCTGCTAGCTCAGGATAAACTTTTGACCAATCTGGCTCTGAGTGAGGCGGTTCAAAGGCACTTAAAAAGAATATGATCGCTTCTGTTGTTAGCCCGATCATAAGCATTTGGTTGGCGCCCTCCAAATGGAGGATCTTAAACATAGCACCAATAATTACGACTGCAGCTCCTATGCCATAAACCTTAGGCATTATGGTCCTAAACAGTAGTTCTGCAAATCCGCCTTTTTTTCTACTCATTGTCTTAAGGTTTTAGTTAAATGATTGTAATTCTCACTTGTTAGATTAAAAAATATAATTAAAATTCGGTTCCTGACGAGCGTCCAAGGTGGGTCATAGCATTTCTAAATCCAATATAGGCTCGTGTGGAATCTTTGTATTCGTATGTTCTTGTACCTGTTTCTAAGTAATATGCAACATCCTTCCAGCTACCTCCCCTGATCACTTTCTTAGGGAAAATATTCGGATCGTACTTACTGCTGTTAGGATCAGTCCTAGGATCAATAAATTGCGGGTTAAGGTCCCATACAGTAGGCACAGATACCGCACTAAAGTCATCCAGTACCCACTCTGAAACATTACCTGCCATATCGTACAGCCCGTAATCGTTAGCAAAATAAGAAGCTACAGGCGCTGAATAAGCAAAACCATCATCGTAAAAGTTACCTCTACCCGGTTTAAAGTTGGCTAGCATACACCCTTTAGAGTTCCTGATGTACGGGTTACCCCAAGGATATTTGGCCATATCACGTCCACCTCTTGCGGCATACTCCCATTCTGCTTCATTAGGCAACCTAAAAGATGGCATCGGCACCTCTCCTATACTTCTCCGGTAGTCTGCCCAATAAGAGGTTCTCCACTCGCTAAAGTATACTGCCGCTTCCCAGTTTACCCCTACCACGGGATAATCATCATAGCCGGGATGCCAGTAGTAATAATCCATGACAGGGTCACCCATGTGGTGCGCGAAGTCCTTCACCCATACAGTAGTATCGGGGTAGTAGTCCTCCATGATCCTGTCTTCTCCCAGGACACTGATAGAGTCTTCCAATAGGTGATCGATAAACTGCCTGTATTCGTTATTAGTGATCTCAGTTTCATCCATGTAAAATGAACCGATCGTAACTTGCTTGTTAAAATTGATTTGAGTTGATGCAGGATCTTCGTCTGCCTGCCCCATATGAAAAGTTCCGGCTGGGATAGGTACCATACCATAGGGCTGCACCATGGTCCATCCTTCTCTTCCCGGTACACCCACCAATTCTCCCTGGTCACCTCCGCCACCACTGCCGAGTCCTAAGAGTCCACAACCTCCACATAGCGCTGAAGATAACATTAACAGGACGTAGGAAAATCTTCGATTAACTTTACGCATAACACTTTTTTCTTTAATATTTTAACTTACTGACTAAGTTAAAACCAACCAGAATTTTTAAGTTTTGAAAACAGAAATATATAAAAAAAAATCTATTTACCTTTTAAAAAAATAATTCAGACTATTTACTATAAAATTAATCTCGTCCAAATTGAGTATTTTATATCTATTTGCAAAGTAATTTCACTTTAATATCTATACCTAGGGGTTCGTACCACCTTTTTACCACTGCCAGGATTCACCGGCAGTTGGTAACTCAGTAATACTTCATGAGTAGTGGGCTGCTTGGCTTCCTGCTCTGCCACTATGTAACCGAACGAGTAGCCAAAACTTAACGATTTATCTTTCAAAAAATTGTACCCTAGCAGCACATTAATGTCGTCAGACTGCCTAAAGGTAAACCCTCCCCACATTCTATCTTTATAATAGGCTAGTCCTCCCAACGCAAAAGCATACTCATTGAAATCGGTTTGTATTAAAACGGAGGGCTCTAATTTAAGGTCAAAATTAACGGTGTGAATGTAGCCTAAGGTCAAGTAGGCGTGGTTTTCCAAGGCATTTCGGACATTATTTAGACCAAAGTTAAACTCTGATTGAAGGATGTGATTAAAACTCAAGCCGACATAATGTTTTTCTGCCCGGTAAAACATTCCCAGTGCCATATCGGGCCTGACTTGGGAGTCCCTGCCCGACTGGTTTTGGATGATCGGATCTTCAGGGTTGATGGCCCGGTAAAGATCGAAATCAAAGGATTGGGAAAATACACCTGCTCGTATTCCAAAACTCAATTTGGAATTTTTGATCCCCAGGTGATAAGCATAAGACATTTGAACCTGTAAGTTGTTCTGCGGTCCTTGGGTATCATTAACGATCATGGCTCCGAAACCACTTCTTAACCTATATATAGGTGTCGTCATGCTGACCATTTGCGTTATCGGCGCGCCACCATCATCAAAAGTAGGCTGGTATCCTGCCCATTGATTCCGGTAAACAGCTGTAATCTGTGTTATCCCCTCTGTTCCAGAGAACCCAGGGTGATAATACAGCATATTTTTCATGTGAAACGTAAAGGGCGCATCCTGTTGAGCCTTTGCCGTAAAACTAAAAAATAAGGCTGCCGCAAATATGTAAAAAAATGACTTATACATAGCCTAATTGTCAAAAGCAGTCTTAAAGATAAAGCTTTTTTGACAATAGATTCAAACTCAAAGTACTAAAAACCTTTGTTACTTGTAAGTTTTATAGAAAAAATTACTTTAAACCGTTAGCTTTTTTTATATATAACTCGATAGCGCCGGTCATAGAAGGCGCATTTGGTAATGGGGCCTCTATATCTAAAAATAATCCTGCATCACGCACCGCTTTGGAGGTAGTAGGCCCAAAAGCAGCGATCCTTGTATTATTCTGGCTGAAATCAGGAAAATTTACCAGCAAAGAGTTGATCCCGGAAGGGCTAAAAAAAGCGAGTATGTCATAATACACATTTTCCAGGTCAGAAAGATCACTGGCCACGGTCCGGTATATGATGGCCTCCGTGTAATTAAACCCGTTAGATTTAAGGAAATTAGGAATGTCGTCCTTCCTGATATCCGAGCACGGGAAAAGATATTTTTCGTTCTTGTGCTTTTTCAGTATCTCTAAAAGGTCTCCCGCAGTACGATGTCCTGTGAAGATCTTTCTTTTCCTAATGATGATGTATTTCTGCAAATAGTTAGAGGTTTGCTCGGATATACAGAAATACTTCATATCCGCGGGCATCTCTATTTTCAGTTCTGAACAGATCCTAAAAAAATGATCTACTGCATTTCGGCTAGTAAATATGATCGCGGTATGATTAAGAATATCTATTTTTTGTTTCCTAAATTCTTTGGTCGATACCGGGTCTACCTGTATAAAGGGCCTGAAATCGATTTTGAGATTATACTTCTCTGCCAACTTGAAATAGGGTGAATTTTCATCAGCGGGCTTAGGTTGGGAAACTAGGACGCTCTTAACGGCCCGCATCCTTTCTTTCACTTTGTCTGTCATTACTTCTCAACTAGTCTTTTTTTTCAGAATGGTTGATTTAAACCCGAACTGATAATTACTCCAAATGGAATCAATTCGGTGGCGCAAAGGTAGGAAAATAAATGCACATTTTTGAAGTTGCCCGCATTCATTAGCTTCAAATAAATCACTAATATCCCTAGGGCGATTAAAACCAAGGATAGGTAAAACAGGGCTTGATAAAAACTCTCTGCAACAGTATGGAAAGAAAAATAGGACAGGACGATAACAGCTAAAATCACTAACAAAATGACTAGGTTGATACGGATATGGTTGTAGAAATGATTATTGTTAAAGCTGCCTAATTTGAAAAGCCACGCCATGTTGTTAATTAAGATGAATTTGATCACCAACCAGGCAAACACCGCCAGTATAAGCTTACTCCACCGCCATATCCCTTCCCCGAGGCTGTTGTAAATGAAGGGTCCCGGGTGGGAAAGCCTAATGTCCCCCAAGTGTGCAACGGTCATGAGCACTAGCGCCACCAAGAGGCAGAAGAACAAGTAGAAATAGAAGTTCACCTGGGATATGGGCCGGCTTTTCAACAGGTTTTCTTCGGTCTCGCGGAAGGAAAAGGCCCGGCTTATTTTGAAATATTCCATGAAAGTACGTGGAAAGTAATAGTATAATATCGCTGTAAAGATTAAAATAACGACCAGTGCCAAGGTAAAAAAGCCGGCAAACGATGATCTCTCTCTTTTGAAGGTAAGCGGCACCTCACCAATTTTACCGGGTGGCCGCCCTGTAATGGTCACCATTTCCGTTTTAATGGAACCTGCTGTAAGCCTCGGGCTATACAGGGTAAATTGCAGGGGAAAGCCCACATAACTTTTCACATCCCGCAAGGAAAACAACAGGGTATCTCCCTTTAGCGTACTTAACAGTTGGTTATTGACAAAAAGCGATACTTCTTGGATACTACTTACTTTCAGATAAGTATCTATTTGCTCCGGGTCTGATATTTGAAAATGGATGGTCTTACCCCGTAATTCCCGGTGATCCACTAAGGGCAGGTATTGCTCTTTCCCGGGGTGATAAAAGATCCACTCTTCGGATAGGTCTTTGACTAGCAGGGTATCAGAAGCCGTAGCCGGAACGGCTGCCAGCAGTAAAAAGACCAGCAAGAAATGAATGTTTTTAATCACTGCCCAATAGGTTTTCACGCAATTTATCAGAATTTAGCTACATAACCGAAATGAAATTTAGAAAGGCTTAAGCTCAAGGGTTGATCTTGGGAGCGACCCAACCCGTACGCCAAGCTGACTAGGCCTGAAGCCACGGGCAGATTTAGCCCTACCCCAATACCTAAAGGATAATCTTCAAATTGATTTTGACTTACATCGTAGTACAAATAGGACTGGTCATAGAAAGCAAAAAAATAGGCGCCGGGTTGAAAATGGAATTGTACTTCGAAGTTAGAAAGCACGTAATCCGAGGCGAAAAAAAAGTTTTCGTTGAAACCCCTCAGGGACAACAATCCACCGACACGATAAAGGTCGTTCAAAAAGAGCCGGTCATTGATGATCTTAGCTGCCCTGAGCTGGTGATACAAAATAAAATAGCGGTTTACACGCCGGTAAGATTTTAACCCCGCTGACAAGGTATACTGGACGGAGTTAAGGTCCAGTCCTTGGTAAAGCTCCGCGGGAAGATCAGCATTTCTTTGGATACGCTTAGATCCTACAGCTGCGTCTATGAAGGCACTGGTGCCTGACGTCGGGAGTATAGGATCATTGAGCCCCCTGTAATCATAACGGATCCCGTAATAGTCAACGGAGAAGTCGGATATCTCGGGCAGCTCTGTAGCGTCTTCAAAAGCGCTGGCGCTGAGCAGGTTGGATGAACGGAACTGGGAAAATAAGGAAAGGCTATGCTCCGAAGGCCGGTAGCTAAAATTGATCTCCGCCTGCCGGGTGATGAAGGTGGTGTCCTCCCGGAGTAGGTTAAAAGAGCCATGGAAATCCAAGGTAGAATGAAACAGCCGAGGATGGTCATACTGGATATCCAAAAGCTGCGACCGTGGCCTCAGACTCTGCCAACGAATATCCAGGCCTTTGCCGCTGTTGAAGAGATTCCGCAGGGAAAGGTCGAATTGGCCCGTGATCAGCAGCCTGCCTTCTTCTTCCTCGTTGGGTAAAAACCCGATAATGCCGTCGATCCTACTTGCTCGCTTTGGGGCCAGTTCCAATCTTAAGGTAGCCTCCTTGTTTTGAAAGGTGAGCTTGGGTTCCGCGTCAAGCTGGGCAAAACCCAAGCTATTTATCTTACTGCGAATGGCAGAGATATCCCGTTGGGAAAAAGGCTTGCCGACCGTCACGCCCAAGTAAGTGGCCAGCCACGATCTTTTTATTTTTACCGGCCCTTTCACCTGCAAGCTGTCATAAGTGATTTTAGGCCCTTCGTGGTATACTAACTTTGCGGAAATCGCTTTATCATTGATCGATACAGAGTCCAAATAGATGGAAGCAAAAGGAAAGCCATTGTTCTCACTGTGTATGACCATCTTCTTAAACAGTCTCCGGATCTCCTTGTTATTGAAAGGATAATGAAGGTAATCTTTTTGACGGAAACCACCCCGGTTTAATACCTGGCCAGGTATATCGGTTGTATTTAGTTTGGCCCAGGTAAACTGCTCTCCAAGGTAGACATTGATCACTAGGGTGTCATTCCTACTAAGGTCTAGCTGGTAAGATGCCAGTAAGTATCCCTTTTGGTGGAGCTGTTGGACTCCCGCTGAAAGGCGCCTTAAAGCCTGGATCGAATCGCAGGTGATTATCTCCCGTGTCACCGACTTGAACTGGGTGATATCTCCGGCAATTCCTTGCCATTGGACTTGGCAGTCCTGCCCGGCCAGCAGATATGGCGAAGCTAGAATAATCCAACACAGGAATAATGTTCTCAAAGAATGACCTAATTTTGAACGAATTGTTAAAGATAAGCACTTGGCAGGCATATATATTCATATCCCATTTTGTAAGCAGGCTTGTTTTTACTGCGACTTCCATTTTAGTGTCAATCCATCCTACCGGAAAGAAATGGTAGCGGCTATTATCAAAGAGCTTTCATTACAAAGGGATTACCTGCACAACGAAGAAGTAAACACGCTTTATTTTGGCGGGGGCACCCCTTCCCTGTTAGACAACGAAGACCTGGCAGCGATTTTGCACCAAGTATACGACTTGTACAACGTGACACCTGGCGCTGAAGTGACTTTAGAAGCCAACCCGGATGACCTCTCGTACTCCAAGCTAAAAGAATTAAAGGAAAGCCCAGTCAATCGTCTTAGCATAGGAGTACAAACTTTTGACGAAGAGGTTTTAAAACTACTTAACCGTGCGCATACCCGCCTACAAGGGGAAGAATGCCTAGCACTGGCCCGGCAACTTGGGTTTGACAATATTAGCTTAGACCTTATCTACGGCATTCCCGGCCGAGGTGAGGCACAATGGGTAGAAGATCTCGAGCGCGCCTTACACCATCGACCAGGCCATATTTCCACTTACAGCTTAACCATAGAGCCAAAAACCGTGTTCGGCCGACGGCAGGCACGGGGCAAATTCCCTGCTATTGACGAAGAACAGGCAGCGCATCAATTCGAGCTCATGCTGGATATACTGGGTAAAGCGGGGTATGAACAGTACGAAATATCTAATTTTTGCCTTCCGGGCTATTATTCTCGCCATAACTCCAGCTATTGGAAACAACAGGAGTATTTAGGTATAGGTCCCAGTGCACATTCCTACGACGGGAAGAGCCGGCAATTCAATATCAGCAATAATGGTAAATACATGAAGTCGATAGCGGCAGGTGTGGTCCCTTATGAACGAGAGGTCTTGGAGAAGAAAGACAAAGTAAACGAATACTTGCTTACCACCTTACGCACAAAATGGGGTACCGACCTAGCGAGGTTAAAGGATGAGTTCAATGTAAACCTGTTGAAAGACAGGGCTACCTATATCCGTGACTTATTAGATTCCAAGCTGGCAAAGATTACAAATCAGCATTTAGGGTTGACTAATAAGGGTAAGTTATTAGCAGATAAAATATCTTCTGATCTTTTTATTGATTAGTTGGCTATGAAAATTCAATTTGTGCATCACGGACCTGGCTACGAAGCGGACCTGGCCAAGCCTATCGATATCTCTATTCCCGTAAGGAGTGGGGGTGAAAACCCAAACTGTTATTACTCAAAAGATATAAAGTTTGAGCCTGTAAGGTCCGGTGATTTTGTCGGGGACACACGTGAGGGGGGCGTAGTAAATCATAAAGAGATCTTCATCACACCTCACGGTAATGGCACCCACACCGAGTGCTTTGGGCATATCTCGAGCGCAGCGGATGGTACGATCAATCAATGTCTTCTCACCTTCCATTTTATGGCGCAATTAATAACATTAACGCCACGGAAGATGGAAAATGGTGACCGGGTCATCACCTTAGCCGACTATGAAAAGCTACCCTACCTGGGCACGGAAGCGGTCATTGTAAGAACTATGCCGAATGGCAGGGACAAACTTACACGGAACTATTCAGGGACCAATCCACCCTTTTTCGAACCTGCTATTACACAGCTTATGAGAAGTCGTGGTGTAAAACATGTTTTGGTGGATCTACCTTCTGTAGACAAGGAGGTAGATGGGGGAGCGCTGGGCGCTCATCGTAATTTTTGGGGATTTCCGGGCGAGTTATCAAAGTCCTCTACCATAACCGAACTGGTCTATGTAGACGATACTATAGTGGATGGCCTGTACCTGCTGAACTTGCAAATTGCCAGCCTTGAATTGGACGTGAGTATGAGTAAACCTGTTCTTTTTAAGTTGGAAAGAGTATAGTTTTTGATAAAATATTTTATTTTTTTGTACGGAATTTTAACCGATATGACAAGCGAAGAAAAAAAGGCTTACCTTCTACTGAAATCCGTTATATTTCATTACCATGGCCTTGATGACGTGGAAAGAGCTGATCTTCAAGCAACTGCAGACGAATTGGATGGCCACAAAGAGCTAGAATGGGCCAATGCATTCATAGCAGAAGATTATTTTAATTCGTTTGAGCGGGCTAGGGAGTACCTAGATGGTGTAGTAGGGGACTATCCCAAAGACAAACGCGTCATGTTTATAGAGACGGTATGGCAAGCCAATAATCTCAAGGGTTATGTCACTGAATTAGAGGCTACTGCCATGCTAAAATTTGCCCGCGATTGGAACGTGGAGCAAGAATTGATTGAAATTCTTAAGAACCAATCCAAAGGATCTTCATAAACTCATCATTTCTTTAAACTTAGCGGCCTGCCTGCGGCTCACCTCCACTTTATCGCCACCTTTCAAGCGCACCATCAGTCCCCCGTTAAACCAAGGTTCTATACCCTCTACCCAACTGAGATTCACAATGTGCTTCCGGCTGGCCCTAAAGAAATGTCGAGGATCAAGTTTTTCATCTAAAGCGTTCAGTGATTTATGGATCATAGGCCGGTTGTTGTCAAAGTAAACTTTGATATAGTTACCGTCGGACTCGAAAAGCCGGATGTTTGAAAGGCTCACGAACCAGCACTTGTCCCCGTCCTTGACAAACACCTGGTCTTCCAGGGTAAGTCTTTTTCCCGTGGTATCTTCAGAAGTAGCCCGGGGTTCCGGCAGTTTACTGATGCTGTCCTTCAAGCGCTCAGGCTGGATAGGCTTGAGTAAGTAGTCCAAGGCGTTGACTTCAAACGCTTTTAGCGCAAATTCATCGTAAGCGGTGGTAAAGATCACTTTAGGGACATTATCGAGCATTTCCAATAACTCGAAGCCTGTCTTGCCCGGCATTTGAATATCCAAAAAAAGTAAGTCGGGGTTAACCGTATTGATCAATTCCAGTGCCTCATCGGCATTAGCGGCCTCGCCAACGACTTCAATCTCGTCATAGTCTTCCAGTAATGAGTTGAGTTCTTTCCTGGCCAGTCTTTCATCATCTACAATAAGTGTTCTCATACATTTATGTTTGTTGAGGGATTATTAATTCTGTGAGCACGATATCCGCGGATTCGTTGAATATTTTAAACGAAGCTTCTTCCCCGTACAGCAAACTCAATCGTTGTGCCGTATTACGAAGTCCAAGCCCTTCTTTATCTTTTTTACTGGCACCATCCAGGTCCAAGGTACCTGTGTTCCTGATCTGTACTTTGAGCTTATTATTTTCGATGGTAGTCTTCATATTGATGGCCCCTCCTTCTTTAAGTTTTGATATGCCATGTTTTATCCCATTCTCAACGAGGGTTTGGAACATAAGCGGGGGGACCAAAAAATTATAAGAGTCCGGGTGGATATCAAATTCAGTTTTGAGCCTTTCTTCAAAGCGGATACTTTCTAACCCCAAGTAGTCTTTTACCGTCCTGAGCTCATCTTCGAAGTTGGTAAGCTTCTTTTTGTTAGAGGCTAGGGAATTCCTAAGGATATTCGACAGCTGGGTGATCGCATTTTTTGACTTCTTGGGATTCTCATCCACTAATGCCCGTATGCTGTTCAAAGCATTAAAGATAAAGTGTGGGTTGAGCTGTGCTTTTAGATTGTTCAATTCGATCTCGTTAACTGCCGCCTCGTGTTTCAGGGAAAGGTTATAGCGTTCAAAATAGTGATAAATAAAGTACAGTACGGACCACACAAAAATAGTCAAACCATAGACTGCCGCCAGCCCCAACACTGTATTGCGGCTCCATGCCACCTCGGGGTCATAAATATTTAGAGGCAAAGCCACTAATAATCGCGTGCCGTAGATCACAAAACTCAAGATGAACACGGCGATCAGCACCCGGGGGATCAGCTTGTTCATATCGTAATCCAGCCACCGGTTCCTGACTATGAAGTTCCTAAAAAGGTGGGTGAACAACAAAAAGATACAAGCTTCTGCTAGCCAAAATATGATCTGCCTGGAACTGGTCGTTTGGAAAACTACGATCTGCCCGAGGGCATAGGCCATCCACCCCCCTACCTGCAGTGTCCAGTAAAGTTTGATCTTATTCACTCTTACTAATCCGGCTTTATAAAGTTAATGAATAAATTGGGTAGGGTCTTTTGGTCATTACATCAATGGAAAAAAGCCCCTATAAAAGGATCATCCATCCGTCCTGAACAAAAATAAAAGCAAAAAACCAGCGGTGAAGATCAATATCCATGAAAGGATGTTTAAAAACCTTTCGTATTTCACAAACCGTTTATCTCGTATGACCCCCATCGTAATAAAGGCGGCCCCGGCGGTGATGTACAATGAAAATTCAACGTATTCCCGGAGATAAAATTGGTATGCTGAAAATCCTAAAAGCAGTATCCCTACTAAATATTGGGTGTAAGATGGTTTCATTTGGTAACTTCCAGTTCCTTTTGTTGCATTCGCAATCTTTTAGGAACGAATTTACGAATGATCAGCCGTGTTCCTTTATCGTAGGTAAAGTAGTTCCATACCCAGTTCAAAAACACGACGAGCTTATTTCTAAACCCAATAATAGAGATCAAATGCACGAACATCCAGATCCCCCAGGCCATAAACCCACCCAAACGGGCATTGCCAGGTAGGTCTACCACGGCCTTATTCCTGCCTACGGTAGCCATAGATCCTTTATCGAGGTACGTAAAGGGCTTGAGCTCTTCACCTTTCAAAAGTCGCTTAAAATTTTTCGCGAGGTGATTTCCCTGCTGGATCGCCACTGGGGCCAGCATCGGGTGCCCTCTTTGGTACTCTTCGCTTTTCATAGAGGCAATATCCCCCGCAGCAAAAATATTGTCATATCCCTTTACCCTATTACATTCATCTACCAATATACGGTCCCTTTCTAAGGAAGAGGGAGAGAGCCCCTCGGGATAGTTCCCTTTTACCCCGGCAGCCCAGATCAGCGTGTGAGTATTGATCTCCTCACCGTTGCTCAACTTCGCTCCGTGGCCGTCATAGTCCTCCACTAATGTATTGAGGTACACTTGCACGTGGAATTTTTCCAAATATTTCATGGCCCGCTCTGAAGATACCTCTGACATACCTCCTAAGAGCCTTGGAGAGCCTTCAAGTAAAATGATCGACATCTTTTCAAAATCAAGCTCGGGATAATCTTTCGGGAGGATCGTTTTCTTGAGTTCCCCCAGGGCCCCGGCTACTTCCACCCCCGTAGGCCCACCGCCTACGATAACGATGTTCATCCTTGACTTTTTTTCCATTAAGTCCTCGGTGATGGTAGCCGCCTCGAAATTTTGTAAGATATGACTCCTCAGGTCTAGGGCCTGTGGGATCTGTTTCAGGGGAAAAGCATGCTGCATAATCGATACATTCCCAAAAAAGTTGGTCCTTGAGCCGGTGGCAATCACCAGGTAGTCATAATCCAACTCCCCGATCTCCGTAAATATCTTGTTATTTTCACTATCTATAGTGTGTACTTCTGCCATCCTGAAGAAAAAATTCTTTACAGGCTCCAACTGCTTCCTGAGTGGATCGGCTATCGAGTCGGGTTCTAAGCCTGCTGTTGCCACTTGGTACAGGAGTGGTTGAAAGGTATGGTAGTTATTCCTATCAAATAGTACAATCTGTACAGGCAGGTTCTTTAGTTTTTTCACAAGCTTCACCCCTGCAAAGCCTCCACCTACAATAATCACCCTGGGAAAATCCGAACTTGGTATTGGTATCATGATCCACGTTTGTTTGCTTTCAAAAGAACAACTTATTTTCAAGGAAGTTAACCAAAGGCCATGATAATCTGCTGATTAGGAGAATAAATCAATATCCTTCTTTCTTTTTTGTGCCTATGGAACTCTTTTACTCAAAATTCTCTTAACTATAGAGTAAGTAATTTATTCATAGTTGATAAATTTCAAGGTTTTGGTTGATGAATGAGAATGCCGCCCAAATGGGCGGCATTTTTTTCTACAGTCTTACAACCTTTCATTTCAAAGAATCAAAAAAGCTCACCGCACTTTTTCCTAAATGCCTGGTGATTATCTCCTTATATTCCATACTATTTAAGAACCCGGAGCTCATAAACTCTGCTAGCAACGGGGCCCAATCATTATTTTTAGGCATAATGATCCCAAATTCTTCAGTCCTATCATCTCCTGCAGGGTGTCTTTTTACCGGCTGCCGGCTTTGGATAGCGTCAAAGTAATACGTAAAGTCTAGGTGGGTGAATTTTTTGGGGTTGCTCAAAACCATATCCATGGCCTCCCGGAAAGAAGGCACATATTCAAGGGTGAGCGCCGGGTAGTATTGATTTTTGATTTCTAGTATTCTTTTTTCATTCGTCGAGTTTTTGACCGTAACAGCGGTCATCCCTTTAAATGACTGTGCAATATCCTCTATATCCATTAGGGTACGAACGGAGTTGCGGGTGAGGATCATACTGATGTTGGTGATATAGGGAGGACTAAAAGCATAGCTCTTTTTGCGGTCCTCGGTAATGGTGGTGTTGCTTAACCCGAATACCCCGCCTGAACTTGTTTTTACCTGGTCCAGGAACAAGGTGAAATTTCCAGGGTCTTGAGCCTCAAATTTCAAAGCAATTTTTATTTTCTCTTTCTCTTGAACATACTCCCGGAATTTTTCCATAATATCGATCGTGATCCCCGATATGCCCTTTTCGGTTTCGGCAGCGAACCCGGGCGCTTCCGCATAGGTGAGGGTCCAAGTGGCATAGCCCGCGGACTTTGCTTCTTGGTAGGTATCTCCATTTAGCTGCCCGCGTACCGGGGAATGGGTCATACTCAAAAAGATAACCATCCAACTGACTGTGATAAGCAACTTGTTCATGATCTTAAGCTCTATATTACCATGAATGTTCAATACTTTGTTATACGAGAACTTTGGACCGAGGTATTAGTAAAAGCTGTTAACTTATTCCCAGGCCATATCTTATGTAAGAAGTCCCCTTATATTCTCCGCGTCCCTGCCATTCATCAAGAAAATGTGGTAACTCAACCTGGATCAAGAAGTTTTACCTGCTAATTCATCCGCTAAAAAGCGCGCGGTATGGCTTTTTTTGTTTTTCGCCACTACTTCCGGTGTTCCTTTGGCTACAATTTCACCGCCGGCTTGCCCACCCTCGGGACCAAGGTCTACAATGTAATCCGCCACTTTGATCACATCCAGGTTATGTTCGATCACCAATACAGTGTTGCCTTTGTCTACCAAGCGGTTCAATACATCCAGCAGGTGTTGTATATCTTGGAAATGAAGACCGGTGGTGGGTTCATCCAGTATATACATGGTTTTACCTGTATCTTTTTTAGAAAGCTCAGTGGCCAGTTTTACCCGTTGCGCTTCACCACCAGAAAGAGTAGTGGCATGCTGCCCCAGCGAGATGTAATCGAGCCCTACGTCAAGCAGCGTCTTGATCTTTCTTAAGATCTTGGGCTGATGTTCGAAAAAGCCTACGGCTTCTTCTACGGTCATTTCGAGCACATCGGAAATGGATTTCCCTTTGAAGCGTACTTCCAGTGTCTCGCGGTTGTAGCGTTTCCCCTTGCAGGTTTCACAGGGCACATGTACATCAGGGAGGAAATCCATTTCTATCAGTCGAAGCCCGGCCCCTTCACAGGTTTCGCAACGCCCTCCTTTTACGTTGAAAGAAAATCTTCCCGGCCGGTATCCCCGGATCTTAGCTTCTGGGAGCTCCGCGAATAAGGCCCGGATGTCAGAAAACACCCCAGTGTAAGTAGCGGGGTTGGAGCGTGGTGTTCTCCCTATGGGAGACTGGTCCACTTCTATCACTTTGTCCAAATGCTCTAGCCCGCTGATGCTGCTGTAAGGCATCGGCTCTTTTCGTGACCGGTAAAACTTTTGGTTGAGGATAGGGAATAGCGTTTCATGGATAAGCGTAGACTTGCCGCTCCCCGAAACCCCGGTAATGAGCGTCATCGTGCCCAAAGGCAATTGAAGGTCTACTTTTTTGAGATTATGGCCTGATGCTCCTTTTAAAACGAGTTTTTTTCCGTTTCCCTTTCGTCTCTTTTTTGGTATTGCTATTTCTTTGGAGCCCTTTAAATACTGTGCAGTGGTGCTGTCCAGGCTCAAGAAATCTGCCGGGCTGCCTTGGGCCACGATGATTCCGCCGTGCCTACCTGCGCCAGGGCCTATATCTATCACATGATCGGACTCCATCATCATATCTTTGTCATGCTCCACCACGATGACCGAGTTTCCTAAATCACGCAAGTCTTTTAGTGCGCGGATGAGTTTCACATTATCACGCTGGTGAAGACCAATGCTAGGCTCATCCAAAATGTACAATACCCCTACCAACTGCGTCCCGATCTGCGTGGCTAAACGAATACGCTGGGCCTCCCCACCCGACAAAGACCTGAGCGACCGGTTTAGTTGTAAATATTCTAATCCTACATCCAGCAAGAAGCCGATCCTTTTTCGTAATTCTTTCAATATCTCTGACGCGATCCGTCGCTGCTTTTCATCCAACCTGGACTCCAAGCCTTCGAACCATTGCCCCAGCGACCGGATATCGAGCATGGCCAGCTCGGCGATGTTCTTCTGATCGATCAAAAAGTGCAGCGCCTCTTTCTTCAGGCGTGTGCCGTTACATTCCGGGCAGGTCTTGGTCACGGTAAAATCATTCACCCACTTTTGGATCTTTTCCGAACCACCCTCTTTTTGTTTTTCCAAGAATTTTATGATGCCCTCAAACTTTGTGTGCCAGTCGGTACCCGGGTACTTGACGGATTTAACGGCTACAGGTACGGAATCCCCATGCAGCAACACACCTAACACTTCCCGGGGGATGTCCTTGATGGGTGTGGACAAGTTTACTTTGTGCCGTTTGAGAATGGCTTCAATTTTCTTAAAGATCCAAATATCCCTGAACTCGCCTAGGGGAAGGATCCCACCCCGGCTGATGCTCAAGGAGCGATCGGGTATAATGGAATCTTCTGTGATCTCTTCGATCTGCCCCAGCCCGTTGCATTTCGGACAAGCGCCATAAGGTGAGTTGAAAGAAAAAGTATTGGGCGCAGGCTCATCATAGGAAAGACCCGTTTTAGGGTCCATTAAATATTTTGAAAAATGATAGGTATCCCCGGCTTCGTCGAGCAACATCAGGATGCCTTTCCCTTCCTTAAGTGCCGTACCTACCGATTGGCTGATCCGGTAGCGGTCCTTTTCATCCACTAAGATCCTGTCGATGACGATCTCAATGTCATGTGTTTTATACCGGTCCACCTGCATTTTAGGGGTAAGTTCGAGTACCTCTCCATTCACGCGCACGCGTGAATATCCCGATTTCCGGGTCTGCTGGAAGAGCTCGCGATAGTGTCCTTTACGGCCTTTCACTACCGGCGCCAAAATGGATAACTTTTGCCCACTGAACGTAGCTAAGATATGATCCAAGATCTGGTCTTCGGACTGGCGCACCATTTTTTCCCCGGACAGGTAGGAATACGCTTCCCCGGCGCGAGCAAAAAGAAGCCGCATAAAATCGTAGATCTCCGTAACGGTACCTACCGTAGAGCGGGGATTCCGGGAGGTAGTTTTTTGCTCAATGGAAATAACCGGGCTGAGCCCGTTGATCTTATCTACATCAGGCCGTTCCAGGTTACCGATGAATGACCGGGCATAGGCCGAAAAGCTCTCCATATACCGGCGCTGCCCTTCGGCATAAATGGTATCAAAGGCCAGTGAAGATTTACCGCTACCGCTTATCCCCGTGATCACGATGAGTTTGTTCCTGGGAAAAATTACGTTGATATTCTTTAAGTTATGTTCCCGGGCCCCTAAGATCTCAATGGTTTCATGCCCTACGAGATCCACTGCTCCTTCTTCCTGCACTTCTTCTGTATTTATCATGGATTATAGGTGAGCGGTTTGTGAAATCGCAAAGTTCGTTTTTTGCTTACTTAATTACAAAAGACAATGTTATATTACCTTCAAAAGTTAAAAGCGAGAAATTGTTTTGAATAGTATTAAGTTTTTAGGTGCTCTGCCCATCCTGTTGCTCTTCCAGTTCCAGCTAAATCTTTATGCACAGGACAATATTGCTTTAAAAGACGGCATTTACTTGAATTGGGAAGAATTTAAGAATAACAAGCCTTCTATTGAAGCTATAGAAATCACTTTTGTTGACGCGGCATCTTCTCAAAAGTATTCCTGTGCACCATTTTTGCGATATGTGGAGAATGACGTTGAAAGACACATAAGGTCAAGCGCGGTTTGGGGGCTAAGTATGCATGGTAAGTCCTACGTCAGGATCATTGCCGATGATTGGGCCCCATGGACCGATAAGAATTGCTTTTTTCCATTGTTTGGTGTTCAAGCACTTTCAAAATTTTTTGTAGTGGAAGGAGACCTGGCACTGCAAAACGTGGTCCGAAGAAAGAGCCCTCCTACGTTCCGAGAGTATGTCTTGGACTTTGGATCTGGAAGGGTCTATAACCTCAAGAAAGAACTAAAGGAGATTGTAGGAATCATTAAAACCGATTCATTGCTCGCAAATGAAAAAATCAAACGGAATAACATACACTTGTACATTGAGAAATACAACAGGAACAATCTATCTAACCCTGTTGATACATTAGCAAAATAGGATAAAATTTAACCCGGGCATCTTTAGCTGTTCCACCCAGTGCTTTCGTCGTTAACATGTCTTAAACACCAGGTGTCCTAGGCTAGATATCGCTTAAACCTCGAAGACCCAGGTAGTGGAAGCTCACACGATCCATCCCGTGGATGTCCATTTGAGAGAAATTGGGGAATACTACCCGATTGAGCCCAATATTATTTTTACGACAGGTCCAGGGAACCTGCGTATAGGATGGCACGGGTTTGGAAAACCCGCGCCAAGTAACAAATATGTGAGTACAACCCAGTACAGTGTTGTGAACCTAGATCAACAACACCCGCCGCCATCGTAAAACCAGGTACTACCTGAGATAAACAGGTCATCCCGCTGTAGGTCAGCCAAGGCAGCAGCGGTCTTATCGCATATAGCCAACGGTTGGTTGGGAGTTAGCACATGTCCTTTGTTATCGTCAAAATACGCTTCGTTCCCAAAGTAAATGGCCGTTTTACCGGTAAATACACAGGGACCATCGCTTGGCATGGGATCTTTAATGGCGCATACTTCCACACTTTCAATATATACCTGGCGCGGGGAGTCATAATGTGCCGGATCCAGTACCCGGTAGGGCCGCCTGGCGCGTATTTCTACGGTACCAAAACCTACGCTTGTGATCATGGCTAGGTACTCCTGTAGTGGTAAAGCACCACTTAGGCATAAAGCACGCAGTCGCTCGTCTTGCTGTAGATTTGCCGGCATGCCTTGGTCACAGATCGGATCAGAGAGTACTAAGCGGCCATGGGGCTTCAGCACACGGTACATCTCTTTCAAGGCTTGCTGAAGGTCTTGCGGGTTGAATATGTTAAAGAGACAGTTCTGGGCCGCCACATCGATGGTCTCGTCTTCTACCGGGAGAGATAAGGCATCTCCTTTTCTTAGATCTACAAAGGCACTATTGAACCATGGGTTTAAAGCTTCGGCTTCTTTAAAGTTTTTACGACTGGCCTCGAGCATTTCATCCACGACATCAAGTCCTATAACTCCCCCTGCCTTACGACTGAAGTAGGAGAATTGGAGAAGCTCCATGCCCCCGCCTACCCCCACATATAAAATGTTAGGGCTATTGACCAGGTCTCGTGGGTTAACTGTGCTCCCACACCCGTAGTTCATATCCAGCATGATCTTGGGGATCTCCAGCCCGGGCAGTTGCCAAACAGGAGTAGTAGTACAGCAGAGCCCTACATCTGGCTGTTCAGCTGCTTTTTTATAGATGTTTTTCGTAGTTTCTAAGTAGGTCTCCATCACAATTTCTTTATCAATTCTACATATAATTCAGCCAACTTCTCTTCTGCTTTACCGGCAATGGCGATGATCTCTTCGATATTCACTGGCTGGAGATCATCGGGGTCACAGTCATCGGTGAGTACGGAAATAGCACAGCAAGGCAGGCCTACATGGTTGGCCACGATCACCTCGGGTACGGTAGACATGCCTACGGCATCGGCACCAATGCCTTTTAAGAACCTATATTCTGCGCGAGTCTCCAAGTTTGGGCCGGTCACGGACACATAAACTCCTTTGCGCAAGGTAATGTCCTTACCCGCCGCTATTTCAAGGAGTCCTGCATTCATTTTTGGATCGTAGGGAGCACTCATATCAGGGAATCTAGGGCCCATTTCGTCCAAGTTCTTTCCCCGCAAAGGGTTATCCGGCTGTAAATTGATGTGATCGTCGATGAGCATGAGCTCTCCCTTGGACCAATCACCATTGAGATTTCCGGCAGCATTTGAGATCAGCAAGTGTTGTACGCCCAGCAGCTTGAGTACCCTTACCGGGAGGGTTACTTCTTGCATACTGTAACCTTCGTAGTAGTGAAACCGCCCCTGCATGGCAACCACTTTTTTGCCCTGCACTTCGCCAAACAGCAGCTTGCCACTGTGAAACTCTACCGTAGCCACGGGAAAATGTGGAATAACGGCATAATCGATGCTCACCTCTACTTGCATCTCTTGCAAGAAACCCTTGCCCAACCCGGTACCTAAGATCACCCCGATGGCTGGATCGGTCACTCCTTTATCTTTGATGAAGGCAGCAGCCTCCTTTATTTCTTTCATCATAAATTATCAAGCTACTGTGCCTTGGCAGCTCGACCCGGCGCCTGCGGTACAGCCGTAGCAATGTTGATTAATGGCAATACTACGATCTTCTAGTTTTTTAATATCAAATTCGCGAATATGCTGGCCTGCATCTTTTGCTACTTTCAACCCCAGCATTTGGTTGAAATCACAATCGTACATATACCCGTCATAGTCGATGGAAATGGTATTGCGGCACATCACCCCGGCTACGGCGGCAGGATTGAAGGCCATCACCAATTTTTCCATATACTCTTCGTAATTCTCCGTGCGTACCAAGAATTCTAAAAACCGACTTATCGGCATGTTGGTGATGGTAAAGAGCCCATTGAAGTCAATATCGAAATGTTCTTTCAGCTCTTTTTTGAAATCTTTTTCAAGTTCCGCCTGGTTGCCAGGCAAGAAAGCGCCGCTAGGATTATAGACCAGGTCCAGCGTCAGTCCTGAACCCTCTTTCCCATAACCCACGGCGTTCAGCATTTCCAGGGCTTTGATGGAGCGTTCGAATACCCCCTGTCCTCGCTGCCGGTCCGTTTTAGCGGCTTGATAGAAAGGCAGGGAGGAAACTACTCTCACCTTGTTTTCCTTGAAGAAACCGGGCAGATCGTGATATTTAGGGTTCGCCAAAATAATCGTAAGGTTTGAGCGAACAATGATCTCTCTTACGCCCCTTTTATTGGCTTCCACCACGAACCACCTGAAATCAGGGTTCATCTCGGGCGCGCCGCCGGTAAGATCCAGGGTATGGATCCCTGTGTTGGCGATCACATCCAAGCACTGTTGCATGGTCTCGCGGGTCATGATCTCCTTCCTGTCCGGGCCTGCATCCACATGGCAGTGTTTGCAGACCTGGTTACACATATAGCCTACGTTCACTTGAAATATCTCTATCTTCGAAGGCTTTAAAGGAAAATGCCCTAAAGGAGCTATTTTATCTGCGAAGGTAGGCAGTAGCCCTTCTTTAAAAATACCATTAGAAAGGATATTGAGCTGCGTAGTTTGATCAGCAAGGTCATGATGCCTTGCCTGTAGCGACTTGATCATAGCTTCTGCCCCCATTTCACATGGAAAGTTTCTTCACTTTATTCATCATCTGCACTCCATGTACCAGCGAGGCTCCTCCACGAATGGCCGTTGCCACGTGAACAGCTTCCATCATCTGCTGCTCAGTAGAGCCTTTCTCTAAGGAATCCGAAGTGTAGGCATCAATACAGTAAGGACATTGGATCGTGTGCGCTACCGCTAACGCAATGAGCGACTTTTCACGGGCTGTAAGCGCTCCTTCTTTGAAAACATCTCCATAATAATCAAAAAACTTCCCTGCTAACTCCGGGCCGAATTCTGCCACATTACCAAATTTCTTAAGATCAGCCGGGTCATAATACGTCTTTTCCATATCTCACATCATGTTTTACGGCTTTAATCTAAGCAATAAAATAGTTTTCCTGTGAGAGGGAGCAATGATTTATTCGATCATACTAGGGAATTGGTCAATGGGATGACAGTATTAGGCAGAATTAATGAATACGGAGGGATGATCGTTACTATCCAGCCGAACTTCGCCATATTAAAAAAACTTTAGCTAAGTCTAAAAATCGGCGACTAGGTACAAGGAAAACAGGAAATATCGATCCAAAGAAAATGACACGTTGATTTCATATGTCCGCTTTCATATTTTTAGTCACCTTTCTACAAAATGTACTTCATACAAAGGCTTGAAAAAAGCGACTCATGATCATCCACCGAAAACGACTAAGGCGCGCTATCTACCGGGATGGCGATCCTGTACGTTTTATTGCGGCTTACATCCAGCTGATCATCCCTCAGCCAGGGGTTATGCCGTTTTAAGAGTTTATAGTTGATCCCCTGGTCCTTGGCAAATTTTACGAGGTCGTTTATGTTTTTATCTACTTCTACATAGCGAAGCTTTTCCTGTTCGTAAAGATGTCCTTCATCAATATTGAACCCGTACTTTGCAGGGTGCTCAATGATCTCTTTGATCGCCAATATCCTGAACACATACCGCGAGGTTTCGGAGTTTAACAGTAGATCGTAGTAAGAATCGACCTGTTGGTTATCCAGCGCCCTTTGCAGTCCTCTCATACCCCGGTTGTAAGAGGCTGCGGCATTGGTCCAATTGTTAAATTTTCTATGAGCCTTTTTCAAGTATTTACAAGCCGCCTCTGTGGATTTCAGCGGGTCATAACGCTCGTCTACTGAGCGAGTGATCTCTAGCCCGTTCTCCTTACCAGATGATTTCAATATTTGCCAAAAGCCGACGGCATTTTTAGGAGACACGCCATTTACAAATCCACCTTCGATGGCAGTGAGGTATTTAAAATCATCGGGAATACCATGTTCTCTTAGGATCACTTCCATCTGCGGCAACCAGCGGTGCGCCCTTTTGATCAAAAAGATGGTGCTGCTATGCCAGTATGTATTGATATGAAGTTCCCGGTCCAATCTTTCCCTTACATCGGGGATCTCCAACGGTACCCGCTCCCCGGCAAAGTATAATTCTTCCGGGAGTTCGAGGGATACGGCATTAAGGTAGCCTGCATATTCTCCTTCCGGGGGATTATCTACCCGGTAATAAGGTACTTGGGCATTGATCGCCTCGTGCTCATCTGTAGTGGCCTCTACTTCTTCTTTATTTTGGTCAAACTGGATATATCCCAAGATGATGACCAGCGCCATAGACGAAATGAAATGCGGAAAATATTTCATATCCTTAAAAATCAAAAAATGGTATTATAATAATTAATATCAATCAAAAAACGTTCGCCAAGGCTACAGGGGAGTAAGGATATATACTAAAAATTGGGTGAAAGTAAATACTTAGAGTAAAATTCATCGATCACCGCCACTGCTTCCGAGGCTGTTTCTACTATCTTAAAAAGGTCCAGGTCTTCCTCGTTGATGTTCTTTTCATTTTCTAGGAGATAGGTTTTGATCCAGTCGATCAAGCCCCCCCAAAAATCCTTACCTACCAAAACGATGGGGAATCTACCAATTTTTTTGGTTTGGATCAATGTTAAAGCCTCGAAGAGTTCATCCAGCGTACCAAAGCCGCCTGGCATTACAATGAAGCCTTGGGAATATTTCACAAACATCACCTTGCGGACAAAGAAGTAATCGAAGGTGATAAGTTTATCTGGGTCTATGTAAGGGTTTCCTTGCTGTTCAAAGGGCAGGATAATATTCAGGCCTACGGACTTGCCTCCCTCCGAGCGAGCTCCTTTATTGGCAGCTTCCATGATCCCTGGGCCACCCCCGGAGATCACCCCGTACCCATGGCGAACTAGCTTAGCGGCAATTTCCTCGGCCATTTGATAATACGCGTGTGATGGCTGGGTACGGGCAGAGCCAAAAATAGTGACGCACGGACCGATTTTCGCGAGCTTTTGGAACCCCTCCACAAACTCCGACATGACTTTAAAGATCACCCAAGAATCGCTGCTTTTGATCTCGTTCCAATCTTTTTCCTCGAAGGCCTGGATAATTTTTTGTTCGTCATCCGTAAGGTCTTTCATTCCTTTTATATGATCTAATTTGGTTTGTTTTGTATCCATGATCTGTACTATTTTAGTAACGTCAGCTTTAGCCCGGCTTTGTTACGTTTTTTCTTAAAAATGTAGTTTTGTCAATCTTTATTAAAAAATATAAAATGTGAAATCGGAAATATGAAAATACTCAGACATTCTGCCAGCTAATATTTCCTCGATTCCACTTCTGATTATTAAACAATTGGCCATAGTTTATTAATACCCTTCAATTTTAAGCGCTAAGGGTCTCAAACATTTCTACCACCTTATTTCGTCAAGAGATCGTTCAGTGCAGGCTCTACTTCCGGGTAGGTAAACGTAAATCCATCGTTTTGAATTTTTTCACTTGACACCCTATTACCGCCTAATACCATGGAGGCCATTTCTCCTAGCGCCAATTTAAGAACAAAGCCGGGAACATTGGGTAGGAAGAAAGGTTTTCCCAGCACTTTGGCGCTCAATTTTGAGAGCTCCTTGTTCGTTACCGGGTTAGGCGCTACGGCGTTATAAATGCCTTGTATCGTGTCGTTTTCTAACGCATGGATGAACATCTTGCAAAGATCGTCCAGGTGTATCCAGCTCATATATTGGTCTCCTTTACCCAATGCTGCGCCAGCGCCCCATTTGATGGGTTTAGTAAGTTCCTTCAAAGCCCCTCCTTTATCGCTTAAAACAATGCCAATGCGAAGCATAGCTACGCGTATCCCCAGTTTCTCCACCTGGTCCACCTCTGCTTCCCACGATTTGGTCACGGTGGCTAAAAAGTCGTCTCCAAAACGGCTGTCTTCCTTCTTCCATACGCCACCGGTATCCCAGCCATAATATCCTACTGCGGAGGCAGAAATGAAGGCTTTTACTTGGTGATCTTTGTTTGCGAGGGCTGATCGTAAGACTTCGGTAGACTTTGTGCGGCTCTGTAAGATCTCTTTTTTGCGTTGGGTGGTCCATTTTTTATCCGCTACACCGGCACCGGCCAAATGAATAATGTAATCCACACCGTCCAATGCTTTTTCGTCGATCGTTTGGCGGTCAATATCCCATGAAAAGGATTCTACTTCGCTCACCTTGCCAGGGTTACGCGAAAGATAACGCACTTGGCACCCTTTTTCTATCAAAAGCGAGGTAAGACGCGTGCCCACCAGCCCGGTACCGCCAGTGACGAGTACGATTTTAGACATAGTATGATTTTTATACCCAGTAAAACAACGGGCAATGAAGTGAAAGGTTTAATTTATGAGCTGGTTTTTGGGGGGAAGGCTAAACGGGTTAGTGATTGGATTTGCTTCGCTTAAGGTAAGACTCACTGGAACCCTGCTCCTAAAATAATAATTTCACCAATTCATCCTTCGATACATTAAGATGACTTGCTACATCCTTCAAAATGGATGATAAAGTGCCAATTTTTAATGGATTATGTGCGGGGATGGTAATATGATGTATACCGTTCTTTTTGGTAGTTAGACGAATATGACTCCCTACCTACCTTGTTGGACTATAACCAAGTTTTGCCAGCTTTTTGATAAAATCTTTGCTTGATAAATCACGTGGGATTTTCATGCTGCAAATACCTCCTCACGCACAAAATGTAAGCGTACCATCTTGGGGGAATTAGTCTCAAAATGACAATGAATAGCCTCTCTTACATTTTGCCTCAACTCTTCAATCGTATCGCCATCTGTAAAAATAGATTGATCTAGTGCCCTGGCCTCATACCCACCTTCAGGTGACTCTTCTACAATAAAAATGATTTCGGTCATCGTTATTTTTATTTCAAAAATAACAATTCCTGGTTTCTTTCCAGTTCAAATTCCCTCAAGATAGGATCTTGAAAAGATTATTTCCCTTTCGTGATCTCAATTTCCAACCGGTCATTTAACCCACCCAGTGGCCCATTTTGGGGAAAGAGCATAGTGCTTCCGCCCTCTGCCTTGGTTTTGATGCGATTAGCTTCTATACCATTGCTCACCAGGTAGTCTTTAAAGAGTTGGGCACGATGGTCGGTAAGCTTTTTCGCTGAAACCGAAACCTCCTGCGTCCCCTCTCCCCGCGCAAAAAAGTTTTCGCTAGCGGAACGGATCGTAGCATTACGCTCGAACTTTCCATTACAGTGACCGTGTACCCTGATCCGGTATTTTGGATTTTTACTCAACAAGTCTACAAAAGCATCTAGCTCCGGTTGGGATGCCGGGGTAAAAATGGCGGAGTTGGCCAGGAAATTCACATTGTTGAACTCTACATAATGCCCGGTCCGTGACCTTTCCAGGTCTACCTTTACCGTTGTATTATCGCTTTGGCCTAGGTCTGTCGTATTGGCATAATTGATCTCTGTAGCTATGGGATAATAGCCCGGCGCATTGACCCGTACAAAATAAGTTTGCTTTGCATTCGCCGGTTTACCGAGTCCAATAAGCTGGTTCCCGCGATAGGTTTGGTATTGGTTGGCTTGCTCATTTTCAAATAAATAGACCTGGCCACTCACCTCTTCTCCCGTGGAAGAACTGACCAATTTAAAATAATAAGGACTTTTATTGGGGTCAAAAGCAGGTTCTTTCTCTTCTTGGGGTACTTGTTGTTCTGTCACTTGTTCTGCTACCACAGGCTCTTCCTCTAGAGCTTCTTCCTGCTTTTCTACAACCTCTTCCTCTGCGGCAGGTTCATTAGGTGTGACCTTGGGCTGCTCAACGATCTCTGTACCCTGTTCTACGTTCTGCTCCAAGGTAGCCAAGCTCCCGGAAAATACCCATGCATCTTTATAATCCGTATCTTTGCGAATGCGAGCGCCAAAGCTATAGGCTGCTTTTCGATTTTCTGTATCCAGTACATAAACATAATATACCCCGCGCGCTTCGTTACGAGCGTAGTTCACCGTTAGGCCTTGCGGGACGGCTTGGCTCCCAAAGCGCTCAGCATTTTCCAGCGAAGAAAACGCCCCTATGATCACATAGTGCCGGGTGCCTGCCCCGGACTGGCCATAACCAGTGAAAAAAAACATTGAACATACCAACAACCATAGACAGATAATAAAGGTTTTGCCCAATTCTACTTTTGCTTAACCAGGTATTGAAATAGTAAGTTGAATACAAAATAGCTAAGTGCTGTTACCTGTTTTTCAAACAATAAAAACACAAGTGCAACACCTCTACACTCTCTGCTACCCCCAAAGAGAGTTTTTTTAAAGCTACGTTACATTTTGAAAAAATCATACAATTATTAGTAGAAGGTTTTACGAATTTATGATTCGCCTATAATCGTTTCTCTTACAGTTCATTATCCTATCTTTTTCTCCCGGTTAATAACCGGTCGGCTTCGGGATGGCAGTCACACGAGGATTGAACCCAGGTGACTATACAAAGCGTTAGAGACAATCATTTACATCAAAAAGCTAAAAACATTATTAACTAATAATCAGGATGTTAAATATTACTATATGTCAATATTATTAATTTATAATTATATTATATAGAGTCAAATTTACTTTTATGTTAAATTCTTAATGCTATGTTTTTCAGCCATATAATTTTATTAACTTGAAATAGTCATTTTAAAACTTAAATACTAACCAACATGAAAAAATCAGCATTTCTTCCCCTCGTGTCATGTTTATCCTTTTTATTCTTGATAAGCTGTCAAGAAGACATGGATGAAGCCGAAGCCCCAAGCCCGGCCGTAGAAAGTTCTCTTGTCCCTTTTAAAGTGGAAGTTGTTCCTTTCAACGGCACAATAGATGATATCCCGTCTAAAGAAAGCCCTTTTGCCCGGGTATCTTGTTCGTTAAGCAGTGATCAAGGCTGTAGCGATGTTAATGCCGATGGCATCGTCGATGATTTCATCCGGTTTTGTACTACTTATCCCTACACACCTGTTTTCACTGGGACAGTTGTAAATTACTATTTCTTCCTCACGTATTATGTAGACTCGGATAACGACATCAATTTGGATCGCTACGAGGATGATATCCAAGCACAGGTAGATGCCGTCTCCGCTATTGTAGGCAGGCCGATGTTTTTAGTGCTAGGTGACGTCCAATCCTGGCCATGCCGCGATCGCCAGGACAACTCGGGCTTGATCAAGTATACGGTTTATTATTGATCACCTAATCTCGTTTATCAACCAATACATAAGGTCCCGGGAGTCTTGAAGATTGCCGGGATTTTGTTTTTGGTGGTCAATAGACTGGGCATAGCCCGACATAGGTCATGCGTCGTAGCATCAAAATTTCCAAATCTGCTTTGTTTTATACAAAACCTCTTTAAAACGGCTTTAAAATCTCTTTTTTTGGCATATGTAAAAGGGGGTACAATGAAATTTATAGGTCATTTATAAGGCGACCTATTCACGGCCGGTCATCTCTAGCCAGCTACTGTTTTACTGCATGACTACGTGGCGAGGCGTGTGAGTATTGGAAGAAGGCCTGTGTGGATAACGGTCGCTCGCGAAACGCAAACGACTGTTTTTAGTCTTTTCGGCAGCCGATCGACAGGGGAAATAAAGCCTGGACTATTTATCCCCATAGTGTGACCATACACTCAATATATGTACTGTAACGATCTGTTCGCTGATGGAGTAAACTAATCTGTGTTTTTTATTGATCCTACGTGAGTACAAGCCCGCTAGATCATATTTCAGCATTCCAGGTTGCCCTGTTCCAGACGTAGGGTGCTCCATAAGTTCATTAAGCAGTTTTTCTATTTTCCTAAGTGTGGGCTTGTCTCCCGATTTCCTATGTTTTTCAATATCTTCTAAAGCAGTTTTGGAAAACTCTAAAGTATAACTCATAGACCGAGTAAATCACTTATTTCCTTAGAAGTGGATACCTTTTGAACTTCTCCCTGTTGAACCTCTAAAATGCTCTGCTTGATTTTATTGACCATTTCCGCATTGAAGTACATGTCATCTTCGGTTACAGGGGTTAAAGCGTATGCCTTGTCTTTTCCCCTTTGAACAATAATATGTTCTCCTTTATCAACTTTTTCAAAATATTTCCTCTGATTTTGTCTAAACTCCCTGCTACTTATTACCAGCATAATTTTACATTTTGATGTACCAGTATGGTACAAATATACTCAATGTAACGAAAACCGCATAGATGTTGTTTCATGGCAATGAGTCGGTTTGATTGGCCTGAAGTTCATTTTCGTATAAGTGGATCACGATCGCCCCATCTCGAATTGTTGTCCCCACTTTACGACCTATTGCATTAATCCTATTTCCGGTAGCAACTTCGACACTAAGTCTGTCCAAAAGTTAAGATGCTCAAAGAACGACCTATTTCACTCTCCTCGCCGCCTCTCGCAGAGGACTCTGCTAAGGCATAGAACAATCCATTCACGGCCGGTCATCTCTAGCCAGCTACTGTTTTACTGCATGACTACGTGGCGAGGCGTGTGAGTATTAGAAGAAGGCCTGTGTGGATAACGGTCGCTCGCGAAACGCAAACGACTGTTTTTAGTCTTTTCGGCAACTGAGCGACTGGTAGAGAATCCCAATATCCCTTTGTTAAGCTCTAGTTGCAACTAACGGATCAAAATCACTCGTTACACTTTCTCTAATTGGTCAAACATCAATCTCAATTTGGCATGTACTCTATCAACTGGCCTAGATAGTCAAAGAATAAGACGTTGGTTTTGAGCAGATTGACATTAATTTCATACTGACTTAACTATTACATAAATATTAATTAATTGTCATTTATCAAGTCAATATTAGCGAACACTTAACTTGACTAAGAGAATGTGTAACCAGAACTTCTCAATCCCCTTTCGTATTCAATTTTTAACAAAACCCGATAAACCATGACAAACATTAAACTATCCAGGCTAAGCAAAATTATACTAGGTATAACATTTTGCTGGCTAGCTTTTACACCAAGTTACAGCCAGTTATTCCAGACGCCGGGAGTGGATAATACCACTGTAAACATCGCGCGACAAGGACGTGTGGGCCTTGGTATTCCTTTCACTAATTTTTCTGCTTTCGATGGGAGTTCCGGGCCTTATGCCACGGCTAACCGTGTAGGTTTCTTAGTACAGGGCCAAAACTTTAATGATGTTTTTAACATTGGCCACTTGCTCACAGGGAACTACGGAAACGAAAATACAGGTGACGTTTGGACTTCCATCGGCGGACCGGGAAGTCAAGGGATTTCAGGCCTTCCACTGTATGGCACCCGTCACCAGTTTGACCGCTACTCGGTGAATATGGCATTGGCTGACCGTAATATAATCGATGGAGTGGCTGGCAGCAGTGGGATACGTGACGCGATCCTTTTTTATGATGCTAGTCCTAGTAATAACAGTCGGATGGTACTAGGTAAGACACTAGGAGCTGGGCGGATAAGTCCAGACGTTGTTATAAGCCCAGATGGAAATGTAGGTATTGGCACATTTAATCCTTCGCAAAAATTGACAGTTGATGGTAGGACTATTATTTCGGATGGCAACTTCAGTGCTGATTTTGGAAAGAGCATCAGGCTAACATCTGGTTCAGGAAGCGTTAATGGTGGTGATATTGTGCTTCTAGCAGGCAGTGGAGATGATGGAGACTCTGGAGATATAGAGCTTATTACCCAAGCAGGCGACCGGAGTGGATCAATTCGTTTTAGGTCGGCCAGGGACATCATATCTACCCCTGGAATTTCTGGCCGTAATATACTTCAAGGTGTCACCGTTATTAATAATTTACAGATGAGTTCTGATCTCCGGCTCAAGACAAAAGTAGAGGCCATGGAGGATATGAATTCACGTTTATTACAACTGGAGCCTTCAACTTACTACTACAAGGAGACCGATCAAATCAAAAATGAGATCTTAACAAAGCGCTTGCAATTTGGCTTTATCGCGCAAGAAGTAGAAAAGGTATTCCCAAATTTAGTGATGACCGATGAAGATGGCATAAAAAGCATGGACTACATTGGGATGATCCCTGTACTGGTGCAAGCTCTTCAAAAGCAACAGCAGGATATAGATGCTTTGACAAAATTATTGGCTGAATTGACCCGTCCGGATTCTCGAAACGGGCTTGACGAGGGATCTATCAATGCGGAACAACTCGATGAAAGTGGCTCACAGCTCTTTCCTAACCAACCGAACCCTTTTGACCAGCAGACTACCATACGATATACAATCGCTGAAGATGCCGAAAAAGCCGCATTGTATGTTTATGACATGAATGGGCAGCAATTGGCCAATTTTGACTTGGATGAATCCGGGCAGGTAGAGATCAGGAATGATCGGTTTACCCCCGGGATCTATTACTATACTTTAGTGGTAGATGGCGTTGAGATTAATACATACAAAATGATTTTGACAGATTAAAGTATTCTAAACCATTGATGATACCTTGGAAAGGGCTTTTCCAAGGTATCATTTTAAGTATACCTCACAATAAAGCTAGCAAGGCTAGGCGATCACCTGTTGTAATGATTATTGTTAGAGTAACATTTGATCCTGTAGCCAAAATGAATGATACCTGGCGGTTACCTCCTATTATTAGTTTATACAAAAAATCGTTCCCATGCCAGGTGCATGTCATTAGACATCGGTATCTCTATACTTTTTACAGCCTTGGAGATTGCCACCATTTACCACGTATTAAGAAGTCTTTTTTCTTTTTTCACTGGACAATTTTAATTTTTTATCGAGAAGTGAAAAACATTTGCATCGCTATTTAAAAATCCTTCTTTTTGAGAATTAAACTGTTAAAAGCATGAATTACTTCTCAAATTTACCACTTGTAATAGCTCTTTATTTATGTCTAATTTTATCTGCCTGCGAAAATCAACCTAAGAATGTCGACCCCTGCACCGAATATGATCAAGTAGAAAAAGAAAGGCTCGACCTGGTTGCATCTATTGAAACCAAGTTTGAGAAAAACGGATTTTTCAGAAAAAGATTCACAATGTCCCAGGTGTATTGGATACAGTATCGAAACCGGCACATGAGAGCTCTTTATCCGCAAGATTGGGACCGGCAGTATCGTAAGGAGCACGGTGAGGAGGTATTTAATACATGCAAGTGTAAAGAGCTTACAAGAATGACAAAAGCACGGATTAGCGAGCTAAAAATGTGGATTGAGGGTGGACCGACGGATCAACAAGAGTGTCCAAGCACTTGGAATGAATAGAAGGTCCATATAGTTTTATATTATGTGATTAAGAAAAGACCTACAACAACAAACTTTCCAAAGTTGATTCTGGCTGACCGGATGTGAACTTATAAAAAAAGCTCCTGTAACCCGGGAGCTTTTTTATAAGATTAGTTTTTGTTTTAAAACTTGTAAGAAGCACCAACTCCAATTGTGGTACCCGGGGAAAACCCTGTAAAAATTTGATCCTCCGCATTGTGACCTACAAAAAATTCTTCTCTTCTATCATTCAAAATATTTTCAACACTTAGGTTCAAAGACAGGTTATCTTTAGGCCCAAAAGATTTGTTCAAGTTAAAATTCAAGCTATGGAACGGTTCTGTGTAAACATCTGGAAATAAGCTAAGACCAACGACCGACAAAGCCCTGCCCTGTACATTATAGAAAACCCCGGCATCCAGGCCAATAGATGTATTCTCATAAGCCAATCCTCCATTAATCACATAGGGCGCTTGTCCCGCCATATCACGTGTATCATCAATGTTTTCACCTTCCCTAGCAAACCCTTGGCGGGATGTAAATTCTGACTCAGCCATCTGCAAAACGGACTCCGTCAACGTGACATTGCCATTGATAAAAAACTTATCTAGAGATGCGTTAATTAACCCTAAGGAGGTTCTAAATTCAAATTCTGCCCCGTAGATATAAGAATCACCTACATTCCTGATTTGAAGTTCGTTCGTCGTTAATTGAGTGGATAATCTTACTAGCTCCAGTGGAGCCTCAAAGGTCTTGTAAAACGCACTTACGGAGTAGGTCTGTCCTTTATTCAAAAATATCTCCCAGCGCAGGTCAAAATTGTTTATGTGCGTTTCCCTTAAATTTCCATCCCATTCATCCCCTTCGCGGATAAGGGGGATCAATCCTCCATTGAAGGCCCGGTTACTCAAAGGGTCAAAAATTTGGGCAAAAGATGCTTCTTTAAAGGATGGCCTGGCAATAGTCCTTGAATAAGATAACCGTAGATTTTGCTCTTCTGTTAAAGCATAGGTAGCATTTAAGGAAGGGAAAAAGTCTAATGCATCCAGCACCTTGTCATCTTGTAGCACGCGCCCGACCAGGGCCGGATCACCATCTTTTACCACTTGAATGGCTTCGTCCAAAGTAGCGCCTGCACCGAGTTCAGCATTAATGCGGAAGGCCGCCGCTTGGTCCCTACCTGTATGTCTCTGGACATAATTTTCTGCTCTTAGACCGATTATGGTTTTAAGCTTTGGCAGGGGTGAGAGCTCCGTAGATACATAAAATGCGGTGTTACTTACAGTGGAATTATATTGGTTAGGGTTTACGTCTATGTTATCTACATCGTTGGTATAAAATATACCCCCGGGATTAGGAAAAAGATTTTCTTCGATCAGTACATCGCTGAGGTCAGGGGTCTCCCATTCCGGCTGGTCTTCAAAGTTTACAAATTGCAGGTTGTACTGGAGAATTTCATAATCTCTCTCCTTAAACACATAACTTCCTCCAAACTTGATTTTTGCGTCACGGGAAAAAAGGTCGAGGTTATAGGTCAGGTCTAACCGTCCTACAAGGTTAGTTTCATCTAAAAATCGCCAGATCCTACTTGGTAAACCTCCGGCTCCTGGGTTAAAGTCGAGTCCAAATTCATCCGTCAATGCAGCTACACGGATGTCAGGGTCCTCTTGCCTTGAAAAAGTAGGGCTAACTCTCCAATCAATCGTCCATTGTTTTCCATTGAAATAATGCTCTCCGCCAAGCATCAAATTGGTTAATGATCTCTCGGAATACTCCAGGTTCTGGGCGTTAGGCGCAACAAAGTTTGATTTTCCGGCGGCATTTTGATTAGGATCTTCAAGAATAGTGAACCCACCGGACTTCCGTTCGCCATTTTGTAATCTTAAGGCCGTAAACCTAAATTTCGATGAATTAGTTTTAAAAGCAAGGCCTGCCAAGCCTCCTAAAAATCGGTTGTCAATACCAACAACACCTTCTTTTAGTGAGGCAGTTATTAATTCATCACTGCTCGCTTGTTGGCTAGGAATTTGAAATTCCCCAAATTGCTGATCATCATAAAACGTTTGTTGGGTTTTATACGTCAGGGAAAACAGGTAGCCGAGCTTATCGGAACTAGTAAGCTGGACCTGGTCACCTACTGAAACTCCTATGTTGTAATTCATTAGGCTGGTCTCTTGACTGCTTTGGAGTACCGGTGAAAATTGCCGTGTGAAATTAAATACGTTCTGGTCCGGAGCTATGCCTGGTAGCGGAATATCTCCCCGAGCACCGTCCGGTAACTCTCGCAAATCCGAGTCCAAGCCCAGCCAATCTGTATTACTGCCCTCATGATCAATAAAGTCTGGGTTAAAATGCATAGAAGGATTATAAGAAAGGCCAAACGACACATCCAGAATCTTTTCTTCAGGAAAATCCACGGTTTCAATATTGACCACCCCCCCGGCAAAGTCTGCCGGCATTTCTGCCAGCGCCGTTTTTGACACGATCATATTTTGTATCAGGCTGGTTGGAAAGATGTCTATCTGGATACTGTTTCGGTCAGGATCTAAGCCCGGGACATCGACAGAATTTAGCATCGTCTTGGTATACCTATCTCCCAAACCTCGTACATACACGTACTTATTCCCCTCTATGGAAACTCCTGTAACCCGCTTTACCGCGGCAGCCGCATCAGAATCCCCGATCTTTCGGAAATTTGCCGCGGATATTCCGTCTAGCAAATTTGCTGATTTCCTTTTTATGGTAAGCAGCGCGGTTTCAGAATCCCGGAGTGCCTCTGCAGTAACCACCACTTCATCTAGCTGCTCTACATTTTCCTTCAGCCTGATGTTGTCAACAATAGTGGTTTCTCCAGACTCCACCTGCACACCTGACACGGTGATGGTCTGGAAAGATATAAATGAGGCTTTGATCGTATGTGTCCCAGCGTCTAAAGATATTTGGAACTTGCCATCAAAATCTGTAACACCTCCTGTAGTCGTACCTTCTACCACTACTGTTACGCCAATCATAGGTTCCCCTGTCGCGTCTTCAATGATCGTGCCCCTGACTATACCTTTTTGAGCTGTTACCGATGTTACAGAAAAAGCTAAAAAGAGAACCAAACAAATAAACATTAAATATCTCATACCAGCGAGGATAAAATTTTTGCAAAGCAAATAGTTTAATTAGGAAAAAGCGACCCTTGCATCATTAATTAAATATTAATGAATTGTTAACTAAACAAAAAGACCCACGCTGGGGTGGGTCTTTTATTATTTTACGTTAGATTTTATGACTATAGACCGAGGGTACCAAGTGTTCCGTTTGATCCCGGCCAAGTCCACTGGAAGTTATCATCATTCAGAACTCCAACGCTATTGTTGTTCTCTGAGACTTCAGTTACAATAGCACTTGCACCATCGTTGAAGATTCCTGTTAGTGTACTTCCACCGGGAATAGTGGCTTCCCAGCTAGCAGAGGTTCCTGAACCATCTCCTTGGAATGCATCGATACCATCAGCGTATCCACTTTCAATTCCGTAGAAATAGAGATTGGTCAATTGGGCATTGGTAGGTAAGTCACCCGCGTCCCAATCTACAAGAAATCCTATTTCTGTTCCGGCATAAATAGTTCCAACATCGAAGGAATGGAAACCACCGTTACGCGATGCAGGTCCTTCAGGTCCATCAAGTTCAAATGCAGAGCCAAATGGAGTTACAATTAAGAAATTGGAACATGTACCTTGCCAGTCTTGGTCTGTGTCCATTGAATCATCTCCACTATTCCAAATCAATGCACCGTCTATATCTACATTACCACCGAACCATTCGATGCCGTCGTCCGCATTGGCAACAACCTCTATATTCGCGATCGTAGTGCCGGAACCTACACCACCCAGTGACAACCCGTTTATCTCATTCCCTTGGCCAATGTTTGAACCGCCATGACGAATAGATACATAGGTGATCACACCGGAATTGTCAGTGGCATCGGTTCCACCGTAAATTCCATCTGTATCTGTTCCAGGGATACCTTCAATCCCTACTTCGGCTTCAGCCGCTGATATAGGTGCATTTCCCAATATGATCAATCCACCCCAAAGGCCATTCGTACCTGCATCTAGGGTTCCCACAAAATTACCATCGTCTATGTCTTGCATAGTCATTCGATCACTGATCGCCGTGAATATGATCGGTTGAGTAGCAGTACCTTCAGCCATTAATGTAGAACCCCTGGTAACAAGAAGTGTTGAAGCACTAGCTCCTCCACCTGTTCTTGCCTTAAGTAAAGAGCCTGCCGGAATCGTGAAAGTAGCACCGTTGGTTACCTTAACTCTCCCTGCAAGTACATAATACGCAATTTCCTCCCCATCGTCGCCTACTACAGGTAATTCAAAGTCAGCATTTATACTTCCTGAGATCTCTAAGAAGAAAAGATCATCAGCAGCATTATCAGGAGTGCCATTATCATCGGTATCGATCTGGCTAAAGAAAGTGATTGGCTCAACGGTTAGGATGTGCAAGAAAGTAGCTGACTCATTATCAGTATCCGTGAGCGTGAATAAGATTTCATATGTGCCAGGCTCTAGATCACTCGTAGGCAAGGCTACATTTGTTAACTCAACGGGAGATGTAGCAGTTCCTGCAACTCCTAAGTCTACCGCAGGTCCACCATTAACAGATAAGGTGAAAGCATTTGTGGCTGCAAACCCATCTTCAGAAGTTAAGGTAATTGGACCGGGAACAGTAAGCGTCTGTCCGTCAACAATTGAAGCAGCAGTTGGTATACCTTCAATGGTAGGTACAGCACTGGCAGTAATGCTAAAAGAGACTGTAGCTTCGTCCGTATCTCCCTCTGCATCTGTTACTTCAACCGTGATAGACCCTGTAGTTACCGTTGAACCGGCAGTGAATGAAACCACAATATCACCAGAAGTTGCACCAGCAGCTGGTTCAGTTTCGGTAGCCGTGCCACCTTGTTCTGTAACAGTAACACTAGCATACCCTGCCTCGGCAGTAAAAGTAAATGTAAATTCTTGCGTAGTCTCCACTTGTACGGCTGTTGCTGTAGGAGCCGTAACTTGTGGTTCGGCTAGATTCGGGTCGTCATCATCATCCCCACAAGAAGATAAATAGAACATCACCCCAAATGCCGCCATTAGCATTAATAGTTTTTTCATGTGATCAAGATTTTTGGTTTAGAATAAATCATTATAGAATAACTCGAAAATCGAGACACAAAGCTTACTATTAATTGTTAAGTCAAGCGGACGCCCCTGTTAAGGGTTTGTTAAACTATGTAAAGGAATCTTTAACGCTATGTTAAGAAAAAACCATCGTAAAATTACGATGGTTAGGTAAAAGCAAGATTTTTGAAACGTATGAAATGTTTTTGTTTTATGTTAATTAATTGTTAATAGGCACCTTATTCAGGATTGTTTTGATCAAATCTTTGGTGTCTACATTGTCTGCCTCAGCCTCATAATTTAGTATTATTCGGTGATTAAGTACGTCTGAAGCCACTTCCTTGATATCTTCTGGCAATACAAAGTCCCTTCCTTCGAAGTAAGCAGAGGCTTTGGCAGCGAGGTTCAAATTGATGGAAGCCCTGGGCGACACGCCAAATTGAATGTAACCGGCGGCTTCTTCCATTCCATACGACTTGGGATCGCGTGTAGCATACACTAGCTCTATAATGTACTTTTCCAATGATTCGGAGATCGTAACTTGGTTGATCTCCTCCCGGATGTCAAAAATATCTTCTTTGGTCAAAACCGTATTGACGGTGTAATCGAATTTCATATTGGAGATCCGGCGCATTACCTCCAGCTCTTGGTCTTTGGAGGGATAATCTACGTGTACCTTCATCATGAACCGGTCCACCTGGGCCTCCGGGAGCGGGTAAGTACCTTCCTGGTCTACTGGGTTTTGGGTAGCCAGCACCAAAAAGGGCCGGTCCAGCTCGAAAGTAGTCTCTCCAATGGTCACCTGCTTCTCTTGCATAGATTCTAAAAGCGCCGACTGCACTTTAGCCGGGCTCCGGTTGATCTCGTCGGCCAAGATGATGTTGGCAAAGATCGGCCCTTTCTTTACTTCGAACTTCGCTTGTTTTTGATTATAGATCATCGTGCCAATCAGGTCGGCAGGAAGCAGGTCCGGGGTAAATTGAATGCGCTGGAAATCTAAGTGCAGTACTTTGGCCAGCGTACTTACGGTCAAGGTTTTGGCTATGCCCGGCACCCCCTCTAACAGGATATGACTTTGGGTAAATAGTCCTGTTAGCAGCCTGTTGATCATGGCCTCTTGCCCCACCACTACTTTACCTACCTCGGTAAAAACTTGCTTGATCTTTTCTTGGTGCTCTTTGCGTTTGTCAGCTGTTAATGATTCTTCCATTTGTCCATTATTTCCCCCCGATGTTAGTACGGCGGATTTTCAAAACTATTGCAATTATATGTATTTCAGTCCAAATTTTCTTCTAAGGGAAGATGATCCCCTTTAATAGGTTAAAACCGCTTGTGGATCGCCAGCGAGGAATGGCCCCCACCCTCAAGCCCGGGGCTTAGTATCCAGTCACACCTCAAATGATATAAGATAGATGATGAATTCCATTGGCGGTATTGGTAAATTCTCCACCAGCCAGCAAGAGGCAAAGGGTAGTAGCTAAAATATGGCGTTGCCGATGGTTTAGTGCCGATTGCCGACTTTAAAAACGAAACCGAAAAAATAGTTTTAACGTCATTTAATAATTGACACGACACGGGTTACACCGACACTTTTTCCCATTTTTTCATTGCAGGTTTTAGTAAGGTGCAACCTTTTTCCCCAAGTTGTAGTCTCACCTTAAAGTCAAAAACAACACTACGCATGGTCAAAAACTTTATCAAAACCGCCTTTCGGAACCTGGCGAAGAACAAGCTTATTTCATTCATCAACATTTTTGGGCTTTCTATGGCCCTTTCTGTGGGCTTGGTAGTCTACATCTTCATGGATTTTGCTTACGGTCAAGACGAATTTCATGAAAATAAGGAAAGTATCTTTTTACTTCATAATGTGGTAGCACGTGATGGCGCGGAAGAAGTATGGGGCGATTCGCCTGCTCCTATCGGGGAAATGTTAAAGACCGACCTGCCCCAGGTCAAAGATGTGGCCAGGGTAGAGAGTCGCAGGGTGGTAGTGAAATACGAGGATGAGGTGTTTAACGAATATGTGCGATTCGTAGACCCGTCTTTCTTGGAAATGTTCACCTTCCCCACTACCCTAGGAAGAAAAGAGGCACTACAAGATCCTTCGCAGGTAGTGATCAGCCAGCTCATGGCAGAAAAGTATTTCGGGGAGCGAAATCCCGTGGGGGAACAGATCGTGATCATCGCCAACGACAAAAAAGAATCCTTCACGATCGGAGGCGTGGCTGCTCCATTTCCTAAAAATGCCAGCTTTCGTTTCGATATGCTGTTGAATTTTGACAAGAAAATCACGATCTACGACGATGAAGACCCTAATGACTGGACCAAGTTCATTGACGCTACTTTCGTTCAACTGAATGACCCACAGGACATCGATCTTATCCGCTCTCAAATGGACAAATACATAGCCTTACAAAACGCGGCGGATGAAAACTGGCCGGCGAAGGCCTATGTATTTGAACCCTTAACTACATTATCTCAAAATTCTTATAAGATCCGGGGAGATATTTCAGGGGGGAATGACCCGGCCGGAAGCATCGTACTGATCACCATAGGTACTTTTATGATGCTGCTGGCCTCTTTTAATTATATCAACATTTCCATTTCATCGGCCACTAAGCGGCTCAAAGAGATTGGGATACGTAAAGTGGTGGGCGGTACCAGGCGCCAGTTAGCTTTACAATTTATAGGAGAAAACCTCATCACCTGCTTTTTTGCTTTGCTGCTCGGTGGGATTTGGGCACGAACGATCATCGCCCCGTGGTTTGACTCCCAGTTTTCCATAGGGCTGGAGCTTAACTTTTACCAAGAGCCGGAAGCGTGGGGCTTTTTAATTGTGTTACTACTGATCACAGGCATTGGGTCCGGGGCTTACCCCGCTCTTTATATCTCCTCTTTCAGGCCGGTGAATATTCTAAGAGGGCGGCAAAAGTTCGGTAAGAAAAACACATTTACCCGCCTGCTTTTAACGTTCCAGTTTGTATTGTCGATGATCACCATCGTATTTGGGGTGGCGTTTCTTCAAAATGGACAGTATCAGCAGGACCGGGATTGGGGGTATGACCAAGCCCAAACACTGGTGGTACCGGTCGACAATGGGAAAACCTACTCAGCCTTAAAAAATGAGCTTTTGCAACGTCCCGGTGTGCTGGAACTAGCAGGCTCCGTTAATCATATCGGTCGCTCGGTACGATTGGCCGTGATTGATATTGATGGCCAAAAACACGAGATCCGCCAGTTAGATGTGGGATATGATTATTTGGAAACACTGGATGTCCGCCTCCAAAAGGGCAGATTTTTTGACGAAGCCCTGGTCACCGACCTAGAGGAAAGCGCCGTGGTCAACCAAACCTTTGCCGATAATATGGGCTGGGAGGATCCTATTGGCCAGTCCTTCGGCCTGGACTCACTAACGTATACTGTAGTAGGAGTAGTCGCTGATTTCCACTATTACAATTTCAACAATGAAATTGAGCCGGCATTTTTCAGGATGGCCAAAGAAGATAAGTTTAGATACCTTTCATTAAAGGTCGGGGAAGGCACCATATCCCGTACCGAAGCGTATGTAAAAGAGCTATGGAAAAAATATGTTCCCGATAAGCCCTACGCAGCCTTTTTCCAAGACGAAGTATTCGACGAATATTTCCACCAGTTGGAGGGTCATGGTAAGGTTATGAGTTTTACGGCAATATTGGCCACTATCTTGTCTTGCATGGGCCTTTTCGGGTTAGTTTCTTTAAACGTGGCCGCCAGGATGAAAGAGTTTAGTATACGAAAAGTATTGGGCGCCGGGCTGGCCGCTATTTTTAATGGTATTAATCGCCAATACCTGCTACTGCTGGTCATTGCCAGTATACTTGGCTTACCTGTAAGCTATTGGCTGCTAGGCTTATTCTTTGAGGAAGTATACACCTACCATATGCCATTGACCATGATCCCCTTACTCGTTTCAGCCGTTTGCTTGTTCGGCGTGGCGCTGATCACCGTTTCCAGCCAGATTTATAAGGTCATGGCCTCTAACCCGGTGGAGGCCTTGAGGAATGAATGATAAAACGAAATCTAGAAATTGTACCTAATCATTAAAACTGGTCTTTCAAGAAGTTTATCACCTGTTGCCTCTCCCTGGCACTAGGAAGCCTGCCTAAACCTGCCCCCAGGTTATCAACCATGTGGCGGGGGTTACTGGTGCCGGGGATCACGCAAGTGACTGCCGGGTGGGATAAGATATACTTCAGGAAAAATTGGCCCCAGCTGTTACAGTCAAATTCAGAAGCCCAACCCGGTAGTGCTTGTCCATTCACTTTTCTAAACAGGGAGCCTCCCTCGTAAGGGCGGTTAATGATCACCGCGATGCCTTTTTCTAGGGCCAAAGGCAATATTTTATTTTCTGCTGCCCGGCTGGTCACCGAATAGTTGAGCTGGATGAAATCGAGCGGATAGTTTCTCATGATGTGCATCATTTCATCGTAGGCGCTTTCGATGTAATGCGTGATGCCGATATAGCGGATCCTACCGGATTGCTTCCAGCTTTGCAGGGTTTTAATATGGGTTTTCCAATCTACTAAGTTATGGATCTGCATTAAATCCATGGGGCGCTTTTGCATACGGTCCATCGAGCGGTTCATTTGGTCGATGCCTGCCTGCCGCCCACTGGTCCATACCTTGGTAGCCATGAAAAGCTCGTTGACTCTATTGAGTTTCGTAGCCAGGTCTCCCACTACCTCCTCGGAGCGGCCGTACATGGGAGAAGAATCGATCACACTGCCGCCATGAGCCAGTAATTTTTCCAATACTTTTTCTAGCGGGGCCCTTGCCTGTCCCGAGCTGCCGACATCGAACGTGCGCCAAGTACCTACGCCAACGACAGGGAGTGATTCCCCGGATGAAGGAATACTACGCACCTTGATGGTAGACCAAAGAGATGACAGGTTAAGGCCGTTCGTAGAGGGCAGCATTGCCAGCCCAAGAACGCTTTTCAAAGATTCTCTTCTTGTCACAGTAAATTGGACTTTAAAGACCCTTAAGCAATTTACGTAGACGATAAGCAAGGGTTTGCAGCCAGGTAACTACAAGGTCATACACCCTTAAACACTGGACGAACAGCAGGTTACCCTATGCCTGCTGGCTTATGGGACTACGGGAATTACCCGGTCCTAATGGCTGACATATCCTGTGCCCACCAAAGCTTGCTGCTCGTTTTAGCGGCTATTTTCCAAGGGAATTACCCATCATTCATAATCCTCTCGCCTAGGATTAAAAACATCCAGTATCCTGCAGTAGGTCAAAGCCTTGCCGGAATGCGGAATGTTAGAAGGGAGTACCACCACGTCACCGGCCTTGCAAAGCTTTACTTCACCATTTACCGTAAATTCGAATTCTCCCTCGAGAATATTAGCCACCTGCTCATGCTCATGCTGGTGTTCTGGTAAAGAACTGCCCGCGTGAATATCCCAATAGGCAAAAGTCATATTCTCCGAATGAATGAACTTTCCATGGAACCCGGGTATGGGTTCTTTGGACTTTAAATCTTTTAGCGTTTTATGATCCACTTTTATTCTTTTTTACTTGCCTTTACCTGCCGGCCCGACTGGTGAATTATTAACCCCTGGGTAACTCCCTGATGGGTTTCGAATTCAATGTCAACAGCCATATCCTTCATGAAAAAACGGTTCTTTGATGTGGGAAATATCCGGGCCTTAGGTTGACCACTTACCTGAGCAAAAAAAGCGCCATCTTCTTCCCACACAGATACCTCTTGTCCCATGAGATCGTATTTACCGGTATAATTATCAAAGACACCCGCCTCTAGGGTAATGGCTTGCCGTGCTTTAAGTTTCATCGCCTTGAACTCGCCTCCTCCCTGTTTGTGCATAGCAGCCGTCACCTGGCCACGTTCCATGACAAACTTCACCTCGGCAGGTACTACCTTCCAAAAAAAGGTATGATCCTCCTTAGGAAAGATCTCGTACCCATTTTGACCCGTTAATTGAGCAAATAAATGCTCCCCCTCCCTGGAAATGGTCATGATCGCGCTTCCCGGGTATTCGTATTGCCCCACATACTGGTCCAAAACAGTGGAATCCAATGGTATGGCCTTGTTTTCCTCTAAATGTTCCTTAAAAAAGATATCTGTCAATTTCTCGGCAAAACTCCCGGGTACCACGTTCTTTGGCGGGGAACAGTTAGACAAAACCACTATTGAACCTTCAATAGAAGGATAGTAGACCAGGTAGGACAAAAATCCATGTAACCCGCCGCTGTGCCCGATCCTGCGAAGCCCACGGTATTCATTTAATCCCCAGCCATAGCCATAGGGATGTTCAGAGCCATCGTTTAGCTTTACCTTGGCATGGGCCTTTTGTAAACTTTCTTTAGAGAGGACCTTTCCACTGAATAAGGTACGGTTCCATTTTTCCAGGTCTTCTGCCGTACTGTATAGATTGCCCGCCGCACCGGCCCATGACATTTGCCAATCCAATGCTTTTTTAATACCACCTTCTACTTCCATGGCATAACCAAGGGCCTCGTTGCTGTGTGATTTCTTGTTGTTATAAACCCCTGTATTTTTCATACCCGCAGGCTTGAACAAGTGTTTGGATAAGAATTTTCCGTAACTCATTTTTGAAACGTGTTCCACGAGATAGCCCAATAGGTAGTAGGCAGAATTATTATATTTCCACTGCTCTCCCGGCTCGAAATCATAGCCAAGCTCTTGGATTTCCTTTATTAATTCCGCTGGTGTTACCGGGGAAGTCACTCTCTTTAAGAAGCTGGGCTGGTCCGTATAACTTTTTATGCCACTTGTATGGGTCAGTAAATGATGGATAGTGACTTCATCGCCTTTAGGAAAACCCGGGATGAATTTCTCCAAAGGATCGTCCAGTTCAAGTTTGCCCATCTCCACCAGCTTCAATATTGCCGAAGCTGTGAATTGTTTGGTAACAGAGCCTATCCTAAAAAGAGTTTGCCCATCTACCCATGTTTTGCCTTCTACATCAGCATAGCCGGCTTGCCGGTGGTAAAGGACCTCATCGCCCCGGGTTACCAACACCGATAAGCCGTGCTCTTGCAGCGGTAGGGCTTTGGCCACTAGGGAATCTGCTTGACGAAGGGCATCCTGACCGTACACTAGGACTGGAAAGACGAAGATAAAAAATGTGCTTAGCCCGGGTCTTAACATACTCTTTTCATCAATAATGGAAGTTATTAACTATGCCCGTTTGAATTTGGCCAAATCGCATGAGTTCAACAAGCCCCCTACAGATTTAATTCTTTAAATGGACCTAATTTGTTGTTAGTTAGCAGGGCAGTGCCACCTGGGAGTAACAGGTTACGATTATTTTATGTCTTTTATAAATCATTAATTACGAGTACTAACTTCGAATTTCCTTGTTTTTGCTATTAATCTGAAACTAATAAACTACACAAACGTCATTCCTGGCAGCCTGCGTGTTAGGTAAACGTGCGACCAGGAATCTCTTATGTCGCCGAACGAAAACCTGGAAGCGGGTTCACTTTCGTTTCTCAACAAAGCAGATTCCTGTTCTCCCACTGCCCTGTGCTCAAGGCCGGACAGGAATGACGTTAAAAAAGATTTTTTCGTTTTTGAGGATTTGATTGAACCGTAACGGAAACATATTTTTTATGATTGACTATTTGATCCCTAAGGAGTTAAACCTGGTCAAGCAGGATTATCTTTTGATTCTTCGATAAATTTTCGCCAAAAAATGGCGGGTATTATGTGTCGACTCGCTATAAAATAAACGTATCTTCAACCCAATGAGGCTTATTCCACACCCGGTTTTATGCAATTACTACGTCACTTATCGCTGTAATGCGAAGTGTGGGTTTTGCGACATCTGGGAGAAGCCATCACCTTATGCAAGTCTTGAAACCGTAAGGGTGAACCTCGCGCATTTAAAAAAACTGGGAGTAAAAGTCATTGACTTTACAGGGGGCGAACCATTGCTGCATCGTAAGATCGACCAGCTTTTGGAAATGGCAAAAAGGTCTGGATTTATCACCACCCTCACCACTAACGGTCTTTTGTATCCCAAATGGGCGGAAAGGCTAAAAGGCAAGGTGGATATGCTGCATTTTTCACTGGATTCGGCAGATAAAGAAGAGCATGACACAGGCCGAGGGGTAGCTTGCTTTGATTTCGTAATGGAGTCGATCCGGGTAGCGAAGACGCTGGGCGAACGGCCCGATATCCTTTTTACAGTGTTTGAGCATAACCTGCACCAGGTGGAGCAGGTCTACCGCGACATTTGCCTTCCTAATGGCTTGGTCCTGATCCTGAACCCGGCTTTTGACTACAATGGCGTAGACACTGGGAACCCCATTTCTATGAAGAGCCTCGATCGATTGTCACGCTGGGGAAAGAAAAAGGGAATTTATCTTAATGATGGTTTTATCCAGCTGCGAAAAGATGGGGGTAACCATGTAGACAATCCCGTCTGCAAGGCGGGAAGCTCCACCATAGTCATCTCCCCGGAAAATAAGCTGGTGCTACCGTGCTACCATCTTGGACTTAAGGAATTTGAGATCAATGACGACCTGCAAGACCTGTACCGTTCCGATGAAGTACAAAAGCTAGTAGCCCTGGAAGGGAGGTTACCGGCATGTGAAGGTTGTACCATTAACTGTTACATGCAACCCTCTTTTGCCGTGGAGATCAACAAATACTGGTGGAAAGCCTTACCGAGCACGGTTAAATACAACTGGATGAAAGGGACCTGGAAGGGTATGCTCAAATGAAGCGGTGGAATAGTGATAAGAGATCCTTCTAAAATTGATACCCTATAAATAGCAAGACATTAAGAACATAAAATGACAGACCCTCACCCACTCTCTCCCGACCCGGCCATCTTAAGGCAATTGGTGACCATGAAAATGCCTTTCGGAAAACACAAAGGTACTTTACTTTGTGATCTGCCCCTTTACTACTTGGAATGGTTCCACCGAAATGGATTTCCAAAAGGAAAAATGGGTATGCTTCTATCCACAATATACGAGGTTAAGGTGAATGGGCTGATGCCGCTGTTAGAACCTTTACGAAAGGTAGACTAAAATGATCCCTGGGTAAATCCCCCCAGTATCCCCTAAGGTCCATCACCATTCCATCATTAAAGTACAGCCCTGGATAGTGACCACACCTCTTAAATAAAATTCGAAAGATTTTTTAATATCACTGGCTAACTTGGCACTTTGACCAAAAGACGATACTATGATTGCCGGGACATTAAGAATTTTACTCCCATTACTCGTGATTTCTACCTCCTTATTGGCTCAAAGGCCTATGGAGCATGATGATTTTGATCGCTGGAACAGGATCCGGCAGGAAAAGATCTCCAATGATGGCAAGATAGCCGTCTATCATCTTGCCCCGGGAAAAGGAGACGTAACCCTATATGTCACCTCTACGGGGGGGAAAAGGGTCTTCACTTACCCAAGGTCGGAAAATTCACAGGTCACACCGGATTCGCGCTACGTAATTTTCACCATAAAACCGGCGTTGGATTCTCTTAATGAGTTAAGACGTAAAAAGGTTAAAGAGGATAAACTGCCTAAAGACAGCCTTGGTATCTACGACATCGCCAATAACGATCTCCAAAAGATCGGGAGGGTGAAAAATGTAAAAGTGCCGGAAAAATGGAGCGGTTATATTGCTTACCAATTGGAGGAAAAGCCTGCCGAAAAAGATACCACGAAAAAGAAGGAGAATAAGAAGGCCAAAAAACAAAAAAAGGCTAAAAAAGTAAGCAAGAAGAACGGCTATCACTTAGTGGTGCGTAATTTGGCTACCCAAACGCAGGATACTCTTAAATATGTTTTACACTATGTTTTTGCCGAAGAGGGAAAAGCGATGCTGTACACCACCACGGGAGCGGATAGTACAGTCCTGCCTGGGGTATACTACTATAACCTCGATAACCCGTCTGTAACACCGCTTACACGCTCTAAAGGAAAATATGAAATGCTGGCTTTGTCCAAGGATGGGCTACAGGCCAGCTTCCTTTCCGACTTGGATACCACCAAGGCCTTATCCCGTAATGTTGAGCTACGGTACTGGAAGGCCGGCATGGATTCTGCCCAAGTAAAGGCAGACAACAGCAGCGATCTACCGGACGACTGGGTAGTGAATATCCATGGAAAACTGTCCTTCTCCGACAATGGAGAGCGTTTGTATTTTGGCGCATCGCCGCGCCCTGTCGTACAAGACACCATGCTTTTGCCGGAAGAGATCATCAAAGTAGAAATATGGAACTACCAGGACGGTCGTCTCCATACCCAGCAGAATGCCGAGCTGGAAGATGACGAGGCAAAGACGTATTTGGCGGCGATGAACACCGCTACTTTTGAGATCAAACCCTTAGGCACCGCCGAGGTACCGGAAGTGAGAACAGCGGATAAAGGAAATGCCGATCACGCACTTGGGATATCTAACCTGCCCTATCAAAAGTATATTTCATGGGAAGGATGGCCGCAACACAACGATTTCTACCATATTGACCTCAACACAGGACGGCAGACCCCGATAATAAAAGATGTCAGGGGCACAGGCAATATCTCTGCGGGGGGTAATTATGCTTATTGGTACAATGCTGAAGACTCTACCTGGTATACCCATAATTTTAGCACGGCAACCACACAGGCGGTCACTTCGGAAATAAAAACATCTATGGCCAATGAGCTCAATGACACTCCTAACCTGCCTTCTTCATACGGGATAGCCGGCTGGACCGAGGGCGATAGCTACCTGCTGGTGTATGATCGCTATGACATTTGGCAAGTAGACCCGGGTAACAAAGCAGACCCCATCAACCTGACCAAGGGCAGGGACAGCAAAACACGGTACCGCTACCTTGACCTGGACCGGGAAGAAGAAGCGATCAACTACAAGTCACTGCTCTTGAGCGCCTACAATGAAACTACGAGGGACGCCGGGTACTATGAACTAAAGCCCGGGAAATCCTTGAAAAAATTAGTGATGGATAATCATCGATATACGGCACCTGTTAAGGCCATGGATGATGACCAAGTTCTTTTTACAAAAGAAAGCCAACTTGTATTCCCCGATCTCCTTACGACTGACCTGTCCTTTAAAAAAGTTACTCCCCTAAGTAATGCCAACCCCAATAAAGATGATTTTTCCTGGGGCTCCGTTGAGCTTTACAAGTGGACATCCCTGGATGGTATTGAACTCGAAGGTCTTTTGTATAAGCCTGCTGGCTTTGATCCTCAGAAGAAATACCCGATGATCACCTACTTCTATGAGCGAAACTCCCATAATTTGCACCGTCATTGGGGGATAGTGCCGATCCGGTCTATTGTAAACCCCACTTTCTACGCCAGCAGGGGATACTTGGTGTTTATCCCGGATATCGTCTACCGTACGGGCTATCCCGGGGAAAGCTGTTATAATGCCGTGATCCCCGGCGTTACCCAGCTGATCAGTGAGGGCTTTGTAGATGAGGATAATATCGGGGTACAGGGGCATAGCTGGGGCGGTTATCAGACGGCCTACTTGGTGACCAAAACCAACATTTTCGCAGCTGCGGAGGCAGGCGCTCCCGTGGCGAATATGATCAGCGCCTATGGAGGGATACGCTGGTGGACAGGGTTAAGCCGGATGTTCCAGTACGAACATACCCAGAGCAGGATAGGCGGTACGTTATGGGAGTACCCGTTAAGGTATATAGAAAACTCTCCTATTTTCTTCGTAGATAAAATACAAACCCCTCTTTTACTGATGCATAATGATGCTGACGGTCATGTGCCTTGGTACCAGGGCATTGAATTTTACGTGGCCCTGCGCCGGCTTGGTAAACCCTCTTGGATGCTTAATTACAACGAAGAGCCGCACTGGCCCACGAAATGGGAGAACATCCGCGATTTCAACATCCGCATGCAGCAGTTTTTTGATCATTATTTAAAAGATGAGCCCATGCCGAAATGGATGGCAGAAGGGATCCCAGCGATCCGCAAAGGGATTGATAAAGGGTATCAATTGATGAAAGAATAAGAATACCTGCAACAACACCACCCCGACTATGAGATATATCATCATGATCAGCGCTCTTTTGTTCAACGCCTGTACGGTAAGTGTTGAAACCGGGGAAGACCCGCCTGACGAAAACGAGCTGCAAACGTTGTTGGACGACTGGCACCAAGCCGCTTCCGATGCTGACTTCGAACGTTACTTTGGCTATTTTCAAAGTGATAGTTCTATATTCATGGGCACGGATGCCACCGAGCGCTGGACCATAGCTGAATTCAAACCCTGGAGCAAACCTTATTTTGATCGTGGAAAGGCCTGGAGCTTCACTGCCGAGGAGCGATACATCTATTTTTCAAAGGATGGAAAAACAGCATGGTTCGATGAAGCCTTGAATACACCTAACCTAGGGCCTAGCCGTGGCACCGGGGTACTCGCGTATACCTCACAAGGGTGGAAAATAGTGCATTACAACCTAACGGTGCCTATTCCTAACGAGATCGTAAGCGATGTGGTACAACAGATCGATAGTGTATTGACACAGCAATAGTTTAGTGTCAAGTTAAGCCTTAAATGACGTACCGGGGGGTACAAAATGGTTATGCTTGAGGTATTGGAAGATTCTCGATCAGTAGGCAATGGGCAAAGGGCAGTAGGCAAAAAAATAGGGGGTAGCCGATTGCTCATTACTGACTTTAAGAAGGGCATCATCGAAAATTTCAAATGGCGTGTAGAGGGGAGACATCCAGGAACAGCGTGGCCCATTTGAGCCCTGTGGGCAAGCAGCCTATAAGGGCCGGGCAGTGCGTTTTGCGCGGAAAATGGGCTTTGTTGCTGACGCCCTTTTCTTTTGTTTCGTTTTCTTTTGGGCGTGCAAAAGAAAATGAAAACCGGGCTTAGAACCACAAAATCCCGCTTAAACTGCGCATTTAGAGGATTGTACTACCCGAAACATTTTGAAAACGTGCCCTAATTTGCCAAAATTAAACGTTTTACTATCAAAGCTAATTTCAAGGGACACCCTCAATAACCATCTACCACTTTAATGCTATCCAGGGTAGTTTTAGCTGGTAAGCTTGGTGACCCTTAGTGCATTTGCGTCTTAGTGGCCGGGGAAGCGTCGCCACCAAGTCACCAAAGCTCAAAGAATCACAAAGAGGCCTTATTTACTATTTAATCCAGCCCTATTTTTATACCAAGTTGGAAGAAACATTTGACAATCCAAATGTTTTATCTTCGTTAAGTAATTAAACGAGGCGCCATGAAAAACATAGGGATAATTATACTATCGTTCACCCTAGTCTCCTGTTATGGGCAAAATTCCAACTCGGCATTAGTTCAACCAACGGGAGAAACGATCGAAACCCGGTTCATCCCACCAAAAGGCTATAAAAGGGAGAACGCCTCGGAAGGCTCGTTTGCACAGTATTTGAGAACACTGCCCCTAAAACCGGGTGGAAGCAAAGTACATTACTATAATGGGCTTCCGAAGGTCAATAGAAATGTCTATGCAGCCGTGGTAGACATGGAACTCGACAAACAAGATCTGCAGCAATGCGCCGATGCCGTTATGCGGCTAAGGGGAGAATACTTATACGCACAAAAAGACTTCGGATCGATCCATTTTAACTTTGTTTCCGATGGTAAGCCACGCTACTACGAAGATTATGCCAAAGGAGATCATAGCTATACAAAGTTCAGGAAATATATGCGCTACATTTTCTCCTACGCCAATACACGATCTTTGCACCAAGAAATGAACCCGGTCAACATTATGGACATGCAGATCGGTGATGTGTTCATCCAAAAGAAAAATCCCTATGGGCATGCCGTGATCGTTGTAGATATGGCCGTTGATCCCACTACCGGCAAGAAAGTCTACCTCCTAGCCCAAAGCTATATGCCCGCACAAGACACCCAAATATTATTAAACCCAATGAATGACCGGTTAAGCCCATGGTACGAGCTAAACAAAGAAACCATCAACACTCCTGAATGGACCTTTGAAACTAGTGATCTAAGGCGGTTTTAAGCATTAGTTTTTCCCGGCCACCCTTACGCCACTTGATACTGGCTGGAGGTTAAACGAAGTGGTCCTCCGACCTAAAATTAACTAGGGCGTCCGCCCGGTTTTCTTCGCTAGCGACCACTTAGCTAGCTAAAAGCAGTTGATCATCGAGAAACCAATAGCCGCTTACCTTTCTCCATAGCTGCCAGTTTAACCGTCCCTGTTAAATCGTAAAGGGGCGGAAATATTGTGGATTACGGGAAATTCCTACAGTGATACCTCGTTGGTGGTATTATTTCACCCCTTTGGGGTTGATATATTAGGTATTTATCTTTCCTATTATAATACCATCCCTTCGGGATTTAAAATACAGGTTAAACTCAATGTATTTCTTTAAACTAACGGCTATGACCTTTTGCGAGTGACTGTCCGTTGGGGTCAACTACAAATTAATACCAAAGCAGTATCCCATTTGAAAGTATACGTTCCTAGTCGAATACGAGCGGACGCTCTTCCTATAGGGTAGGTCGTAGGAACGCTACCGCTAAACCTACGACCAGTGCGTTTTCATCGTTAAGGACAACTTAGTTCTCTTAAAATAGTTATTTTTTTATCGAGAAATCAGTGTGCTCCGAAAAAACCAAGAACAGTCGCTTGTGTTTCGCGAGTGACGACCATCCTTGATGCCTCCGGTTGACTTATACACAAGTGCCACGAGGTGAGTGATCGATCTTACACCGGCCAGAGGCCTAGGGATAGGGGTCACTCGGCTGAGGAGCCGAGCGACTGTTTTTGGGGATTCATTTTATGAATACTCAATGAGCCCTTCATTATTGAGTTCCAAAAAATTACTTCGATTCAAAGCATTTTTAATGAGCAAAATATTGGTACGAAAAAGATCGAACAGTTGCCGGTTTTTAATGTTGCCGGTGGTAACCAAGAATAGCCTGCGGGGTCGGTCCAATCCCATATGAGAATGATAAAAATCAAAATCCTTAGTAAGCACGATCAAATCGTTATCATCGGCATATGCCGAAACTTCAAAATCAGGCGTTTCATCTCCTTTTGGAAGTTGATCCACATGGATAGACTCAATTCCCAATTGGTTTAATATTTCACAAAGCTTCGAGGGTAGTTGAGCATCTATGATCAACCTCATGTGGAGAATTTCGTGTAGCTGGAATACTTGGTCAGCTTTGTAGCGTAGGCCAAGCAGGCCAGGATGTCGGCTTCTTCCAAATTAGGATAGTCTTCCAAAATCTCTTCATGGGTTGACCCGGCGGAAAGAAGGTCAAGGACCAGGTCAACGGTATATCTTTTATTCCTGATCGTAGGTTTCCCGTGACATATATTCGGATCGATCGTGATCCTATTTAAAAGTTGATTATCCATACAGTAAAGTTACGAAATCTTAGACTTTTGTCACGGATGCTGATTGGGGGGATGAGCTACTGGTTGGAGGTTAAACGAAGTGGTCCTCCGACCTAAAATTAACTAGGGCGTCCGCCCGGTTTTCTTCGCTAACGACAGTTTAGCTCGCTAAAAGCAGTTGATCATCGAGAAACCAATAGCCGCTTACCTTTCGCCATAGCTATCAGTTTAACCGTCCCCCTGTTAAAATTCTAAAGGGGTAGAAATATTGTAGATTACGGGAAATTCCTACGGTGAAACCTCGAAAGCGGTACTATTTCACCCCTTCGGGGTTGATATATTGGGTATTTATTTTCCCTATCATAATACCATCCCTTCGGGATTTAAAATACAGGTTAAACTCAATGTATTTCTTTAAACTGACGGCTATGACCTTTTGCGAGTGACTGTCCGTTGGGTCAACTACAAATTAATACCAAAGCAGTATCCCATTTGAAAGTATACGTTCCTAGTCGAATACGAGCGGACGCTCTCCTTGTAGGTAGGTCGTAGGACCGCTACCGCTAAACCTATGACCAGTGCGTTGGTACTTTTTTGAGCTGTTCTACATTGTTTATGGGCTTCTATTTTTACTGATCATAGTTAATTTAGTTCAGTGGTACCTAGTAGATCGATCTCCTCCAGGGGGGATCATCTTTATAAGTATTAAAACACTTATAATCTATATAAAAAGAACTAATAATGGTACAAATACCAATTCACGAACCGGTTTTTCACACACTTGTAACCAACTTGTATATTTACATAACTAAAATCAGTACAAATTGACATGACAAGGCTTGGTGAGTATTTGGAAAAAAAACTAGCAAATAAGGCGGGTATAGCTCGAAAAACGGGAATTAGCAAAAACCGTTTGAGCCAACTCTCTATCAATCATACGACAGTGCTGTCCGTTAAAGAACTATATTTAATTGCATTGGCGATAGAAGTAAATCCACACGAAATCTTAGACTTTGTTTGCCAAGACTTATCTCTTCCTAGTTAATGGTCACCTAATAAATAGTATCCTTAAAAGTCAATTGCCTGCATTACCTTTAATTTTAATAATAAGTTCAGGATGGAAAAAGTTGTTTACAATAGAGTTAAGGCGGTTTTGGCGGAAAAAAGTAAAACCAATAATTGGCTTGCCGACAAGCTCCAAATGAATCGTACAACCGTCTCAAAATGGTGTAGAAATGAGATGCAGCCAAGAGTTGAAACCCTTTTCCAGATTGCCGATGTCTTAGACGTGGATGTAAGGGAACTTTTGGTCTCGACGAAATGATCTGTATTCTTGGTTGTTGATTTGGGTTGAGATATTACATTCTATTTAGCCGACCAGGGACTCTCTCCATTGCTCGGCTATCAAAAGAACTCTAAAAAGAGTCGCTCACGTTCTTCGCGAGTGACGACTATCCTTGAGGTCACCCAGCGGAAGCCAAGCGACTGTTTAGCATGTCAGTTTACAATATTTTAGCAAGATCGGCTCAATATGACACAATGTCAGTTGGAGGCGCTGCAAAGTCCGCTGTCACCCTTGCAAAGTCCATTGGAAGTATTGCAAAGCCCGTTGTTACCCCTGCAAGGTCGGCTGACTGGATTGCAAGGTCCGTTGACAGGGCTGCTAAGCACATTGAATATGCCACAATGTCAGTTGGCAGGGCTGCAAGGTCCGTTGGCAGCATTGCAAGCTTGGTTTAGCCCTAGAAACAGTCGCTTGCATTACGCAAATGATTGTTTTTATAGCTATTGTTCTTGAAATACCTTGACCTCCCGGCCTGGTCTCTGCTCACCTACCGGGCCTCATTCTTTAGGCACCACGATATGTTTCCCAAAGAACAGTGCATTTAAAAACAGCCGGTTAGTACCATACCATGACCCCCTGAAATTAGGATTGTCTGCGAACATCACCACCCTGCCGCTGCCTAGTGGGCTTACGATGAGAGAGGCAGAAGGCTTTAGAAAAGTGTTTAGATTTTCCTGGGTTATAAATCCATCGATGTGTGGATCGGGCGTATATTTCGCTACGGTAGCGTAAGCATTTGTACTGGGTTCCAGCCACACCTCGCTGTTGCAGTAAACGGGTAATCGCCTCCTTGTAAAGCCAAAGCCTAAGGGGTGTGTGAGGTCCAGGTCCACTTCGAAAATGGCGCCACCCACCTCTTTCTTACCGATGTGTTCCGGGGCGGTAACGTAAGGCAAACGTTTTACGGGCCGGTCCTGCTTTTTCTCATCGTTGTCATCCTCTTTTTCTTTTTTTACCAGCTTTTCCTTGACGAGTTTTTTCTCGATGGCCCACTTGGATGCCTCCCGGATGGTGACCAGTGTGTTTCCTTTGGACACCCAGCGGCTTATCTTTGCTCTTTTTACCGAATCCAGCCCCCGGTAGCTTCCCGAGATCATCACCATGGTGTTATATTTTGACAGGTCCACACGATCAAATTGGCGTAATTGTGCCTTTGTCACCGGCATATTCATGCGCGTGTCCAGCAGGTGCCATACTTCACCTGCTTCGTAAGAAGAGGTGCCTTCCCCTATCCAAAGGAGTGCCTTTGGCTTTTCCATAGCCCTGAAGGAAAAGCTGCCAAGGTCAATGCCTGAAGAAGCATAGCCGGTAGCCGCCGGGATCACCTCTACTTTCCAGCGGGTGGAAGCTTCCTTTAACAAGGAGTAAAGTGAATCCGCTTTGATATCCTGCTTACTTACGGGCACCATCAACGTACCGTAACCATAGTCGCGGCCTTGAAGTGAGAAGGGCTTGAAAGCCGCTGTTACCCTGGCCCCGCCGTCCAGCAGGTGATACAGTGCAGCGGTGGCATTGTAGTCTTCATAAGGGATCAAATAGGCGTAACCGGACGGCTCAAATGGGGTCGGCTTAAGAACATTATCCTCCCTAGTGATCGCTGCCCCCAGTGATATAGACCCGGTTACACTGGCGTAGGGCATATTGTAAAAGTTAGCCAATGACCAGGCCGAAGCATCATAGAATACGCTATCCCGGTAGGTCTCATAGGTTTCAAAAAAGGTTTGCACCATACGATACTGGGGTTGGTTGGTAGGCACTATGTAGGCCGACCCCGGGGAGTACCTTTTCCCATTGCGGGTAATGGGTTGAGCAAGATCATACACCTTCACCCTGTGGATCAGCAGCTTGTCAATAAATGCCTGGGCCCGGTTTTTATCATGTTCATCGCCAAAGACATACGCTTTTACCGGGCTCTTCGCAGACCGGGCCATAGCGGACTTGAAAAAATCTTGCTGGTAGTCATAAAGCATATCTTTGTTTTCCACGGCAGCCCGGAGGGTAGCCAAGCTGGAGGTATACTGGTTACGGATCGTAAAAGGGAAGGTGAGCTTGCCCATCGGTGTTTCCTGTGCATGTCCGCGCGAGCTGGCCTGCTCAAAAAGCAGCGCCAAGCCCCCTTGCAGGTCAGGGTAAGAGGAGCCATAGCCGGGATAGGTGCCGTCGAAAACTTCTTTCGTAAAATACAATGAACCGATTTTATCCAGGTCGGCACGAAAATATTCTGCAAACTTTTCATTCAGCGTGGTGTAGTTTTCTACTGGCATGATAGGGTCTTGGGACGCATTGGGCTTCATCGGCTCGAAAAAATAAGTGCTGGAGCTACCCATTTCGTGGAAGTCTGTGACCACGTTGGGGTACCATTCATGATACCAATCCAGCTTACCACGGCTTTCCGGGTGTATCGCGAGCAACCAGTCCCGGTTGAGATCAAACCAATAATGGTTGGTCCTGCCTCGGGGCCACATTTCATTGTGCTCCACATCCATAGGATCATCCACGAAGGGGCTGGCCCGGTAGGTGTTTGCCCATTGTGTATGACGATCCCGCCCGTCCGGGTTGATCGTCGGGTCGATGAAGATAACGGCGTTTTCAAGGTATTTCTCCACCTGTTCGTTTCGTGAAGCTACCAGCGTATAAGCGATAAGCATAGCCGCTTCGGAGCAAGAAGGCTCGTTGCCATGCACATTGTAGCCGAGGTTAATAAAGATGGGCAGATCAGCAAAATTGGACACCGAGTTTGCGGGGTCTACAACGTCTAAATGCCGGGCCTTGAGCTGCTCCATAGCGGCATGGTGGATAGGGTCCGTGACATTCAGCATCACTAAGGGGCGATGTTCATGCGTTTTGCCGTAGTAGGTGATCGTAGCCCTTTCAGAGAGCTCGGCCAGCGCTTCCATGTAAGCCACGATGCGATCATGGCGGGTATGCCATGCACCTACAGGGTATCCCAAAAACTGTTCCGGGCTAGGAATACGCGGATCAAAAGGTCCCTTGCCTTGAAGAAAGTAATCTTGTGCATAGGAAAAAGAACATAACAAACAAAGGATCCATAAGGTGTGGATGCGTTTCATATTCGGCAGATTGATTCGAGAAATTGTGCCGTAAGATAGTTAATCCAACTTCCTTATAAGGCCAAAATGATATGACCGGAAACCACCGTTTTTAGGTGGCGGATCGCTTACCCAATTCGCCCGGGGGCAGGGATGGACCACCACCCGGCCGGGGCCTCTTTTTGGAGAAATCCGGGCAAAAACGCCTTTCATTGACAAAAGGATCGTGTTGGTTTATACAGCCGGCCGCTTCGTAGATGTTTTTAGATTTAGTGAAGTGATTTGGCTTTCTTCAGCGAAAATTTAGCAACATCATTTGCCGGTAAAATAGTAAACGCCAATCTATCGCCTCTGCCATGAGATACATTTTTTCTTTTACCGTTGTCTTTTCCATCCTGTGCTCGAAGATCGGCTTAAGTCAAGACAAGATCACGCTGAACGGGTACATAAAGGATGCTAACAATGGGGAGGCCTTGATCGGCGCCACATTATTCATCAAAGAGATCCAAGGAGGCACCGCCACGAATGTGTATGGGTTTTATTCCATCACTTTACCCCCCGGGGAGTATACCGTGGAATATCGTTTCGTGGGCTATGAAACACAAGAAAGGGCGATTTCATTGGTAGCTAACCTGCGCGCAGATATAGAGATGGCCCCGGAAAGCCAGCAACTCGAAGAGATCGTGGTAACGGGCGAGGCCGACGACGAGAATGTGAGCAGCATTGAAATGAGCTCGAATAAGCTGGATATACAGACCATAAAACGCCTGCCCGCTTTTTTAGGCGAGGTGGATGTGATCAAAAGCATCCAGCTACTGCCAGGGGTAAGTACGGTAGGTGAGGGCGCTGCCGGGTTTAATGTGCGGGGAGGTAATGTAGGCCAAAACTTAGTGCTGCTGGATGAGGCCCCGGTGTATAATTCTTCCCACATGCTAGGATTCTTTTCGGTGTTCAACCCTGACGCCGTGAAAGACACTAAACTTTACAAAGGGGCCATCCCGGCACAATATGGCGGTCGTTTGGCTTCTTTGCTCGATGTGAGGATGAAAGAAGGGAACAGCAAAGAATTTTCAGCCTCGGGAGGGATCGGCACCGTTTTCAGCCGTTTGGCCATCGAGGCTCCTATCGTTAAAGACAGGTCATCTTTCATCTTGGCAGGCAGGCGTTCTTACATAGACGTGCTGGCAGCGCCACTATTGGATGATACCCAGCTTAACTTCTACGACCTCACCATGAAAACGAATTATGACCTCGACGAAAATAATAAGCTGTACCTCTCCGGGTACCTGGGCCGTGATAACTTCGAATTTGACGAAAACCAAGGATTCAACTGGGGTAGCCAGACAGCCACACTGCGTTGGAACCACCTGTTCAACGATCGCTTGTTCTCAAACTTTTCGGCCATTTACAGCAATTATGATTATGAATTAGCCTTTGGCGAAGATGCAAATGATAGCTTCGCCTGGTCCTCGAATGTCCAGAACTATATCTTAAAATCAGACCTATCCTATTTTGTTGACAATTTCAACGAGATCAATTTTGGGGCTCACTTTATCTACTACCAGTTTACACCCGCAGAAGCCACGGGGGTAAGTGACGGGGAAACCATCGATATCAGCATAGAAGACAAATACACGCTGGAATCCGCCGTCTATGTAGGCAATAAGCAAGACCTTAATTCCCAATGGTCATTAGAGTATGGGCTAAGATTTTCAGCGTTCCACTACTTTGGCCCGGGTACCGTTTATACCTACGAGGATACCCCTCCCGGTGAGCGGAGGGAAGTGGCCAGCTCGGAAGAGTTTGATAGCTGGGAGACCGTCGCCTCGTTTTACTACCCCGAGCCTCGCTTTGCTTTCAAATACCAGCTAAATCCCTCGAGCTCGATCAAAGGCAGCTATAACCGCATGGTACAATATATCCACTTGATCTCCAACACCACGGCCAGCAACCCACTGGATGTATGGGTGCCTTCTTCTAACAACCTCGACCCCCAGATCAGCGACCAATTTACCTTGGGATATTTTAAAAATTTGTCTAGCAACCGGTACGAATTATCAGCCGAGGTATATTACAGGCCTTCTCAAAACCAAGTAGAATATATCGATGGCGCAGACCTGCTTTTGAATGAATTTTTGGAAGGGGATCTTTTAAGTGGCGAGGGCAGGGCCTATGGGCTGGAATTACTGTTGAAAAAAGTAAAGGGAGAATTTAACGGCTGGGTCAGTTATACGCTCGGCAGAACCGAGCTGCAAGTAGAAGGGATCAACAACGGGGATTGGTTCCCCACCCGCTTTGACCAAACCCATAACCTGAAACTCGTAGGGTTTTACGACCTCTCTGAAAGGGTTTCTCTTTCCGGTACCTTCACCTATACCACGGGTACCCCTGCCACCTACCCTACCGGCGGTTATATCCAGCAAGGCCTCCTGATCCCCTATAATCATGGCGATTCGCGCAACAACGTCAGGATACCGGACTTTCATAGGCTCGATCTCTCCTTGAGGTGGGATATGAAAAGGAACAAACGGGGCAAAGAGCGAAAGAACAAAGACTATTTGTCCATCTCTTTCTACAACGTGTATGCCAGGAGAAATGCTTTTTCAATCTATTTCACCCAAAGTGATGATCGTGCTAACCTAAGCCAGCCGTGGACGGGCAATTCTACGCGGCTCTCCATTATCGGTACGATCATACCTTCGGTATCGTATAATTTTCAATTTTGATCAAGATGAAGATAGAAATAAGGATCATACTCCTCCTCTCATGCCTATGGACGGCTTGTGAAGATACTATCGATGTGAATTTAGACGAGGGAGACCCCCTCTTAGTGGTAGATGCATGGATAAACGACCTTCCGCAAGAACAGGTGATCTTGCTGTCGCTGACACAGTCCTATTTTTCCGAAGAGGATGCGCCCGTAGTTACGGATGCCATAGTCACCGTAACCAGTGATGCCGGCACCCGCTATGACTTTACGGAAAGAAACCAAGGAGAATACGTATGGTCGCCAACCCCACTTGTGCCTACCTTCGGAGAGGTGGGAACGGATTACACCCTGTCGGTCCGTATGGAATCCGGTGTAGAGTACCAGGCCTTCTCATCCATGAATCGTGTACCCACGCTGGATAGTGTTAGCTTTAAATTCGAAGAGGAAACTATTTTCCTGCCCGATTCATACTTGGCGGAATTCTGGGCGCGTGACCTGGTCGGCATAGGCGATACGTACTGGATACAGGCCTATAAAAACGGTGAATTCTTGAACCTCCCCAGCGACATTACCATAGCCTATGATGCCGGCATTTCCCAAGGCGATGGGGATACAGATGGAAGGGTATTCCTACAACCCATAAGAGAAGGGATTAACCCGGACATTGAAGATGAAGACGGCGACCAACTCTCTCCCTATGCCATTGGCGACTCTGTGTATGTGGAGATCCATTCGATCACGAACGATGCCTTCGACTACCTGCTGGAAGTTTCCACCCAAACCGATCGCCCGGGTGGTTTTGCTGAACTTTTCTCACAGCCCCTGGCCAATGTGCCTACGAATATTGTCCCTGTGAACGGGGACAACCCGGCGGTAGGGTTTTTCAACACCGCCTCGGTCAGCGGTAATGGCAGGAGGTTAGAGTGAGTTAGGAACCGGGAGCCGGGAATCACTTCGAGCTACCCAATGCTGGCTGCTGGTTTCCAGCCTTTAGAAAAGGCTGATAGTCACAACTGCGTTGAAATTTTCAAGAATTATTTGGAAACCTTCCTATCCCTACTTACGTTTGTCACATCAATTCGATGATCCGTTAGGGAAAATCGATTTATAAAGAAGCGTGGAGAGACAGGCTCATTGAAGCGCTAGCAACCGTCCTTAAGCTGATCGCCAGTTGGAAAGGTGCTAATTCCTGATCCCAAGAAAGCTCGTCAAAGTGTCGGGCAGGGAGCATATAAATTGATGAAAATGAAAAGGTCTATTCAGCATCAAACAGGTTTACTAGCGGTTTTCACCCAATCACTTATTTCTATTTCTAACTTTCGCAGTTATCCTAGCAGCATTATGTGCTGTTGTTGCTGCTGATCCGGCTCCTGGGCATATCCTTTGTTTAGGAAGCTGATCCCTGCCGGGATGGTGTCATAGCTATACTTAGCTGCACCTCCCGCAAGGGCCTTTGTGCACCTAATCTCTTGTAATCAATCCTTTAAAATTTAAACCTAAGATAACATGTCAAAAGAATTAAAATTTGAAACTCTCCAGCTTCATGCGGGCTATGAAAATGTAGAAGAAACTACCCGGTCAAGGGCGGTACCTATTTACCAAACCACTTCCTACACCTTTAAAGATTCAGAGCATGGCGCTAACCTATTTGCCTTAAAAGAATTCGGCAATATCTACACGCGTATCATGAACCCGACCAATGATGTTTTTGAAAAACGTATCGCGGCCTTAGAAGGTGGTGTGGCCGCGTTGGCCGTCGGCTCCGGCCAAGCTGCGCAATTCATCGCGCTCAATAACTTCCTTACCGTAGGAGATAATTTTGTATCCACCAGCTTTCTGTATGGGGGGACGTATAACCAGTTCAAGGTAGCTTTTAAAAGGCTGGGGATCGAGGCACGTTTTGCCGAGAGCGATACCGTGGAGGCTTTCGAACAGCTTATCGATGATAAAACCAAGGCCATTTATTTGGAGACCATCGGCAACCCCGAGTTCAATGTCCCTGACTTTGACGCCATAGCGGGGCTGGCCAAAAAATATGACATCCCGCTCGTGGTGGATAACACCTTTGGAGCCGCCGGGTACCTTTTCAGACCCATAGAACACGGCGCCGCAGTGGTAACGGCTTCTGCCACCAAGTGGATCGGCGGGCACGGGACTTCTATTGGGGGCGTAATTATTGACAGTGGCAACTATAACTGGGGCAATGGCAAATTCCCGCAATTTACAGAGCCTTCCGAGGGGTACCACGGTTTGAATTTTTGGGAAACCTTTGGATTTGATAATCCGCTAGGTCTACCTAACGTAGCCTTTGCCATCCGGGCGCGGGTAGAAGGGTTAAGGGATTTCGGCCCTGCACTGAGCCCGTTCAACTCGTTCTTGCTTATACAAGGCTTGGAGACCCTCTCACTGCGGGTACAACGCACCGTAGATAATGCGCTGCAGCTTGCCCAATGGCTGGAGACACATCCGCAGGTAGAATCCGTGAACTACCCTGGCCTACCCGGCAATAAATATTACGACCTAGCGCAAAAGTATCTCAAACGAGGATATGGAGGGGTATTATCCTTCACCATAAAAGGAGAAAAAGAAGAAGCCACCAAGTTCGTAGACAGCCTGCAATTGGTAAGCCATTTGGCCAATGTAGGGGACGCTAAAACTTTGATCATACAGCCCTCTGCCACTACCCATCAACAATTGACGGAGGAGGAGCAGCTGGCCTCGGGAGTAGCACCGAACCTATTGAGGATCTCATTGGGTATAGAACACATTGATGACATAAAAGAGGATTTAGAGAATGCCTTTAACAAAATCAGCGCCGGCGCCTCCGTCGAAGCATAAGTTGGAAGTTTTTAAGTATGACCATGAATTCAGCCTAGAGGGTGGAGGCTCTCTCCCCGGCCTGGAGATCGCCTACACTACCTATGGTACACTATCTGCGGCTAAGGATAATGTGGTGTGGATCTTCCATGCCCTCACGGCGAATTCCGACCCCTTTGAATGGTGGCCGGGCCTGGTGGGAGAGCATGACCTGCTCAACCCATCAGATCATTACATTGTTTGTGCTAACATGCTAGGCTCATGTTATGGCACAACAGGCCCCGATCATATCAACCCTGCTACCTCGGAAAAATACGGGCATACCTTTCCGACCATCACGATCAAAGATATGGTCAAAGCCCATAAACTGTTAAAAGCTCACCTTGGTATCGAAAGGATCCATTTTGGCATTGGCGGGTCCATGGGGGGCCAGCAGGTATTGGAATGGGCAGCGGATGAAAATGACCTTTTTAAAAACATTTGTGTCATTGCTACAAATGCCCGGCATTCTGCCTGGGGGATCGCCTTTAATACTGCCCAGCGTATGGCCATGGAGGCAGATCCCAGCTTGTTCTCCACCGCGGAGGATGCCGGGCATAAGGGCTTAAAAGCCGCAAGGGCCATTGCTATGCTGTCCTACAGGAATCAAAATACGTATCGTAGGACACAAACAGACTTTGAGGATAAGATCGACGATTTCAAGGCCAGCGGCTACCAGTACTACCAGGGAGATAAGCTGGTAAAAAGGTTTTCACCCCATGCCTATTGGTGTTTAAGCAAGGCTATGGACAGCCATAATGTGGGCCGGGGAAGAAAATCCGTAAGGCAAGCCCTAAAGGCTATCCAGTCCCATACGCTGGTGCTGGGCATTCGAAGTGACATCCTGTTTCCCTTTGCCGAGCAGAAGTTTATTGCCAAGAATATAAAAGGGGCCACTTTCCAAATGGTGGACTCGCTATATGGGCACGATGGTTTCTTGATTGAAACCGGGGCCATTGAAAAACATATCAAAGATTTTTTAAACAGTAACAACGATGCATAAATACAAGATAGGCCTTTTCGGTTTCGGATGTGTAGGGCAAGGGCTATACGAAGCCCTTGAGAAAAATGACCGGGTAAATGCCGAGATCGTAAAAATTGGGGTTAAAACCCCGGGAAAAGAACGGCCACTGCCCGCTGAATTATTTGCTTACGATCCCGGGGAGATCCTTGAAAATGATGACATTGACCTGGTGGTGGAATTGATAGATGACGCTGATAAGGCTTTTTCTATTGTGAAGGAAGCCCTAAAAAGGAAGAAACCGGTGGTCAGCGCGAATAAAAAAATGGTAGCCGAAAACCTGGCGGAACTAATAGCGCTGCAAAAGAGGTATGAAACTCCCCTTTTATACGAAGGTGCCGTCTGTGGCAGTATTCCCGTGATAAAAACACTCGAAGATTATTATGCTTTAGAGCAAGTAAAAGAGATAAAGGGGATATTCAATGGCTCTACCAACTATATTCTCACCAAGGTGATAGAGGAAAACAAGAGCTACGATGAGGCGCTTCACGCTGCCCAAGTAAATGGGTTTGCCGAAACTGATCCCACCCTCGACGTAGAGGGTTACGATCCAAAATACAAACTGGGTATTGTCTTGCAACACACCTTTGGCATCTACGTTCATCCTAACGATATTTTTAACCAAGGCATCCAAAATATTACGAAGTCAGATATTGCCTTTGCCCGGGAGAGAGGCCTTAAGATAAAATTACTGGCGAAGGCTACCCGGCAAGGTAACAATATCTCGGCTTTCGTGGCTCCCCACTTCGTGAGTAAAGAGAGCCCATTGTACCATGTGGAAAATGAGTACAACGCGGTACTAGTTGATGGTGATTTTGCCGCGGAACAGTTGTTACTAGGCAAAGGAGCGGGTAAACTCCCTACAGGGCTGGCTGTGCTTTCCGATGTGGTATCCATTACAAGAGGCTACCATTACCGCCCCAGTGAACTTCACAATGATCTCTCTTTCGAGCCTTCTACAGAAGAGGTGTACGTAAGCTTTGAAAGTAATGAAACATTGGATTTCAATGCATTCAAGCACATCACGGAAAAATACGTGGGCAAAAAAACGGGGTATGTGATAGGCCAGATCGATATCCCTGCTTTGAAAAACCTTTTGGATGAAAACAATGCCAATGTCATTTTTACATCGGGGGCTAAAGCAGAAACAGAGATCCACAAATTGGCGTATTCGTACGAGATAGGTTAGGCATAAGGTTTTGCAATTCACATATTTGTCTAAGCCGGTCAGAAGCTCGAGGTGGAAGCTGTAAGTAGCTCCCAACTTCGAGTTGCCGGGCTCCTTGCCTTTTTACAGACCCGGGAATTCCTACCTAATAAACTCGGTTCGATTTAAAATCATTGTGACCCAGGCTTAAAATGAGGTTTTGAATCATTGCACATTCTTTAAACTGGTTAGTGACCTGGACTCGATAGCTATTTATCAATTTGATGTTATCTCGGGTCGTTTTGACGAATACGCTGGGTGAACCTTAGTGCATTTGTGCCTTGGTGACGAAGCTTCCTCGACCACCAAGGCACCAAAGCTTAAAGAATCACACAGGGATCTTCTTTACTATTTGATCCTGCCCCATTTTTATATCGAGCTTACGTTAGTAGCTTCCACTGCTGCGCTTTTGTTAAGCGTGCCCATCTTCAACACATTCGATCATAAATCGCTTTTTTACCCTGCGCATTTGTAATGCGCCTCGAAACATTCACTTTAACCGCCAAACACACTTGGGATAGTACTCGTTGGATGTTTCCTGCCTATTTTGGAGACTCCCACGGAAGATTAAGCAGGTCTACTTTGCTCATTGGTCGTAAACGAGAACGCCCGGATTACAAATCCTATGGCCACGATAAGTACGCATTACGCTGCGCTAAATGCGCACTAGGTGAAGGTGAAGAGTTGAAAATTCAAGTGGCGTATGGAGGGGAGACATCCAGGAACAGCGCGGCCCATTTGAGGCCTGTGGGTAAGCAGCCTATAGGGGCTGGATAGCGTGTTTCGAGGGGAAAATGGGCTTTGTTGCTGGCGCCCTTTTCTTTTGTTTCGTTTTCTTTTGGACGCGCAAAAGAAAATGAAAACTGGACTTAGAACCTCAAAATCT
>JANQLQ010000100.1 GCA_028280565.1 Fulvivirga sp.
GTACTGCGGTAACACGTGGGAGAGTAGGTCGTTGCCAGTTTTTATTCCTAAGGGGAGCGTTGCTAAGCAACCTCCCCTTTTTTGATTTATAAGGGATAAAGAAGGCCGTCCTCTCAAATTAGCTTTGATAGTAAAACGTTTAATCCTGGAAAATTAGGCTGCATTTTCAAAATGTTTCGGGTAATGCCAACCTCGCAATGAGCAGTGTAATCGGAATTTTGCGGTTCTAAGTCCAGTTTTCATTTTCTTTTGCGCGCCCATGCCATAGGCATCCCTTCGGGGAAAGAAAACGGAACAAAAGAAAAGGGCACCAGCAACCAAGCCCATTTTCCCTTCAAAACGCATTGCCTAGCCGCTACAGGCCGCTTACCCACATGCCCCAAACGAGCCTGTTCACAGGTGTCTCCCCTCCATACGCCACTTGAATTTTCAATAATGTTCTAAACGTGGGTTTCGATCTAAAAATAGGGCTAGGTTAAATCGTAAAGAAGATCCCTTTGTGATTCTTTGAGCTTTGGTGCCTTGGTGGCGAAGCTCCCCCGGCCACCAAGGCGCGAATGTACCAAGGGTCACCAAACCTACTCGCCAAAACTGCCCTGGATAACATTAAACTGATCAATAATTATCGAATCCAGGTTCTAAAGAAAAGCTCCTTTTGAAAAGGACGATTAGGTAAGAAGCGCACATATTTTGGCGTTTTAGATAACTATACCAAAGGGGAGTTGTTCCCTTTCCATGAAGCTACCGAAACGCATCAAACCACGTAAAGGACAGGAATCCGTTTGGGATTACCCAAGACCTCCGAAACTGGAACTGACCAGGAAAACCATAGAGATCTATTTTAATAATGTGATGGTGGCGAGAACAAATGCCGCCTACCGTGTATTGGAAACCAGCCACCCGCCCAATTACTACCTTCCCCCGGCAGACATCAACATGGATTGCCTTGAAAACTCCGAATGGATGACATCTTGTGAGTTCAAAGGACAGGGATCCTACTATCACCTAAAAGTGGGCAACAAAAAAGTAGAGAATGCAGCTTGGTACTACGACAATCCAACTCCAGCCTTTGCTGCGATAAAGGGGTATCCTGCCTTTTACGCCAACAAGATGGACCGATGCTTGGTAGATGGCGTGGAAGTTACCCCTCAGCCCGGGGAATTTTATGGAGGATGGATCACACCGCAAATAGTGGGCCCATTTAAAGGAGGGCCCGGTACCATGGGGTGGTAATGTGTTTACGTATGCATACCGCCGTCTACCTGTAGCACTTGCCCGGTAATATAGGTAGACATATCAGACCCTAAGAAAACACAGGCTTCTGCCACATCGCTGGGAGAACCTCCTCTTTTCAAAGGAATAGCATCACGCCAAGCCTGTACGGTCTTTTCATCCAAAACCTCGGTCATTTCGGTTTCGATAAACCCTGGAGCGATGGCATTAGAACGCACACCTCGTGAACCTAATTCAAGAGCTACCGACTTAGTGAACCCAATAATACCGGCTTTTGAGGCGGCATAATTGGCTTGCCCCGCATTCCCTTTCAATCCCACTACGGAGGTCATATTAATGATGGAGCCTCCGCGCTGTTTCATCATGGTTTTGGTCACAGCTTTCACCGTGTTGAAACATGATTTAAGATTAACGTTGATCACATTATCCCAATCTCCTTCATTGATCCGGAGCAACAGGTTGTCTTTGGTGATCCCGGCATTATTTACAAGTATATCCAGCGAACCAAACTCAGAAACCACATCGTTGATCAATTGCTCTGCAGCGCTGAAATCGGAAGCATCAGAACGAAATCCCTTGGCTTTTATGCCCTTGGCCTGTAACTCTTCCTCAAGCGCTTGTCCCTTCTCTACACTGGATAAATAGGTGAAGGCTACATTCGCACCTTGTTCTGCAAATTTCAAAGCAATGGATCTACCAATCCCTTTGGATGCGCCGGTCACAAGCGCATTTTTTCCTTCGAGTAGTTTCATGTTTTTCGATTTATAACTTGTTGATTTATCTTGAACTTATTTTTGCCACATCCTAAACGACGTGCAAATATAGATTCTTCCCGGTATTTTAACTCGTATATCCGGAAGTGTTCATTTTCACCCTATGGCCCCTGGGGATCGATACATCAATGTCTTACCCTGGTATAAAGAATATTATGCTTCTTTTCTGGGTTTTTTTGTCCCGCGTTTTCGGCTAAATTTGCAGTCCTACAAATCAAGACTTTAAACGTATTAGTATGGCTAAAAAATATGATCTGATCGTCCTGGGCACCGGTCCAGGGGGTTATGTAGCTGCTATCAGGGCGTCCCAGCTGGGCTTAAAAGTAGCGGTGGTAGAAAAGGAGTCGCTTGGGGGGATCTGCCTGAACTGGGGATGTATACCTACAAAGGCCTTGTTAAAAAGCGCCAATGTTTTTGAGTATATTTCTCATGCTCAGGATTATGGGATTTCGGTGAAGGACGCTAAGGTAGATTTCGACGGGATGGTAAAACGAAGCCGTTCTGTAGCCGAAGGGATGAGTAAAGGCGTACAATTCCTGATGAAGAAAAATAAAATCGATGTGATCATGGGCTTTGGAATGCTCAAGACCGGGAAAAAGCTGGAAGTAACGGCAGAAGATGGGAAAAAGGAAACCTATGAAGCGGATCATATCATAGTGGCTACGGGAGGCAGGTCTCGAGAGCTCCCCTCCATGCCTATAGATGACGAAAAGATCATCGGTTACCGGAAGGCGATGGTATTGGAGAAAATACCAAAGAAAATGATCATTGTCGGGTCCGGGGCTATTGGCGTAGAATTCGCATATTTCTATAACACTATAGGAGTAGACGTTACCGTTGTCGAGTTCCTGCCCAGGATCGTACCGGTGGAAGATGAAGAAATATCAAAAGCCCTGGAAAGGAATTTTAAGAAAACAGGGATAAAGATCATGACTAACTCTGAGGTTACCGAGGTGGATACGAAAGGAAAAGGATGCAAGGTGAAGGTAAAAACATCTAAGGGAGAAGAGGTACTAGACTGCGACGTCGTACTTTCAGCTGTAGGTATAGCGACCAACCTGGAGGGAATTGGCCTCGAAGACATAGGTGTTGCCACGGACAAAGGTAAAGTGATCGTAGACGATTTCTACAAAACCAATATCCCTGGTATTTACGCCATTGGCGATATTGTTAAAGGACCGGCTTTAGCCCATGTGGCCTCGGCAGAAGGGATCATTTGCGTGGAAAAAATAGCGGGGCAACACCCTGCGCCGCTCGATTATAACAATGTGCCAGGATGTACATATTGCAGCCCCGAAATAGCATCGGTGGGATATACAGAGGCACAGGCTAAAGAAGCAGGTTACGATGTCAAGGTAGGTAAGTTTCCGTTTTCAGCTTCTGGCAAGGCCAGTGCGGCAGGTGCGAAAGACGGTTTTGTGAAGGTCATATTCGATGCCAAATACGGTGAGTGGCTGGGAGCACACATGATCGGGAACAATGTTACAGAAATGATTGCCGAGGTAGTTTCAGCCCGGAAACTTGAGACCACCGGGCATGAGATCATAAAATCAGTTCACCCTCATCCTACGATGTCAGAAGCGGTAATGGAAGCTGCTGCTGCTGCGTATGACGAGGTGATCCATATCTAAAAGCTATAAGTAGCGCTCCCGAACCTAGGTACTGGGGGCGCTATTTTTATTTAAGCTTACCAAAATTCATCTATTTCGATGAATAATAGGTCTTATCTACTCTATAGCCTTTGGGCTACTTAGGAACCTCGTTCGATTTAAAATCATGGTAGCCTAGGCTTAACATGAGGTTTAGCATAATTTCACAGTCTTTGAACCGGGAGTAGCTTCTCTTCTACGATACCACAGGTCCCGGCTCTCGCAATGAGCCCTGTCACAACCACCGGCACGAAAGACGGTCATTTTTTAATCGAGTCCAGGTTAGAGCGTCCTCTCAAATTAGCTTTGATAGCAAAACGTTTAATTTTGGCAAGTTAGGGTACATTTTTAAAATGTTTCGGGGAATGGGAGCCTGGGAATGAGCAGTATACGCGTGATTTTGTGGTGCTAAGCCTAGTTTTCATTTTCTTTTGCACGCCCAAAAGAAAATGAAACAAAAGAAAGGGCGCCAGGAACAAAGCCCATTTTCCGCGCAAAACGCGCTATCCAGCCCCTATAGGCCGCTTACCCACAGGCCTCAAATGGGCCACGCTGTTCCTGGATGTCTCCCCTCCATACGCCACCTAAACCTATCGAGCAGTAGGATTTGTAATCCTGGCGTTCTCGTTTGCGCCCTATGGTCATATAAAAGTGCGTCCTTGAAAATTACGTTTAACAGTAAAACGTTTTAATTTTGGCAAATTGGGATACATTTTTAAAATGTTTCGGGGAATGGGAGCCTGGGAATGAACAGTATACGAGGGATTTCGTGGTGCTAAGCCTAGTTTTGATTTTCTTTTGCACGCCCAAAAGAAAATGAAACAAAAGAAAGGGCGCCAGTAACCAAACCCATTTTTCCTCGAAACGCGCTACCTGGCCGCTGTAGACCGCTTACGAACGGGCCTTCACTATGCCGCGCTGTTGCCGGATGTCTGCCCTCCCTACGCCACTTGAATTTTCAATGAGGCCCGAACTTAAGTGAAAGATACAGGCGATAGTATTGTCTTCTATGAAAAGCCTACAATCAGTCTTACAATGGACATTCTTTTAAAAGAAGCTATGAACATTACGCAATCGTCTCCAGCCTCCCATCGTCTTGTGAAAAAACCTTATTTGACTGCTCAATAGCGACTACCAAGTCCCTGCTTTCCAATAGTAAGTTGAATAATAGGACATTGGATTTCTTTTCCAAAGGCTGTTTTTTTACAAAACCGGCTTGCCGTACGACCAAGTCTTCCAAATCGGATAAAATTTGTGTTTTTAAGCCTTTGTGGTCCGAGCCCGGTTGTGCCCTGTGCTCAAAAAATGGGTCCATCACTTCCAAAAGTCGCTCGATGATCTCTATTTCTTGATCATTTAATGGTTCATGCAAATTTAGAATGTGTTCTTTACTGGTGCTATAAATGAATTTGCTGCTTTGATAGGCATTTTGTAGTTGATCGTAGAGGTATAAAAAGACTTTGCCCTCATTATCACTCACCGTTTTCATGTAACTGACCAAATTTGCTTTTACCTGTTGGTTGTCTTCCAAGAGCTGTTTGATAAGTTGGTCACCGGTTTTTATACCATTTCCATTCCCCAGTACCAATGATCGTAAGCTTATCGAATACAGTTTTTGAATGACGGCTAAGTTCTCTGTTATCTTCTTTTTAAAAAGCTCGTTCAGTTTCCCTGTGAGTTGAACTTGGATTTTCTCCCGGCCGGACTTACTCTTTCGCCGGTGTAACCTGGAGCTATTGATGACTAGCAGCACTGCGCCGGCAAATAATATCCCGACAAAGATAAGCCCAAAGTTATAGACCAGGTATGCAAACAGCCCGGCCGTAGTAAACGCGATCAAAGCTGTCAGGAACCAGCCCAAAATAACATTCAACACTCCCGAAACACGGTATACAGCGCTATCCCTTCCCCAGGCCCTATCTGCCAGCGAGGTGCCCATAGCCACCATAAAAGAGACATAGGTGGTGGACAAAGGGAGCTTTAAAGAGGTAGCCGCAGAAATGAGGATACTAGCTACTGTTAAATTCACCGAAGCCCGTACGAGATCGAATGCAGGTGGGGTTACTTGCTTATGGATCTCCCGGTCTTCCTCGAACCTTTTCTCAAGTTTGTCTAAAAATGGCTTGGGCAGGATGGTTTTTACGCCGTTGCCAAGTCCTAAAACACCACGTACGATACCTCTTGAAACCTTGTTGGCAGTAAACCGCTCATCCCCGGCATGCTGCCTCCCCAAATTCACTTCCGTTTCCGTTACAGTCCTGGCTTTTTTCGAAAACCATAAGGTGACTGCCATGATTAAACCCGCCAGGATCAGCAATAAGGTATCTGTCTGTACCGGTTCATTTAAACTTTCCATTAACAAGGCCGTAGGGGCTTGGCCGGAAGCAGTCCAAGCCTTGAATGCTTCTAGCCCGGCAATGGGCACCCCGATGAAGTTGACAAGGTCATTACCGGCAAAGGCCATGGCCAGTGCGAAGGTTCCAAAAAGGACGATCAAACGAAGAATGTTAAACTTCGTAAAACGAGAGATCAAAAAAAGTATAATGCTCCAAGCCACCAAGGAGATACCAAGGATCATCACATAATTATTTTGGACCTCGCTCAAGATATCAGCAGAAACGAAAGACGCTCCTTTCAATCCTTTTACAAACAAAAAATAGGTGATGGCCGTCAAAGCCATCGAAGACCAAACCACCATTAAAAGGTGAGATTGCTTGTGGTACCTAAACGTAAGGAGTAAACGTGAAAGATACTGTATGGCTATGCCCACCGTAAACGCTATCCCTACCGATAAGAAAATACCCGATACGATTCTTAATGCATTGGAAGAATTAATAAATACATTCACCTGGTCCAATGGGAGCTGGTTATCCCATATCTTAAGGATTGCCACAACAAATGATGCGCCTAACAGTTCGAAAACTATGGAAACAGTCGTCGAGGTAGGCATACCATAGGTATTGAACAGGTCTAACAATATGATATCGGTGATCATCACCGCGATGAAAATGATCATCACATCATGAAAATAGAACTGGCCAGGATTGAAAATACCACTACGAGCTACTTCCATGATACCCGAGGAAAAAGTAGCTCCAATAATGATCCCTAAACTCGCTACAGTCATGATCATCCTGCGAGAAGCTACTCGTGAACCAATGGCAGAGTTCAAGAAGTTAACTGCGTCATTACTCACCCCAACCACCAGGTCGGACACCGCCAGTATGAACAAAAGAACGATGAGTACGAGGTATATTTCTTCCAATGGATCACGTAGTTATTCATAAATGAAATTAGGGAAAAGTGTGTTTTTGCATGGCGAAGGAGATGAGGGTTAACAATTTCATAAATTGGAGGTTACATAGGGTTAACGGCAATTTATGGTATGAGAAGGTCGATTGAAGGGCTTTTTATCAAAAATGGAACTTGATCCCGGTGATGATAGCGTCTAAGCTTCTGCCCGTCAGCCTTTTGTTCCTAGGCTGCTTTATGAACGCCGAAAACTGTTGTTTGTCCGTTAGGTACGAGTGGCATAATTAAAATAAAGGTCATAAACACGGTAAGCAGAAACAGGTCAAGACGTATGAAAGGAATATTAAAACAAAAATTAATAACTTTACTGGTAGTCAATTTTTTAAATTACTATGAAAAAGATACTTTATTTCCTTTTCATTTTTTTGCTTCCAGGACTATATACGGCCTACGCACAAGAGGAAAACCCGTTACAAGCCACTTATGATAAAGCGAACAAGAAGTTAGAAAGTGGGGAGTACAAAAGTGCCATACTAGATTATGGCCAGCTGATCAATTCCAAATTTGATAATAAAGAAGTCTACGTAAAAAGAGGGATTGCTTATTTCAATACCAAAGCCTTTGAAGAGGCCAAATCGGATTTTGATGCCGCGGTAAAAGCTAGGATCGACCAGGCAGACCTGTTTGGTTACAGGGGCCTTACCAAATATGAGCTAAAAGATTACCAAGGTGCAGTTTCCGACCTGGAAAAAGCCGTCGGAATGGGGTTTAAGCAGCCCGGCGCTTTTTTTAACCTGGCCAATTCGAAATACAGGCTGGACAGCTACCGCGATGCGATCACTTATTATGACAAGGCCGAAGCATCGGGCTTTTCAGATCCTACACTTTTTAATAACCGGGGTAAGGCGAAATACAACTTAAAAGACCTGCGAGGGGCTGTGGCTGATTACAATAAAGCACTATCAGCGGATAACAGTTATACCAAAGCTTTGGAAAACCGTGCCCTGGCGAATTACGAACTCGAAAACTGGGAATCCGCCCAAGCAGATTATGAAAAACTCGTCAAAAATGGGCAAGTGGCCGCTGAAAACTTTGAAAGAAAGGCGATAAGCACATATAAGCTAGGGCAGGCCGCGGATGCCATTAAAGATATGGAAAGCGCCATTCAACGCGGCAGCAAAAATGAGCAGCTAAAACTTTACCTCGGGCATGCCTACTATGAGCAAAATGACCTGAAAAAGGCGTACTTGTACTATGAGCAAGCCCAAAGAGCTGGCATTGAAGAAGATAAGTTGTGGATCAATTTAAGCCAAATATATTTTCAAAATAAAAAGTACCCGGCAGTGGAAACCACCCTTTCGGGAGCTATTGAAAAAGGGTTGAGTGCCCCGGAAGCATTTCTATACCGCGGCTTGGCACGTTATGAATTAAAAAATGAGGAAGCGCTGTCCGACTTACAGCGTGCAATAGATAAGGGAGTAGCGAACTACCAGGCGTACAGCTATTCCGGCAATCTCCTGTTTAAGCAAGAGGATTATGCCAAGGCCATTTCCAGCTATGACAAGGCATTGGCCTTAGAGTCTAAAGACCCCATTCTCTTCAATAATCGTGGCAAAGCAAAATTTAATTTGAACCAGTTACAGCAGGCCGTTGAAGACTATTCAAATGCACTGGAATTAGATCCCGGGTATAAAAAAGCCTTGGCGAACCGCGCATCGGCCTATTATAAGCTCGAAAATTGGCAAGGGGTGAAGACTGATCTGCAAGGGCTACAGGCCAATGCATCACTGGAAGCAGGAGACTATGAAAAACTAGGGCTTGCCTACTATAATTTGGGCGAATATGACCCAGCGATCAAAGCACTTAGGTCAGCCATGCAAAGGGGAGCAAACAACCCGGAACTGGTTACTCCACTGGGTATAGCGTATTACAATACCAAAAATTACAAAGAAGCCTATAACTATTTGCAAAAAGCAGGGAGTGACGTTGAAAATATTGATATGATGCTGGGAACATCGGCGTTTCAAATGAAAAACTATAAAGCCGCCGACGAGTACCTTACTAAAGCCATAGACGGTGGAACTGCTACAGGAGATCTATATTACATGCGAGGTACGGCGCGGTACAATACCAGTGATCAAGATGCGGCATTTGAAGACTTGAAAAAGGCTGTATCCCTGGGCATATCAGATTATACCACTTTTAAGATCTTGGGAGATATCTATTTTAAACGGCAGGATTATCCTAATTCTATTCAATCCTACAACAAAGCTGTAGCGTTACAAGCAGATGACCCTATCATCTTCAATAACCGGGGTAAGGCCAAGTTACTCTCCGGTGACAAACAAGGGGCCAAGAACGACTATGATAAGGCCTTAGAGATCAAACCCGATTATGGACGGGCCTTACTGAACCGCGGGGAACTCAAATTCGACTTACGTGACTACGAAGGCGCGGCTGCAGACCTGGATCAAGCGAAAGAGGCCTCCGGGATGACAAAACCTATAGTTAAAATGCTGGCTTTGTCATACTATCATTTAGGAGATACGGACCAGGCCAAAATCTACCTGGACCGGGCCATCAAAGAAGATATAAAAGTTGGCGAGATCTATTTTTTCCGGGGGCTGATCAGTTATGATGAAGCAGCTTATGGTGCCGCTGCCGGCTATTTAGATAAAGCGGAGAAGTTCGGTGAAAATTCAACCGAACTCTTTGAAAAAAGAGGCTTCTCGAAATTTGAGAAAAAGGACTTCAAGGGTGCACTGGAAGACTTGCAAGCTGCACGGGAAAAAGGAGCCAGTACGGTTGAATTATTGACTAAAATAGGTCGCTCACATTATGAACTCAAGACCTACGATCCGGCCGCGGACTTCCTCAAGCAAGCAGTGGACCAAGGTGCCAATGACAAGGAAGTTTTATACGTCCTGGGCAATGCCCAATTCCGGCTACAGCAGTATGCTAATGCCATTCAATCTTACAACGCCGCTGTTACTGCCGGGGCGAATGATGAGATCATTTTCAATAACCGGGGAAAGGCAAAAACCCTTACAGACGACTGGCAGGGGGCCCTTGCTGACTATGATAAAGCCATCCAAATAAAGCCCGGCTATTTGGTAGCGTTGCGCAATCGGGGAGTTACGCATTACACGATGGAAAATTACCCGGCGGCCATCCAGGACCTAAGCCAAGCGGTAGCTACGGGCAAGGCCGCTAAAGAGGAGTACATGTACTTGGGGGTGTCCAAGTTTAAAACACAGGATTACCAAGGAGCCCTGGGCGATTTGAACCAAGCCAAGTCGCTTGGTGCGGATGAAAATCTCTTGTATTACGGGATAGGCAATGCCATGTACCAAACCGGTGACTATGAAAATGCCATCCCTAACTTAGAAAAAGTGGCACGATCCGATCTTGCAGATAGTGAAACCCTAAGGCACTTAGGAAATGCAAAATATAGCCTTGGGAACTATGCGGGTGCATTAAGGGACCTGCGACAAGCTATTGACCTAGGGGCCAAAGATGCTGAAACTTTCCATAACCTAGGACATACCCTATATGAAGGCAAAGATTTTGAAGACGCCATTTCCAAGCTCAACAAGGCCGTTGAGATCGATGCCAAATACGGGTCCGCTTACTATCATAGGGGTAATGCTAAGTTCAGGTTAAAGAATTACGAAAGTGCGATCAATGATTACGATCAAGCGATCGCTAACGGTGTAGGTACTGCCATTATTTATAATAACAGGGGGAAGGCTTATCACTTGTTGGAAAAATATGATGAAGCGATTACGGACTTTGATAAGGCGATCTCCATCGATAATACGTATGCAAAGGCCTATCAAAATCTTGGCCAGGCCTACTATGTCACTGAAGATTATGATAAGGCCATCGAAAGCTTGAGCCGCTTCGAAAAAATGACGGACGAGAAAGACCGCGAAGTTACATTCTACCTCGGGGAATCTTATTTTGGGAAAGGAGATTATGTTAGGGCACTGAGTTATTATGATTTGGCATTAGAGCTGGGGGAGAAAAACGTAGAACTCAATAAACACCGGGCAAGGGCCTTGGTTGAAAACGAGGATTACACCGAAGCCGTAAAAGTCATCGACAAACTTGTAAGAGAGGGAACTACTACCGCTTCCCTATTCATAGACCGTGCCAGGGCCAATACCTATTTGGGGAATGCCCGGGCCGCCATGGGCGATTTGGATAAAGCAATACAGGTAGAACCAAGGAATGCCAACGCCTACTACAACCGGGGTTATTTAAAAGAAGAGGCAGAAGACTACGAAGGAGCTATCTCTGATTACCGCAAAGTGATCGAGCTAAAACCAGGGGATGCCAGGGCGCATTATGATCTTGCTAATGCCCGGCTGGCCGTCGGGGATGCCGGTGGAGCTCTTGAACCTATCCAAAAAGCCATAGAACTAGACGGGTCAGTGGCTTACTTTTATAAAATGCAAGGAAACATACATTACCGCTTGGAGGAGACTGCCCCGGCTTGTGAAAGCTGGCAAAAGGCCGTGGAATTAGGAGATACCAAGGCGAACTACTTCGTTGACCAATACTGTAAGTAAAAACCGGCTATTTTGCCATACTAACAACCGGGGAAAAGACCATCATTGTGAGTTATCCCTTTGGTGCCAGGGAAAACCCTGGCAGGGAATGGATGGGATAAGTAAAACCCTGGTTCTTTTTCGTAAAAAACCTTACATAATAGGTTTCTTTTGGGGTCTGTAACGGTATAAACCACTAAAACAGTGTGTTATGAAAGTGGTCTATATCCTCGGCTTTATGCTATGCCTGCACGCCTTGCAGGCCCAGGAATTCTCATCAAAAATTATAAATGTGATCGATGGCAATACCTTTGAGATCATCGATCCTAGTAAAGAAACAGTCAAGGTCATGCTCAGTGAAGTAGACGCGCCAGAATTGGCCCAAGAACATGGGGAGGAAGCAAGACAATTTTCAGAAAAGCTTCTTTTAAAAAAGAAGGTCAAGGTTGAGTTTAAAGGGAAAGATTTTCTTGGGAACAAACTGGCCAAGGTCACCCTTAAAAATGACCAAGACGTAGGTTATATCCTGCTGGAAAATGGCTGGGCTATGGTCAAAGAACGTACTAAGAACAAGAAGTTCTTAGCATTGCAATCAAAGGCCAAAAATGACAAACTGGGATTGTGGGTTACGGAAAATCCCACCACTCCTTGGGTGTTTAGAAGACAGCAAACCATGATACAGGCAAAGTCGCGTTGATTTTTACCCATTATATTTTATTTGGTAACTTCAGTTCGATATAAGTAGGACTTGATTAAATCGTAAAGAAGATCCTTTGGTGATTCTTTGAGCTTTAGTGTCTTTGGTGGCAGCGGAAGCTTCGTCGCCAAGGCACAAATACACTAAGGTTCATTAAGCTTACTAGCCAAAACTACCTGGATAACAGCCATGTGATAAATGATTATCGAGTTCAAGTTAGATAGGTTCCAATGCACAGTTCCCTGCTACGTTTTATCAATGTAACGCAATTTTTGACATATTTTCGAGTTAAGATTAAAAAGAGGTGCCATGCGATCATTGATGTTGTTGTGCTTGATAGGGTGTTTGATCTCGTTCCAGGGATATGGACAGTCTAAGGGGGGTAAAAGCATTGAACGTTCTAATTCTTTCGAGCCCTATTCACCCAAGGAAGAGAGGGCATTGGTTAAGCAACAAAAAAAATCCAAGAAAAAGAAGACTTCCTTTAGTTCCATGTTCAATAAAAGAATGGATGGCAAAATAAAGGAATATGAAAAACGCATGCAGGCCAATGCCAAAATGGATAAGAAGGCAGCTCGCCAAATGCAAAAACCGCAATATTCTGATCCAAGCTACTTTGGCCATAAGAAGAAACCTAAAAAAAGGCCTGTCGGTAAGCGAAAATTCTGCAAGGTATGTGGCATTGTGCATTAGCAAGGTCATGCTTGCTATGCGCTTATCTTTTAGCCATCACTTCCGCGTAATGGCTGTTGCACGGATTTGCTACCTTGTCGAGCACTTCTAGGTATTAGTTATGCTTTTATAACATTCCCGGAAACGAGCCTTGGCGTACCAGGTATTTTCGAAATGTAGAACGATTGGTGACAGTTATTCAACCGTAAGCCTCGATTTATCGTGACCATACTTTGATCTAGTGGTTTTCTTAGCCTATATTCAAAGTATGCAGCAGATCAATAGATTTATTGAACATACCCACCTCAAACCCACGATCACCGGTAAGGAAGTGGATCTCCTGGTCAAGCAAGGGATAGAACATGACTTTGTGGGGGTATGTGTCCCCCCGTTTTGGGTAAAACGGGCCAAACGAGAGATCGGTGAAGCCGCCCTACAGTTAGTGACGGTTATAGGATTCCCGTTGGGATACAACATGACAGAGACCAAACTGGAAGAGATCAAACTGGCCATCCGTGACGGCGCGGACGAGCTTGACCTGGTGGTTAACGTGTCCGCATTTAAAGAAGGTATGAATTGGCCTAAAATAGAGATTGCAAAGTGTAGCAAATTGGTCCACGAACATTATAAGCAAATTAAAGTGATCATTGAAACCGCCTATTTGGATGAAGATGAGATACGTCAGCTCTGCCGGATCTGTGCAGATGCCGGTGTGGACTTTGTCAAAACGTCTACGGGGTTTGCCCCGTCAGGAGCAAAAGTAGAGCACATACGCTTGATGCGTGAAGTACTTCCGTCCAATGTCGGGATCAAAGCTTCCGGGGGAATTAAAACCTACGAACAGGCCATGGAAATGATCCAAGCCGGGGCCGATAGGATCGGCACGTCAAGTGGGCTTGAAATGATGGCACGAGCAAAATGATCACTCATTATGACATCACCGTAGAAGGAAAAGTGCAAGGAGTGTTCTACCGTGCTTCTACAAAGGAGAAAGCCACCCAGTTGGACATCAAAGGTTTTGTAAAAAACCAAGCAGACGGCGCGGTGTTCATAGCAGCGGAAGGTAGCCCTGCGCAATTGGACCAGTTGATCGCTTGGTGCAGGCAAGGACCGCCAAGAGCAATGGTAAAGAATGTGCAATTTCAAGCCGGCATGGTAAAGGGATATGAACGGTTTGAGGTTAAACATTAAACGCTGCGGGTTGATTTTGATATGAATAAGTTGTTGATCCATTGACTACTCGGCAAATAAGCCCGTAACTCAATGCCAAACATCATTCCTTGAGAGCCTAGAAAAGGTGCCCATTTGGACACCCTTCTTCTTAGTACTGATCGCCAACTAGGTCTTGGCACGTAGACTTCCCGCTAAGGCAGACCTCGCTCATCCTACCATGCCGTTGCTATGCGCCATTTCTGTTGGGATCTCTTGTTTTACACTCCAGTGCTCCACGATCCTTCCGTTGGCTAGGCGGTAAATGTCGTAAACAACATGGGGAAGAGTGCCGAACTTCCCGCTTGACTGCGTAAGCACAAAATCTCCTTCTCCTATCACCTTGTGCATTTTGATCACCTCTGCCGTTTTATAATAGGCTTCTAACGCCTTCTGACCGTCTGCAATGCCAGGATTATGTTGGATAAGGCCTGGCTCAAGATATTCACCCGCTAGGTCCCATTGTTTTTGGATCAGTACCTGTTCCGTATAAAGGTTGACTAACCTTTTGTTTTCCTGGGTTGATGCCAGGCTTTCGGTAGGTACCGGCCCCTCAACTGCGGCATTGTCATTTTTAGGTTCTCCCGGGATCAATTCCCAAGCGTCCCAATGCTCTGCAAGCCTCCCGTCTTTTATGCGAAAAAGATCTACAACGGCCCGGGCTTGACCCATAAATTCCACGTTCAAATGCACTGCCACAAGATCGCTATCGCAAATGAAACGCATGAAAGGAGGCTTTTGAGAGGGTGATTTTGGTAATCCCTTGAGCAAACTCAAGAATTCCATAAAACCTTTTTTCCCTGTTTTGACCGTTGGGCTATGCTGGATGTAATTATCCAGGAGGATCGTATCCGCGAAGTTCTCATCGCCTTGACCGAGCACCTTGCTGTAAAAATCAATAACTATATCTTTATTTAAATTCTTAGAATCCATTTTTTAAAGTCTTTTATGTAAAAAGGTAATTAGGACAGGATCGGTAGAATTACCCAAAAGGGCATCCATCTCTATCACTTTTTAGTTGAGTTATAATGCGTAGAAATACAGCTTAGACGAGGACTTGCTGAAAAACCAACAAGGCTGTTACTGTTCTAAGCTCGTTAGAAGGGTGTCTTCTTAAAAGACTTGCGATATGTACTGGTCTTTCTTGACAGGCTGTAAACGTAAGAAATAAAATGCATTAAATCTAAGTATTTGACGGTGAGAATATTGGAGTAAAGAAAAGCTGTAGGGTCTGATCCCAATTGACAGGTAAGTGAATCATTGGTTCATAAGATAGAATAAACTAGGTTAACATGTTGTAATCCAGGGCGCTAGTGACGTTTTTTATAGCATGAAGATCATAAAATTCCTCATGATAGCTGTTCTAGGAATAGCTATCATTTCTTGCGAAGGTGAAGAGGGTGAGCCCGGACCTGTCGGCCCGCAAGGTGAACAAGGACCTGCTGGTGAGCAAGGCTCCCAAGGTGAGCAGGGCGACCAGGGCCCTCAAGGTGAGCAGGGTGCTCAAGGTGATCAAGGCCCACAAGGTGAAGCAGGCCAAGATGCAGACCTAGAAGCTTCCATCACAGTAGAACCTGTAACCGGCACCGTAACCGGCACCCGCAGCGATGGTTCTACTCCCATTAACCATACTTTTGAATTCACAGTCGGCCCCGAATTTGATTTTGTGCAAGAAGTAGAACCTTCTGTCTTTTGGGTTTTAGTGACCAGGCAAGCGACATTTCGGAGCGACGAATTCTTAGAATTAAGTTTTGATTATAACGTCACAACCGGGGAGGTGACTGCTGTCAATGAAATATTCTTCCAAGATTTTGAAGGGGTGGAAGATGACCAGACCTTGTTTGTTCGTGCCACGCAAGGGTCTTCCGCAGCACCTGTAGGAGATGCCTTGCAAATAAGCAATTTTAACTTGGACCAGGCCAATAGTACTTTAACCTTTGATTATGTGATCAACTTCGAAGGTTCAGAGGTCAATAATGAAAACGCACTTAGGGTGGCGGGTTCTGCTAACCTCGGTTTTCGTCAGAACGTGATTAGTAGGGTCGCATCAGGAAAGAAATAAACCTATATCCATAGAAAGAAAGTTTACCAATAAAATCACAAGCCCCTAAACTAGTACATAAACCTAGCAAAGGGGCTTTTTTGGCAATGTCTTATCCTGCAATGCTTTTTACTTCATCCAAGCCTTCATCATCCAAAGCGTCTTTTCCTGCTCGTCGATAAAATCAGACATCAAGTCATCGGTAGCATCATCTCCTGCGTTGCCGGCCATTTCTTTGATTTCTCTCTCCAACGTTAAGATATCAGTAAGGTTTGAAATGATGGCCCCTACCGAGCTTTCGCCATCGTGAATGTTTTTTTCGGCTTTGATGGTTGAGGTGGCCATGTAATCATCAAAAGCATGTAGTGGTGTACCTTCTATGGTCAGGATACGTTCTGCGATCTCGTCGATCTTTTCTGCTGAATCCGTGTAAAGCTCCTCGAACTTTGCATGAAGTTCAAAAAAATGCTTGCCCTGGATATTCCAGTGAAATCCTCTTAAGTTTTGGTAATAGATTTGATAGTCAGCGAGTAATACATTCAGTTTGTTGATTATTTCAGTGTTTTCCATGTTAATTTGTCTTGTTTGTTTACACCTCAAATATAGTTGTGAAGGCCGTCATTTTTCAGTAAAAAGCATCACTTATCGTTATGGTGGAATAGGTTTTACCGATGGCCGTGCTTCTTTCGTTGGTTAGGTAGCTAGCTATAGATAATCTACAATCACCATGAACTGTCCCCTGGATACTATGGACTTTTGTTTATCTTTGACTAACAATGGAACAAGGAACAATCTCAGGTTTTGGCGAGGTGCTCATCTTTTTTATCGGCGGGATACTTTTCTTGCTGGGAGGATTAATTACAGCGTGGATCGTGCGACCGTCACGACCAAACGAGGAGAAGCTTACGACCTACGAAAGTGGTGAGCATCCTATGGGCAGCGCCTGGGGCCGTATTAATATCCGCTTTTACTTGGTAGCATTGGTCTTTCTACTGTTCGAAGTGGAGATTGTGTTCTTATTCCCTTGGGCTACGGTGTTTGGCAGCGCCAAGCTTATGGAGCAAAGTGAAGGACTTTGGGGGTGGTACGCGCTGGTCGAAATGTTTATATTCATTGTTATACTTGCCATAGGCCTGGTCTATGCATGGGCCAAAGGGTACTTGGATTGGCCCAAACCGGTGATGGAGAAAAGCGAGTTTACCTCCCCTGTACCCTCCCGGCTTTATGATAAGATCAACGAGGCTTACAAGTGATGTCCAATGACGAAAGCCGCGCTGGTCGTCAGACCATGACTTAACTTTTACAATGAGTTTGAAGCATTAGGGTATGTCATGCAAAATTTTAACTATGGCACCGAAAAGCACCATAGTTGGGCAGACTTTTACGAGTCGATGAAATTATAGACGGATTCATTCAAAAGGAAATTAACCCTATGGGATTACTAGATAAAAAATTTAACAGTGGAGGAGTAATGGTCACTAAGTTAGATGACCTGGTCAATTGGGCAAGATTGTCTTCTATGTGGCCTTTGACCTTTGGCTTGGCATGCTGTGCCATTGAGTTTATGAGTACAGGTACATCGGTTTATGATATGGACCGTTTTGGTATGGCCCCGCGGTCCACTCCCCGGCAATCAGACGTGATGATCGTAGCGGGAACGGTCACCTTTAAAATGGCTGATCGTATCCGCAGGTTGTACGAGCAGATGGCTGAGCCAAGATATGTTATTTCTATGGGATCGTGTGCGAACTGTGGCGGACCGTACTGGGAGCATGGCTACCACGTAGTGAAGGGCGTAGACCGGATCATACCTGTAGATGTTTACGTACCCGGCTGTCCGCCAAGGCCAGAAGCACTGATCGGCGGTTTTCTTAAACTACAGGAGAAAATCAGGAGCGAGTCTTTAATGGCGCCGGAAGCTTTGGAGAAAATGATGAAAGTAAAAGCATAACATGTCAGCAGAGGAAATCAAAGACCTATTAACCCATACCTTGGAAGGTATGCAAGTCGAGGTTGACGATAAAGCGGAGCCAAAAGGTATAAAAGTACCCCCTTCCCAAATAAAACCGGTCCTACAAGAGCTTTATCAAAACCCTTCCACCTATTTCGACATGCTGTCGTGTATCACCGGTGTGGACAACGGGCCGGAAGAAAACATCATGGAGATCATTTATCAGCTCTATTCCATTCCCTTCAACTTACAGGTGATGGTAAAAGTGCAACTGGATCGTGAAGTCCCAAAGGTGGAAACAGTTTCCGATATTTGGAAAACAGCCAACTGGCAGGAACGTGAAATATATGATTTGTTGGGCGTCCATTTTGAAAACCACCCGGACCTAAGAAGAATACTATTGCCAGCGGATTGGGAAGGCCACCCACTGCGTAAGGATTACAAGCACCAGGAGTACTACCGTGGCATAAAAGTAGAATACTAATGGCAAATGAGATCCAATACACCTACCAAGAAGACAACCTCGTAAGGTCTGAACCTAATAAGTACAAGGAGGAGGAGCTGAGGTCAACGGAAGTGGTGATCAATCTTGGGCCACAGCACCCCTCTACCCATGGGGTGTTGCGATTGGAGGTGCTGGCTGACGGAGAAATGATCAAAGAAGTGGTACCTCACCTAGGCTACCTGCATCGATGCTTTGAAAAGCATGCGGAATCATTGCCCTACAACCAAATTATTCCCTACGTAGACCGGATGGATTACCTGGCGGCCATGAATTCAGAACATGCCTATGCCATGGGCGTGGAAAAAATGCTGGGCATCGAGGACAAGATCCCAAAAAGGGTGGAGTTTATCCGGGTTTTAGTGGCTGAGTTGAATCGTTTGGCATCTCATTTTGTGGCGGTAGGCACGTACGCCATGGATATTGGTGCGTTTACCCCATTTTTCTGGATGATGCGTGACCGTGAGCACATCCAGCGGATGCTAGAATGGGTATCCGGGGCGCGAATGCTTTACAACTACATCTGGATAGGGGGGCTGTTCTATGACCTGCCCGTAGGGTTTGAAGAAAGATGCCAGCAATATATCCGGTACCTCAAGCCCAAACTAAAAGAGCTGGAAGATCTAATTATCAATAACAAGATCTTTGTAGAGCGTACCGCTAATGTTGGGGTACTGCCAAGAGACCTGGCGATCAATTACGGGGTTACGGGGCCTATGCTGCGAGCTTCAGGGCTGCGCCTGGACCTTAGAAAGGTGGACGGATATTCCGTCTACCCGGAGCTGGACTTCGATATCCCTATCGGCGAAGGTAAAATGGGCACACAAGGCGATTGCTGGGACAGGACCTATGTTCGTGTACTCGAGATACACGAGTCTGTAAAGATCATAGAACAGTGCTTGGAAAGACTCACTTCCGATCATAAGCGGACCAGGGACTTTGATCCCCAGCAGGTGGTCCCAAAAAAAATAAGACCTAAAGCCGGTGATTTTTACATTCGCGCGGAAAATCCGAAAGGGGAGCTAGGGTTCTTTTTTAGGGCCGATGGCAAAAGCGATATCCCTTATCGGTGTAAGGCGCGGGCGTGTTCATTCGTAAATCTTTCCGTGATCTCGGAAATCGCCCGGGGCAGCCTGATCGCCGACCTGGTGGCCATATTGGGTTCTATTGATATTGTACTTGGTGAAGTGGACCGATGATCAAAGTCCTTACCGTAGAGCAAATACGCCAAGCTGACCAGTTCACTATTCAGAATGAGCCTATTCTATCCATCGATCTTATGGAAAGAGCAGCACAGGCGTTCGTGGCCTGGTTTGTGGCTAAATTCAGCCCAGCCCATACCGTACATATCTTTTGTGGAATAGGGAATAATGGCGGCGACGGGCTGGCGGTGGGAAGAATATTGATGGAGACAACCTACAAAGTCCATTTTTACGTGGTAGACGAAATCGCTAAAGGCTCAGAAGATTTTAAAACTAACGTACAAAGGCTAGCATCAAACGCCATCCTCCCGCTACATGAAAATGCTGAACTTCGCGCATTTAAGGATCATGATATTGTTATTGATGCCCTTTTCGGATCAGGACTTAGCCGACCGTTAAGTGGATTTTACCAGGCGGTGATCGATCATATAAACGGTCAGCGAGCGATGAAGATCGCCATTGACATTCCTTCTGGACTGTTTGCTGACCAGGCGACCAGTGGGCCGATCTTAAAGGCGGATCACACCATTAGCTTTCAACAACCGAAGCTTAGCTTTTTGCTACCCGAATATTCCGGTTTTGTGGGGAAATGGCACGTAGTAGACATAGGGCTCAGTTCACAATTCATTGATCAGCAGCTCGTAGAACACTTTGTGATCACACCATCGTATGTCTCCGGGGTGCTCAGGGAGCGTAAAAAGTACGATCACAAGGGAGTATTTGGTAAAGGGGTAATAGTTTCCGGGAGTTACGGGAAAATGGGAGCCTCCGTGCTGGCCGCACGTGCCGCCATGCGATCCGGTATAGGGCTACTCACTATGCACATTCCTGCTTGCGGTTATGACATCCTGCAAACGGCAGTGCCTGAAGCTATGGTTACGGTTGATCCTTTGGATGATACACTTTCATCTGCGCCGGCATTGGAACAATTTAACGTTGTTGGAATAGGTCCCGGTATGGGCCAGTCTGACGCTGCCTTAAATTGCTTGCGGGAAGTGCTACAGGGAATGGACCGCCCATTGGTCATCGATGCAGATGCGTTGAACTTACTTTCCGAAAACCGCGAGCTATTGGAGTTGTTGCCGGCAAATACCATTCTTACCCCGCACCCCACCGAGTTTAAACGCCTCGTAGGCCCCTGGCATAATGATTTCGAACGTCTCGATATCCAAAAAAGATTTTCCGATGATTTCAACATCATAGTAGTTTTAAAAGGGGCGCATACCTCCATTTCAATTCCCGGGGGCAAGATGTACTTCAATTCGTCCGGTAACCCGGGTATGGCTACTGCCGGCAGCGGTGATGTATTGACCGGGATTATCACTGCTATGCTGGCACAAGGTTATCTTCCCAAAGAAGCTGCAATTTTGGGGGTGTACTTGCATGGTCTAGCCGGTGATATTGCTGCCGAGGAGTATGGGCAAACTGCCCTGGTGGCTCCCGATATTATAGATGGCCTGCCTAAGGCTTTTAAGAATTTTAATAAATGACCTGCTACATAAAAGGGAAGTACCTCTATGCTATTTCAATTCAACTCCCTGGTAAACAGGAATAAAGAGCCAAAATAGCTTTTCCAGGGTATTCCCTGGGCAAAATAATCAATATTCATACAACAAAATGGCCCTGGCTGCGTATTCATTTAGAAGTGGTCGCCAACGAAGGTTTCAATCAAAAATTGTACGCTGGCTGAAAATTGTGGAGTGATTTTTGCTAGTAATTACTAGGACCAAATAGAACCTGGACATGAAAAGAATTAAGTACTTACTTTTTATTGGAGCTTTTATTGCGTTAGCAGGAAATTTACACGCCCAGCAAGGTGAGCTGGATAGGTTCTCTAGCGACCGTTTCAACCATCCTAACGAGATAAGGCTCTATCCTAACCCTACCGTAGAATATCTGCAGGTACGTATAAATAATTCTACCATCAAAGCCCCTAAATTAGTAGTTCACAACATCATTGGGAACGTGGTAGAGGCGGAGATCAAAAGAGAGAATATCTCCCTCTTCTCTGTAAAAGTAAAAGACCTGGCACCCGGGTATTACCTTATTGCTATTCGTGATGAACAGGGTTCTTTCGCGGAGACTTACAAATTCATGAAGCGCTGAAGGTAAGTTTCTAACCTTATTATTGCCCTCATGTCCGTGTAATCTAGCAAGAGATCTCTATGTTTTTTATCTCGAGGTGTGCTTGAAAATTATCTTTGATAGAAAGGCGTTTATTTTTGGCAAGTTAAGCTATATTTTTAACGTGTTTCGGATAATGCCAGCCTCGCAATGAGCGGTTTAAGCGGGATTTTGTGGTAGTAAGTCCAGTTTTTATTTTCTTTTGCCCTCCCAAAAGAAAACGAAACAAAAAAAGGCGCCAGCAGTCAAGCCCACTTTCCCCGCTAAACGCGCTATCCAGCCCTTGTAACCCAAGTTCGATTTAAGCCTAGGCTTTAAATGAGGTTTAGCATACTTTCACAGTCTTTAAACTCGGAAGTAACTTCCGTTCTACGACACAGCAGATTCCGGCGCTCGCCATTAGCCCTTCCATAGCTACCGGCATGGAATGACGATCATTTTTTAACCGAGCCCAGGTTTTTAGGTCGTCTGTCCACAGGCCTCAAATGAGCCGTGCTGTTCCCGGATGTCTCACCTTCATGCGCTACTTAAATTTTCAAGGATGTCCTGGTCTAACAAGAAATCTCGTGATGTTTTTTAATCGTATGAGTAGATGTCCTTTACGCCAGTAAGTCTAAAACTCGGCGTTCCCGGGCGTTCTTGGGAAGGGGATAACATCCCGGATATTTCCCATACCGGTTACAAACTGGATCATTCGCTCAAAGCCTAGCCCAAACCCGCTATGCGGTGCGGAACCAAACTTCCTAAGCTCCAAATACCACCACAGGTCCTTTTCCGGGATCCCTAGCTCGTCGATCCTATCCTTTAGCTTATCATGGCGCTCTTCACGCTGGGACCCCCCGATGATCTCGCCTATCCCGGGGAAGAGGACATCCATGGCGGCCACGGTTTTATCATCCTCATTTTGCCGCATATAGAAAGCCTTGATCTGCTTAGGGTAATTATACAAGATCACAGGTTTCTTGAAGTGCTTTTCCACCAAATACCGCTCGTGTTCCGATTGCAAATCAGCTCCCCAGTCTTCTACGAGGTACTGGAACTTTTTCTTCTTATTGGGTTTGGAGTTACGAAGAATATCTATAGCCTCGGTATAGGTTATCCTTTCAAAATCATGTTCCAAGACGAACCGTAGCCGTTCTAGTAGACCTAGCTCGCTACGCTCGTGTTGTGGCCTTGTCTTTTCCTCGTCTGAAGCACGTTTGTCAAGAAATACCAGGTCAGCTTCGCAATGATCCAAGGCATACTTTACGAGGTATTCCAGGAATTCTTCCGCCAAGTCCATGGTGTCATTGATATCGTAGAAGGCCATTTCCGGTTCTATCATCCAGAATTCAGCCAGGTGACGGGAGGTATTCGAGTTTTCAGCCCTGAAGGTAGGGCCGAAAGTATACACTTCCGAAAGGGCTAGGCAGGCAGTTTCTACCTCTAGCTGGCCAGAAACGGTGAGGTTGGTCTCTTTACCAAAGAAGTCTTCCTTAAAGTCCACGTCACCTTCCCCGGTTTTGGGAGGGTGGGTAAGATCAAGGGTCGTCACTTTGAACATCTCTCCCGCGCCCTCGGCATCTGAGCCTGTAATAATGGGGGTATGCACATTGTAAAATCCCTTATCGGTAAAAAACTTATGTATGGCAAATATCATGGCATGCCGTACCCGGTAGATGGCGCTAAATGTGTTCGTCCTCACCCTAAGGTGTGCGATGTCGCGTAAAAACTCCAAGGTATGCCGCTTGGGTTGCAGCAGGTATTTTTCCGGGTCGGCATCTCCCAGTATCTCGATGTCTTCTACTACCACTTCGACAGCTTGGCCTTTTCCCTTGGAAGCTACAAGCTCACCTACTACAGAAATGCAAGCGCCTGTCGTGATACGTTTTAATAGGTTGTCGTCAAAGTTCTCGAAGTCTACCACGGCCTGTATATTCTCTATGGTAGAGCCGTCGTTCAGTGCGATGAATTGGTTGTTCCGAAAGGTCCGGACCCAGCCTTTTACTGTCACTGTTGTGCCTGTTTCCGTTTCTTTTAGCAGGTCGATCACCTTAGTTCTTTTACCGTGCTGCACCGTTGCTGAGGACTTCATCAAAACCGTATTAAATTGTAAAATAAGGCGCAAAAAAACGTTATTTTGTGCTTTTTGTCAAAGAATGCCAGAAATATAATATCTTTAGCCTATCTTTTAATATGGGCATATTTTAAGGAGTTTAAGCGGATGCAAAAACTTGGTTTAACCCAAAGTTTACAACAAAAATTATCCCCTCAGCAAATACAGTTCATCAAGCTGCTGCAGGTCCCTACGGCAGAACTGGAAACCCGTGTGGAAGAAGAGCTGGAAGATAACCCTGCATTGGAAGAGGGTGCGGAAGAGCTTGACGAGATCAAAGAAGAATACAATGAAGAAGACACCCAGGACACCAGTGATGAACTGGATGTGGAAGATTACCTGGGGGATGATGACTTCAGTGGGTACAAGATGCAAGGTGACGGGGATAACGAAGACGATAAAGAAATGCCCATCGCCATGTATACCACGCTAAACGAGCAACTACTCGACCAACTGGGGTTTTTAAAACTTAGCGAAAGGGAATATGCCATCGGGAAGCAATTGATCGGGAGTATTGAAAGTGATGGCTATATACGCCGGGATTTGGAAGCGATCATTAATGACCTGGCATTTTCACAAAACATAGAGACAGACATTGATGAGGTAGAGGAAACACTGCGTAAGATCCAGCAGTTTGATCCCCCGGGCATTGGCGCTCGTAGTTTGCAGGAATGCCTTTTACTACAGCTGGAACGACGGGAAGACGAGCACAATGTAGACGTGTATGTGGCAAAAAGGATCATAGAGGAGTGCTTCGATGAGTTTACCAAGAAGCATTACAGCAAGATCATGAAACGGCTGGACATAGAGGATGAAGATTTTGTAAAAGATGCCATGGAGCTGATCCGCAAGCTAAATCCAAAACCGGGAGGAAGTTCGACAGGCTTAGTACGCACCCAATTCTTGATCCCTGATTTTATCCTGACCAACAATGGCGGAGAATTGGAAATTGCGCTGAACAGCCGTAATGCCCCGGAACTGAGGGTAAGCAGATCTTATTCGGAGATGTTCCAAGCTTATGAAAAAAGCGATAAGAAGGATAAAAAATTAAAAGATACGGTCAGCTTTGTAAAGCAGAAGTTAGACGCGGCAAAATGGTTTATTGATGCCATCAAACAAAGGCAAACTACGCTGTTAAATACCATGCGCGCGATTGTAGATTTTCAATATGATTATTTCTTAGAAGGAGATGAAAGTAAGCTAAAGCCGATGATCCTGAAAGATATTGCAAATATTATCCATATGGATATTTCCACGGTCTCCCGGGTGGCGAACAGCAAGTCAGTACAAACGGATTTTGGAATATTCCCGCTTAAATACTTTTTTTCAGAAGGCATTGCTACCGATTCAGGAGAGGATGTCAGTAGCAGGGAGGTGAAAAACGAGTTAAAACAGATCATAGATGGAGAGGACAAATCGAAGCCGCTTTCGGATGACAAGCTGGAAAAGCTGCTTAAAGCGAAAGGATATAACATTGCCCGGCGGACTGTTGCCAAATACCGTGAACAATTGAACATACCTGTGGCCCGACTGAGAAAGGAACTGTAGTGCTGAGAAAAGTAGCTGAAATCGTCTCGTTTATATTTCATCCACTATTAATGTCAACATTTTTGTTGATCATTCTTTATTATTTCGCACCCTCCGTGTTGCGTCCCGTGGATGCCGGCTCTATCCTGCCGATCTTGCTCATGGTATTTGCGATCACATTTGTGATCCCGGTCTTAAGTATTGGTATGCTCCGGCTGACATCTTCTATTTCCAGTATGCGACTGGAAGATCGTAAGGAGCGAATTATGCCGTTTTTTTTCACCGCGGCTTACTACTCACTTATGGTTTATTTGTTTTCCTACAAGCTGGTGCTAAGTGAGACTTTGATCATTCTGTTTGCAGCGGTTACCGTCACGATATTGTTAGTTTCTTTCATTACGCTATTTTTCAAAATAAGTGCCCATGCTGTAGGTATGTGGGGCGCTTTAGGGGCTTTGGTTTCTGTCCAGGTAAAATACCCCGACAGCCAGCTTTTTTGGCCGATCATCGGGAGCTTAGTGCTGGCCGGCGCCGTGAACTCTTCGAGACTCCTGCTGAATGTGCATAGTCCCTCGGAGGTGGGCTTAGGCTCTGCGCTGGGTTTTACGGTATGTTTTGGCGCGGTCTTCATTTTTAGTTAAACCGGATTTTATTATGTACGAATTTTTAAAATACGACAAAGAAGAGGGGATAGCTACCATTACGCTCAATCGCCCGGAAGTGTATAATGCCCTCAATGATAAGATCACCTTTGAATTACAAGATGTCTTGAGATCTGTGGGCAAAGATCCCGAGGTACGGGTGCTGGTGCTGACCGGCGCAGGCAAGGCGTTTTGTTCCGGGCAAGACCTTAAGGCTTCCCAAGCACAGGAAAATCGATCTTTTATCGATTCGTTGCATAAGCGTTATAATCCTATTATTCGAAGTATGCGAAACTTGCCTAAGCCTATCATTTGCAGGCTAAATGGAGTAGCTGCCGGGGCGGGGTGTTCTATTGCGCTGGCCTGTGACATCATCGTGGCTGCAGAGGAAGCTATGCTCACCGAAGTGTTTGTAAACATCGGCTTGGTATTGGATTCCGGTTCTTCCTACTTCCTTCCGAGACTGGTAGGGTCGGCGAAAGCGTTTGAGCTAAGCACTATGGGAACGCGTATCAAAGGCAAAGAAGCCTTTGCCCTAGGCCTGGTAAACAAAGTAGTACCCCATGAAGCATTGGATGAAGCCGTAAAAGAGTATACCGAATATTACGCCAAGGCCCCTACAAAGGCCATTGGCTTGATGAAAAAAATGCTCAATAAGTCAGGCAGTTTTACCCTGGAAGAAGCTTTGGACTATGAAGCCTACTGCCAAGAGATTGCCGGTAATTCTGCGGATTATAAAGAAGGAGTAAACGCCTTCTTAGAAAAAAGGAAGCCTGTTTTCAAAGGGGAATGATTCCACAAAATCTACGACCGTCTTACCCATCATTTGAGGCTCGACATGACACTAGTACTACTTTTTTCAAATTCAACCTCCTGGTAATCAATCATTTAAATATAAAAAGTCAGCTTACGGTAATATTCAGTCCATAGTATTGAGTCGTGAGTATTGAGTCCACTCAAGACTAAAGACTTACGACTCAATACTATTACCTAGTTGTCAGCGATCTAAATCTGACAAAGTATTACTAGGCGCGGATCGCAATGACAGGATCCAACCTCGCGGCCAGGGCGGCAGGGATGATGCCGGATACGGTGCCTATAACGGTGGATACCCCTAAACCTATCGCTATGTTCTTTGCAGTTAATGTGACCACTAACGACCCCAGCGGGATGAACGTGACGAAGTAGACCAAAAGTAATCCTCCCAACCCGCCAATAACACTGAGAAATACTGCTTCAAAAAGAAATTGGAACAGGATGAAATAATTCTTGGCGCCCAGTGATTTCTGGATGCCAATGATATTGGTCCTCTCTTTAACAGAAACGAACATGATGTTAGCAATGCCAAACCCTCCGATCAATATAGAGAAGCCCCCTATGATCGTCCCGGCGATGCTCAAGATATCGAATACTTGGCCGATCTCATTGGCAATGGCTTCCGGGCGATTGATAGAGAAATTATCTTCTTCTTTGGGCTTTAAGCCGCGGCGGGTACGCATGATCCCTGTGATCTCTCCTTCTAGTTCCAGTAGACCTAAGTCTTCTTCCAATCCTTTAACGATGATGGTGGAACCTACCTCGTTGGACCGGCCGGTACCGGTGGTAAAAAATTTCCGGTAACTGCCGTACGGTATAATAGCGAGAGGATCTTTGCTGCTGAAACCCAAAAAGCTCTCTCCTTCTCTTTTCAATACGCCGATCACCAGGAACTTCCTGTTGCGGATCTTGATCTCTTTCCCTACCGGGAATTCATTGTTAGGAAACAGGGCTTTTCTTACTTCATCACCGATGATCACGACATTACTACTGGATGACATTTCATTATTCGAGAAATATCTTCCTTGTATGATTTCGAGCTCGGTCACGTCCTTATACCCGTAGCTTGCCCCTAGCAAGGAAGTTTCGTTGTAGCTGTTATTCTCCCGGGTAGCGATGGCATTGGCACTAGAAGAGATAGAAAGGCCGGTGTTGGTGGTCAGTCTTTTTTGCAGGACTTCAAATTCCGCAAAACTGGGATTGGGCCTGTTCCGGTACGATAACCATTCCTCCCGTGATTTTATAATGAAGGGCATTTTAGAAATGTAGAGTATATCAGAACCTAAAAAACTGAAGCTGTCCTTTACGTTCTTCTCCAGTGAGTCCACCAAGGTAAAAACCGTGATAATGGCAAAGATCCCGATGGTCACGCCCAGCAGGGAGAGCGTGGTACGGAGAATATTCGTCCTCAGTGCGTTCCAGGCAAACCGGAAACTTTCAAATATTAATTTTAGTACTAACACCCTTTTCCTATTGAGAGTAATTATATATGAATAAACACTAAAATGTCAGTGAAATAGCTATCTTTGCGAGCTAATTTTTATACCACTCTTCAGAGGTATTTAATACCGTAATATTAAATATGAAATTATCAGAATTCAAGTTTGACCTACCGACCGGGCTAGTCGGCTTATATCCGGCTGAAAATAGGGATGAATCCCGGCTAATGGTATTACATCGCGACAGCGGTGAAATAGAACATAAGATCTTCAAAGACATTGTTAATTACTTCGACGACGGCGACGTCATGGTTTCCAATAACACCATGGTTTTCCCCGCGCGTTTGTATGGGAATAAAGAAAAGACAGGCGCCAAGATCGAGGTTTTCTTACTGCGCGAGCTAAACGAGGAGATGCACCTATGGGATGTTTTGGTGGATCCCGCTAGGAAAATACGCGTAGGCAATAAGCTGTACTTTGGCGATGGTGACCTTGTGGCGGAAGTTATAGACAATACGACCTCGCGAGGCAGGACCATACGCTTTTTATTTGACGGCACGGATGAAGAATTTTACAAGACCATTGAGGCGTTGGGAGAGACCCCGCTGCCCAAATATATAAAACGCGATACCGAGCCCGAGGATAAAGAACGATTCCAGACCATATATGCGAAACACAAAGGCGCCGTGGCTGCGCCTACGGCCGGGCTGCATTTTACCCGCCAACTTTTAAAACGCTTAGAGATCAAAGGGGTAGATATGGCGTTTATTACGTTGCATATTGGCTTGGGTACGTTTAGACCAGTAGACGTGGAGGACCTTACTAAACACAAAATGGACTCCGAAAACTTCCGTGTCGCCGATGATACGGTACATAAGGTGAACCAGACGTTAGATAACAAGAAACGCGTTTGCGCGGTAGGTACTACTACTATGCGTGCGTTGGAGTCGTCGGTCTCGGCAAATGGCAGGTTAAAGCCTAGGGATGGCTGGACAGATAAATTCATCTTTCCACCCTATGATTTTAAAATATGTAATGCCATGGTCACTAACTTCCACATGCCTGAGTCTACTTTACTAATGATGGCCTGTGCTTTTGGCGGTTATGAGTTGGTCATGGAAGCCTACCAGGCGGCCATGAAAGAGAAATATAGGTTTCTTACCTACGGGGATGCCATGCTCATCCTTTAATACAAGAACCTAGTGTAGGGCTGCTTCCTTCGTAGGCAGCTCTTTCTCAAGTTTTTCTCATAATATGGATGTCCAAGAATATGCGATCATCGTAGCGGGAGGTAAGGGCACCCGTATGAAAAGTCAGACGCCCAAACAGTTTTTAGAACTGGACGGGTTGCCTGTCCTGGTGCATACCATCGAAGCTTTCTATCGTTATTCAGAAGCTATAAAGGTGATCCTGGTACTTCCGGCAGATGATATTATTACCTGGGAGTCGCTATGTGTGGCGTATAACTATAATAGGCAGGTCGTGCTTACTGTAGGTGGTGATACCAGGTTTCAATCCGTTAAAAACGGGTTAGAAAAGATAGAAGGTGACACAGGTTTGGTAGCCATACATGACGGGGTCAGGCCGTTGGTAAGCCAAGATATTGTTGGGGCTTCGTTTAGATTGGCAGCCGTTCACGGCAGTGCTGTTGCGGCAGTAAGATTGAAGGAATCCATCCGGAAAACGGACCAGGATACAACTATCGCCGTGGACCGTTCGGACTACCGCCTTATCCAGACGCCCCAGTCCTTTGATCTTGCCGTAGTGAAAAAAGCTTATCAAATAAAAGAGGAACCTAGTTTAACAGATGATGCGAGCGTAGTCGAGCGTTCCGGGCACGCTATTTCATTGTTTGAAGGGAGCTATTCGAATATAAAGATCACCACACCTGAAGATATGGTGGTGGCTGAAGCCTTACTCAAAGCCTATAAATAATAAAGCCGATGATAATCCATTACCATCGGCCCTCATTTCTTGGTATTTATTTTAGTATTCATCTTCGTTGAAGAAAAAATCTTCTTTAGTGGGGTAGTCGGGCCAGATCTCTTCGATGTTTTCATAAGGTTGTCCGTCATCTTCCAATTCTTGGAGATTTTCTACTACCTCTAAAGGAGCCCCGGTACGTATTGAGTAATCAATAAGTTCATCCTTGGTGGCAGGCCACGGGGCGTCTTCTAAGTACGATGCCAATTCTAGTGTCCAATACATAGTTTATTCCCTCCTATGTTTAGCAGCTCTCTTTTTTGCTGCAAAAATAAAATTTAAAATGTGAAATCAAACTTTAAATCCATTTATTTGATTTTGAGCTCGCTTAGTGTTTAATAAGCACTTATTTATGGGCACAAACGCTAGCTTTTTTATAAAAGTTTAAAATGAGACCTTTTTTTATAAAAATTTTTTCCCTGGTACCAAGCCGGTTTGAGAGAAGAAAGAATAAATTTGCCCAAACCACACGTTAAACCTCGCTAAGTATGGGTGATGAAAAAATAATCTTTTCCATGGCGGGGGTAAGTAAAATCTACCCTCCTAATAAACAGGTACTTAAGAATATTTACCTTTCTTTTTTCTATGGAGCCAAGATCGGGGTGCTAGGCCTGAACGGGTCCGGTAAATCTTCGCTGCTCCGGATCATTGCGGGTATTGACAAAGAGTACCGGGGTGAAGTGGTTTTCGATGGCAGCTACACGGTCGGGCTCTTGGAGCAAGAACCGCAACTGGATAAGTCCAAAACTGTGAAAGAGGTAGTGGAAGAAGGGGCACAAGAGGCGATATCCCTTCTCAAGGAGTTTGAAGAGATCAATCTAAAATTTGCAGACCCAGAAGTGCTTGAAAACCCGGATGTCATGGAGAAACTTATCCAACAGCAGGGTGAGGTACAGGAAAAATTAGATCACTTGGATGCATGGGAGCTTGATAATAAACTAGAGCGGGCCATGGACGCGCTACGCACACCACCCGCTGACGCCAAAATAGAGCATCTCTCGGGTGGAGAAAAAAGAAGGGTGGCCCTGTGCCGCCTACTATTACAAGAGCCGGATGTATTACTGCTGGATGAGCCTACCAACCACCTTGACGCCGAGTCCGTACACTGGCTGGAACAGCACCTACGCTTATATAAAGGCACGGTGATCGCCGTGACACACGACCGTTATTTCCTTGACAATGTGGCAGGGTGGATCTTAGAACTCGATCGTGGCGAAGGGATCCCATGGAAAGGCAATTATTCTTCATGGCTTGAACAGAAGCAAGCTCGCTTGGCACAAGAGGAGAAGACGGAATCCAAGCGGCAGAAAACCCTGGGCCGGGAACTAGAGTGGGCACGTATGGCCCCTAAGGGAAGGCAGGCTAAAGCCAAGGCAAGACTGAACGCGTATGATAAGCTACTTAATCAAGAAGCTAAAGAACGTGAAGAGAAACTTGAACTATTTATACCCCCGGGACCCCGGTTAGGTGATAAAGTGATCGAAGCTCATGGAGTTTCCAAGTCATTTGGGGATAAATTACTCTATGAAAACCTGGAGTTTTCGCTGCCGAAAGCGGGAATCGTCGGGATTATTGGCCCCAACGGTGCCGGTAAGACTACCTTGTTTAAATTGATCACACAGCAAGAACAGGCCGATACGGGCACGTTCGAAGTAGGCTCTACGGTAGAGATCGCTTACGTAGACCAAGAGCATGACGACTTACGTCCGGGGGATTCAGTGTGGGAGGCGATCACGGGAGGTAATGAACTGATAGAGCTAGGGGGCAAACAGTTGAATAGCCGGGCCTATGTGAGTAAATTTAATTTCAGTGGCTCGGATCAGCAGAAAAAGGTCTCAGAGCTCTCCGGGGGGATGCGTAACAGGGTACACCTGGCCATCGCCTTAAAGCAAGGAGCCAACTTATTACTGCTCGATGAGCCGACCAACGACCTAGATGTCAACACGCTGAGGGCGCTTGAAGAAGCCCTGGATAATTTTGGGGGCTGTGCCGTAATTATCTCACACGATCGTTGGTTCCTGGATAGGGTCTGTACCCATATCCTGGCTTTCGAGGGGGATTCCCAAGTGACATGGTTTGAAGGGAACTTCACCGAATATGAAGAAAACCGGAAACAGCGGCTAGGTGATACTACTCCTAAGAGAATAAAGTATAAAAAGCTGGCCTGAGGCTATTAAGGAGCCCCAAATTAGCTTTGATAGGAAAATATCAATTTTTTGGCAAATTGGGCTACATTTTAAGGTTTTCCAGGTAATGCCAGCCTCGCAATGAGTAGTTTAAGCGGGGTTTTGAGGTTCTAAGTCCAGTTTTCATTTTCTTTTGCACGCCCATGCCATAGGCATCCCTTCGGGGAAAGAAAACGAAACAAAAGAAAAGGGCGCCGGCAACCAAGCCCATT
>JANQLQ010000129.1 GCA_028280565.1 Fulvivirga sp.
CAAAAAGACTTACGTAGCTATGGCTATGCTCGTTTTTTGCGCCTTGACCTCCCACAAAATCTACTACCACCTTACCCGCCATTTGAGGCTTGACATGACACTAGTGCATAGCATCCAATAGATGAAGGGACCTAATCGTTTTCCTGTTTTCGTCGCTTAAATACCTGCGGAACTAATTGCAAAAAACCTAGCAAACACTGTTACACTAATTTTCAAAATTTATTTTTATAGAAACCCCATGAAAAAGATTGGCTTTTTATTGATCACACTTTTACCATACACCTGCATCTTGGCCCAAAATAGCATCGACCTTTTTACTGTAGCCGGGCACTACAGCGTACCTACTAAATACGATGGAGGCCGAACGGAGAGGGGCAGGGAACATATTTGGAATATGAATTTAAAGGTGCCTTTGGTATTGTCTAAGACAAATACTTTCTACAGTGAGATCAGTTATTATAACTTCAGTGTAAATGGCGACCTCGAGGCACCTTCGACCATGGCCCATCCTCTTGATCTTCATGGTATCATAATGCAAACCGGCCTTATACACCGTTTAGATGAAGATCACGCCCTGGTGATGTTGTTCGTACCCCGGCTTATGGGTGATTTAATCAGTATCGAAAGCAACAGTTTCCAGTGGGGTGGGATCGGGCTTTTTGAAAAACGTTTTCACAAATCGCTGCTCATGCGCTTTGGCGCTTCTTACAACCAAGAACTGTTTGGGCCTTTTGTAGTGCCATTAGTTTATATGAATTGGCAGTTATCCGATAAATGGTTGATAGTAGGTTTACTGCCGGTATATGCTAAAATAAACCGGTTCATAAACAACAAACTGTCGGTCGGGTTTCATTATTTCGGACTTGTGACCACCTACAGGCTCGGGCAAGAAAACCATGAGAACGATTACATAGAAAGACGAAGCATCGATCTCAGTCTTTTTGCGCGCAGAAGTATTTTCCGCAACGTTCATTTCGAGGTACGTGCCGGTTTTGCCCTAGGTAGGGATTACGCACAGTACGATGAGAATGACAAATTAGATTTTGCCTTACCCTTAGTTAATTTTGGAGACAATCGGCAGCAAGAAAACATTAGCTTTAATGGCGGCCCTTTTATCCGCGGCCAACTGGTATATAATCTCCCAATCAATCGTTAGATGTATTCCAGTACCGTTGTAGAATGCATGATAGACAGGGCTTCCGTGATGTTAGGACTCAAGTTTAGATCATCACTCACCCTAGTCGTAGGTTAAGCGCAGCGGTCCTACGACTTAACCATAGGGAGAGCGTTCCGCTCGGTTATGGCCTTGGAACGTATACTTAAAACTAGGCGGGAACACTGTAAAAATTCGAAATTGACTCTCCAGTTTAGATTTCCATAGCAACCGTTTTTTTCGCGGTATGCGCTGCTCCAAGAATGATCCAGCCCTTTTTTGAATAAATCGTCCCAAACTAGCCCTTAACTGGCGGTATTAGCCAAACACCAGCGATGTCTTTCATTTTCACCTTGCGCCAGTTGAGGAAAAATATAATTTTTATTATCTTGAATTTACACAAAACAATATTTGTAGATCAAAACGTTGTACAGGATCGCTGGTACCCAGTACAGAATCATTATGTACCGCTAAAAAATCATTCTGCACCGCTTAGGAATTACATTGTACCACCTAAAAATCATTCTGCACCGCTTAAGAATTGCATTGTACCACCTAAAAATCATTCTGTACCACCCAACAATCGCACTGTACCTAAAGAAAATCATAGGTGCCCGGTCAAAAATCGTACTGTACCACTCAACAATGGCAAATACTCATAAATATCATGCCCTACCCAGTAGGACACTAGCTTTCACTTCTCGGCACACCTTGCGCCAGTTAGGGGCAACTTAAAAAAACAGATAAAAAACAGCAAAACCGCTATTGTTCCTCATAGAAAATTCCCAAGATTCAAGAAGAGGCGATCCGGTAGAAAGTTTCATATGCCAAAGAAAAAAGCTGTATAAAACCTTAAGTTGACAGCATTGAGCGAAATGCTACGACCTGGAAAGTATAAGAAGCATACTCCGCCATTAGAGCCACCTCTCTATGGGTAAATTGTTTTGAATTAATCTTCAATTTCCGGCCATTTGCCATATTCTTTTCTAAACTTTTCAATGGGATCACTTTTATAATCCGAGTTATCATAGCGTGCTTGTACACTTTCATGGACCAAGGTTGGAATCTTTTCAGGGTCGGGGATTTCACGCACATATTTTCCCAATAATCTCATAAAGCCCTTGTATTCGTTATGCTGCACCGCCGTCGGGTTCAATGTTGGTGCGGATAAAAAGCCTTCAAAGGCCAGGCCCTTTAATTTGGCCTCTCTCATTAACCATAAGAGGGGTATATCGGCCAGTGTTGTTCCGTCGGGATCAGTTTTGTAACCACCTCCCACATCGCTATGAACCCCCGCAAACCAAACTTGTCTTAAATCGACATTATTATTAGGCTCCCATATCGTAGGCTCAAAATCGTCTCTTATTTCGTCTAAGGATAAGGCATGGCGTGCAGTAGTAACATTGCTTCCTAGTTTTTTATCGTAGAAACAGTGCTTATCTTTTATTAATCCAAAAAAGGAAAAGGGCAGGCCCACAGCTCCCACGGTATCCCAAACTCCGACAAACGTAATTTTGTGACTGTCTTTGATAGCATATTTATTTCTCCAATCGACGGTGTAATCATCCATCGGGGTGTGATCCGGGTTTTTATACAGCTCAAACGCTTCTTCGATCCGGTTGGATTCAACCCCCTTTAAAATGTTGCAATTGTTTAATAATCCGCAAAGGCTCCTTACGGTATAGGCTCCACGACTAAAACCAAAGAGGTATATCTCATCTCCGGGCTCATAATTATGCACCAAAAACCGATAGCCATCCATTACGTTTTTTTCAAGTCCGGCACCCAGCGCACCGCCGGCAAGTTCATTGTGATAAGAGCCTAATCCCCAATCGTAAAACACGACCTGTTTCACTCCATTGGCATCTGCAGGGGCAATACCTCTTGCAAGCTTCAACACATTGGTTGGAAAATCTTCTTCAATATTTTCTTCCGGCCGGTTCCACGTGCCATCTGCACAAATAATAATTCTTTTCATGTAATTGGTTTTGTTGGTTTTTAATATATAAAAATTTAATTATTAGAGGATTAATAGTTATCAATATATAACTAACATACATAAGCCTGCACTTTGCATACAGCATTAACACCCGTCTTAAAAAACTGAATTCCATACCGCGAAAGTGCATTACATTGGGTCCAGGTAGTTGTAACACCAGCATTGCACTCCTTTTGTGCTTTAATGATGATGAATAGTTATTATTCATGGAGTTGGTCGATATGAGTACTAATCATTCAATTCGCCTGGTCCAAGAAAGTTGGTCACAGTGCATGGAATGAAATTCAAAGTTAAGTTGTAGTTGCACGGCTCCATCATAACATATCCGTCAAATGCTACTACTTTTCCGACATGTTCCTAAATAGTGACTCGCCTGAACTAGTAGCTTCGTCTTGAACTAGTCTTAGGTGTGCCGAGAAGTGAAAGCTCGGTAATAAGTTCTTTCACATGCTGTAAATAATATGGTGGTAGGCCCACCGGTGGGGGCTTACAGGAGCAGCCACCAAACCGCCCTACAGCCTGCCCCGCAATTGATGCGGTGGTGCTGGGAGAGTAATTTGATGGTATTGAGCGGCTAGGGAAAAGGCTCCCTCTCTAGCACAATTCTATGACTTGCGTTTCAAAGATGAAAACAAGAGTCTTTGACTCGACAAAATGAAGAAGAACCAAAAAAATACATGTAGAATATAATACACGATTAAACCAAACTTCATTTTGTCACCTTCACGGTAGTGTAATCTACCACCAGTTTAGTGAGAGTTTCGGCAAAGGTAGGCCGGGTTGAAAACCCTGGAGATCATTAAAAAGGCACAAGTTACAAACTTGCGCCAGTTGATGCCAGTTGGTGGTGAGAGTCGCTTGAAGAATGATCCATTCTTTTTTGAACAAGGGTGCGACTCAAAGGATAATCCGTTACTTTTTGAACAGGCTGTCATTGACGAGAAGGATCGAGCGGACGCTCTTCGTTGTTTGTGAGTCTTAGGACCGCTGCGCTTAATCTAAGACCAGGATTAGGTCGTCGCTCGCCAAGTGCCACAGCAGCCAGTTTAAGGACTTTCTAGGGCTACCCATTACCCTAAAGGGAAAATCTATCGTGCGGTGAGTTCCTCTTTCGGGGTAAGGGGTGAGCGTTAGCCTCAAGTAAAAGGCATTAGGGCCAGGTGAATAGCAAGTATTGACCACTTCATCTCCCAATTTTTCCTGCCCTAACACTCCTCGTTTTGGCCCAAACCGTATAGAGACTAACCTCTATTGAACCCTGCACCCGCACTCCATAACTTCGTTTCGATAGTATTTCATAACTCCATGTTGCTGCCAGGATAAAGGCCAAATAAAGTCTTGCCAGGCCTCACAGGTGATCAATATGGTGGCATGTTAAACAATAAAATATACTCAAAAAAACCCTTAACGAACCATAAAACTAATGCAATGAAAAACTACTTTCTTCATCCCGACATAGGCAAAGTGCTGTTCTTAAGCGTGCTTGCCTGCGTATGTTTTACAAGTAATCTCCATGCGCAACACCCACGGCTGTATGTGACCGCCGAGCGTATTTCTGAGCTGCAAGAGGCGATAAAGGTGAATGGCAGCCACCATCAACAGGTGTACAACGCCATGAAAGCCCGCGCAGATCAGAACGACTGGCGTGTATACGATGAAAATTTGAGTGATGGCAACTACAACTACGCCCGTTCCTGGCTGGCCCGGGAGCTATCCATGATGTATTTGCTTACCAAAGATGCCTCCTATGCCCAGCAGGCGTACGACGCATTATACGCGGTGCATAATGATCCGGACCCCGATAACAGGGTGCCGGAAAGTGGTAAAGGTCTTGCCAGGGCCATGGTCGGCCTTGGGTTTGCTATTGCGTATGACTGGTGTTACGACGCCTGGAGTAATACACAGCGAAACTACATCAAGGGCAAGATCATGAAAGCGTTGGACAATTGGCCCAGCTTCAATCACACCAACCTTGAATCTTCCCATAGGGCTTCCAATTGGGTCGCCGTATGTCGTGGAGGTGAATTGATCCTGATGTTAGCCGCTTATGAAGAAAGCAAACGAAGCTCCCGCTACAACAACCTGAAATCTTGGCTCAATACCCACATGGCTAATGCCTACGGTTCCATAGGCTGGACCCAGGAAGGGAACGGGTACCTGGGCTACGGCGGCGGATTTTTACATACGGCTATGCTGGCCGCCCAATCGGCGGGAGAAATGGCCTTTGAAGAGCAAATGGCAAAACATGACTTCTGGAAAGTGATCATGTATGCAGGCGCTTATGACGAAGAACAGTCCTGTCTTCAATTCGGTGTAGGGGGTAAGGTATTTGACCAGGAAGGACTGGCAAGCGCCGTTTTGAATTACGTGCCCACGCAAGATTTACCCTATTACCTCTACGGGTATGACCGGCATCGTGGCGTAAAAAACCCTGCGCCGGCAGGTGAAAAATTTGACCACAAAAGGGCCGGGGCCGTTTGGGCTTTATTGTACTACCCCACCAATACATCTCCAAAATCTCCCAACGGGGCATTGTCCAAAGGGATCCTGGATACAAAGACAGGAGCTGTTTATTTCCGGAATCGCTGGCAGGACAAAAATGATGTGCTGCTGTCCATTATGGGAGACACTTATTTTCATACCAAGGCATGGGACCAGGCCGAAGCTACACAACTTAGCCTGTTTGCCTATGATACCCGTTTTTTTGCCGGACCGGGCAAAAACAGGGACGCACAATACTTTAGTACCTTCCAGGTAGACGGCCGTTCTGATGATACTGCGGACAAAACAACCGGGAAGATAAAGCATTTTGATATCAATGGTAGCAGGGGATACGCCATCGTGGGAGGCGGCCAAAAGTACAGTGCATTAGGGATAGATGACCTGGACAGGCATCTCATGGTCGATTTTACGGGAGACAAAGCCCACGTATTGTTTTCTACCCTGGACAAGGTGAGGGATTCTGGTACACATGACTATGCCTGGAATGCAAACCTAGGGGAAACCGATGCCAACGACCAACTGCCCACTACTACCGGCACAGAAGACGGAAGACCGTACTTTCTCATCCGGGGAAAAGATAACAGCTATGTCAAAGGCTGGGTGCTCAGCCCCTCGAATGCCTATATCACGGAGAATGACAAACGCCTGCAGGTCAAAGTAGATAACGTCAAAAACACCGAGATCTGGGTCGTGATGGCCGTAGGGCAAGGAACCCCGGTAGTCGGGGATATTACCGGGAACGAGCTGGCCTCCGTGCTTACCGTAGAAGGCGTGAGCGTAGCGTACAACTCTTCGGAAGACAGGATCATCACAGATGTACCCGATACGGCGCCACCAGCCCAACCCACCGGCCTCGTAGCCAGCGCTGTAAGTTCAAACAGCATCGAATTATCCTGGCGTAAAAATACCGAAGCCGACCTGGCCCGTTACTACATATATCGAAGTGAAACCAGTAATTTCACTCCCGGGCCGGGCACTTTCGTGGGAGAGTCGATCGCCAATACCTACAAAGACGAAGACCTAAAGGCTTCCACCCGGTACTACTATAAGATCAAGGCAGTGGATCAGTGGGGGAATGCCTCCGTAGCTTCCTCGGAAGTATCTGCCATGACACAAAGTGATACCCAGGGGCCAGCAATAGCGTCGGCCACGGTAGTAACCGCTACCAGGATCCATCTCTTGTTCAACGAAGACGTTACCTCCCAGTCCGCGGAAAACAAAGCCAATTATAGCATAACCCGGGGAGTAACCGTATCAGCCGCCAGTTTGCAGCCGGACGGGCGCACGGTAGTACTTACTACCTCGGCATTATCCGAAGGGGTAGAGTACATGCTTACCGCAAAGGATATCAAAGATATTTACGGCAATAGCGGGCAGGGTACCGTTGCCGTGACCTTCTTCCAGGGCAATCGTATTGTAGAATCCTTCGAGGGGTACACCGTAGGGGATTTAAGTGGCCAGGGGGTAGGCACCGGCGGATGGTTAGCCCCCTGGAATAACAATGGCTCCAGGGTAGTAGACGTAAGCAATAACCCGCTTACCGCCAATGGAGTTTCCGGGGGAAACAGGGCTGTACGGATCCGCAATGGACGGGAAAATGGGAGACGACAGTTCGCCGAAGCCTTGAAGCCCGGCCGGGATGAAGTGTGGATAAGCTACCTGCTTCGCTGGGAAGCCACTGATTCCTACAGCAATGACCGGCGGGTTTGGATATTCAACACGGAGCGATACTGGGATTGGCGCTATGTCGGGATTGATACCGACGCAGCCAGCGGTGATTTTATCCTGTCAGACGCGTATAAAAGTAACACCAAGGGAGGACCCGAATTCCGCCCTGGAAATACCGTGATGATCGTGGCCCGCGTACGCGAGGATCAAATGGATCTTTGGATCAACCCCAAAAGCGGGACCGAAACGCCCACCATCGCACACAATGGAGGCTGGAAAAGCTTCGAGGGGATAGGACTTACCAGCTTTAAGTCGGGTGATGACCCGTTCTTGATGGACAGGATCATTATCGGGGAAACCTTTGCTTCCGTTGTGGCTGCTGGGGATGTAGCGCCCCCTCCCGGTAACGAAGCGCCGAGTGTTTCGATCACCTCACCCGTCCCGGGTGCTACCTTCACGGAGGGAGAAACGATCACGATATCCGCTTCTGCCAACGACAGCGACGGCAGCGTAGCTAAAGTAGAATTCTACCAGGGTAGCACTAAATTAGGGGAAGATGTGGCGAGTCCATACAGCTACCCTTGGGTCAATGTGGCGAAAGGGAACTATACGATCACCGCGGTGGCTACCGATAATTTAGGAGCCAGTACTACCTCGGGAGCCATTCCCCTTACGGTAGAAGCTGGCGGAGGCACTCCCTCTCAAGGGATCTACCAAGCAGAATCGTATACCGATAGCTTTAGGGCTACGGAGAGCACAACTCACCCGGGCTATACCGGCAGTGGATACATGGATTATGGCGGCCAGGGATCCTATGTGGAATGGAATACAGTGAATGAAGGCGCCGGCACGGTAACACTTAATTTCCGCTATGCCAACGGCGGCAGCAAGAACAACCGCCAGTGTGCCATCATTGTCAATGGTACTAATACAGGGTCCTTGCCTTTTGCGCCATCAGGGGGCTGGGCCAGTTGGACCACGGTAAGTAAAACGGTAACCCTGCAGCCAGGAGACAATACGATCCGGGTAGAAGCCAACACCTCCAAAGGAGGGCCTAACCTGGATAAGATGGAAGTGAAACCAGCCGGATCATCGGCAAGCCATGCACCGGGTGTTTTGGACCTTGTTGATCACCTGGAAATATATCCTAACCCTGTCTGGGGCGAGCTATTCATTCGCCCTGGAAATGCCAAGATCATGCAGGTTATACTGCGGGATGGGAATGGAATGGTAAGAGCAGTTCTCCAAGTGGATGACAGCAATAAGCTGGATCTCAGTATGTACCCGGATGGAGTATACCTGCTGGAGGTAACTACTTCCTCGGGAACCATTACAAAGCGGATCATTAAAGAATAATAGGCTAATCATAAAGACTGCGCGTCAAGGCGCAGTCTTTTAAACCTTTCAAACCGATGAAAAATCTAAACAGGATCAAATTAGCGATTTCGCCAAATAGAATACTCGCAGGCATTAAGAAAGTCACGCTTCTAATGCTTTTGAGCAGCGCTTATTGTGCCGTATGGTCACAGCCTGTGGATAATCCCGTAGCCGCGTATTACAGTGGAGATGAAGGATATCCAGCCTGGACCGATGCGATCCGGTGGAATAACACGCTTAATATGGCCGCCTACACAAACGGGGCCAATGATTTTGAAAAATTCGAAAATGCCCGTGACCAGCTTCACAACCAGGGCGGCGGAGTGCTGTATTACCCTGCCGGCACCTATGACTTTTCCGATATGCCCGCCACGGGCCCCAATGGAAGAGGGTTGATGCTCAAGCCCGGCATAGTGATCCGCGGGGAAGCCCCGGCCGACGGTGATGCCACCGACGGGAACCTTGCCCTGCCAACAAAGTTTGTTTTTCCCTTTCAAACTAAAAAGGGAGGCCAGGTTCCCAAAGATTGGAACATTGTGGGCATGATGCCCGCCAGTGGACAAGAGTTAAAAGATGTGGATAATGTGGGCGTGGTATGGATCGATTTTGAAGGCGCTGCCGTATACTTCGGCGCGCAAATGACCTGGGGCAGCACTTATGCCAATGGCGGCGCCTGGAAAAGCGCTAAAGTCAAAAACACTTGGAAAAATAGGAAACCTAATGGTACCCACCCTATGGATCCGTTTTGCGGATCTCCCATGAATACTGGGCAATACATAGGTTCGGGAAAAGGGAGGTTGGTGTTTGGGTGCGTATTCAGGAATGCCAGTGTGTTGAATGATGTGATCGACGAAGGCTATGGCGCTGATGGCTTTTTTGCCTACAAATTCGGCGCCCGGGTAGCCATATACGCTTCTCATGTGCTGGTGGCCAATAACGTGATGCCCAAGCCGGACCGAAGTTTCAAATACACTCAAAGGACCAATAGCGGGCAGGAAAAGACTATCCTATATGATTATGGAATGACAAACGCCATTGACATCAACAAGACATTTTGTAATGTCAATGGGAACAAGCACAATAAGACCACCGGGGGATACTGGAAGCCGGGGATCGTTGTCAAAGACAATTGGTTCTATAATCATGGACGTAAAGGAACGGATATCTCCGGGACCTGGATGATCGTACAGAACAATCATAACCAGCGGGATTATCTCGAAGAAGGTAATGATGTCTATGGTCTAGGCGGTGGCTGGGAACTGACGCTGGATGGCTACAAAGAATCTGCCGCCGGGGGAAGTGGCAGCGCTTCGGATAATGAATCCCGTGGATACGACCTGGCCGGGCAAAACCTCTGGGTAGATGGCAATTATTTAACCAATACAGGCTCTGACCCGGGAAATGATGGTGAGGGGATCCTAGCGCAGCGTCATGGAGGGACCGATATAAACTCTTGGGCATATACCCATAACAACCACGTAAGGGGGAGCGGGGAGCCGGGCTATTTAGGAGGGTACGATGTACATTGCTACGGCTTCTTAATTGCCTTTAACACCACAAATGGCGAGGTAGGTCATATTAAGGCTGCAGGGAACAATGCCGTGGATGTAGCTTTTGTTAAAAATACTGCGTCAAAAACAAGAACGGATTTTGGAGGAACAAAGGACTTGATTACCTCCTGTCCTTCCGGGACACCCTCGGCGCCCAAAAATGTGAAAGCAGATCCTCAAAGTGATCATATACGTCTTACCTGGGGAGATAATTCAAACCATGAAATAGGCTATAAGATCCAACGGAAAATAGGGAAAAATGGTACTTGGGAAACCGTATCCTATCGCCCCAGGAAAAGCAATGGCACGCCGGGAAACCCACAGCAATGGAATGATTACCTGGCGCCCTCCGGCAAAGAATTGTATTACAGGGCCGTAGCGATCAATTGCTCGGACAACAACAACGGGGCAAGCAGCGAAGTGGGCCCTGTTACCATAGGAGGAACTGCCGTTAACAATCCTCCAACGGTAGCCATAACTTTACCAGCCAACAATGCCACTTTCAGCGCGGGAAATACAATTACCCTCCTTGCCAGCGCGAGCGATGCAGATGGTACGATCAGCAAAGTTACTTTTTACCGGGGAGGTACCAGGCTAGGAGAAGATGTCACCAACCCTTATCAATATACGTGGAACAACCCAGGGGAAGGTAGTTTTGTGATCACGGCCAAAGCCACCGATGACCAGGGAGAGGAGACTACATCTGCCGCGATTACGATCACTGTCAATCCCCCGGGGAATACGGGTGGAGATACAGCACGGGACGAATTGCTCCCCAATACATCCTGGATGAACGGCTATAATAACCGGGTCGATAACTTTGTCAATGTAAAAAACTGGGATTATGCCAAGACCAACCACGGGGATAGGGATAACGGCAAGCGATTTTGGCCGCAATACCTGGCACAACTGTCGAAGGGAGCAGCCAATATTGGGGAATTACAATCGAAGGGTTGGGGAGTGTACAACCAGAACGAAGGGAGCGTTTTTAAACCTTTTTCCGCACCCGGACTGCTGTACTATTATTATGAATATGCCAATAACACCCACAAAAATCGTGTAGAAGGTCATTGGAATGGAACGGTGTATAACACGGTTTCCGGGCAGAGCGGGGGCGGAAGGGCCTTTAGCTCCCGCGAGGACGGAAAAATGGACCCTATTTATGTATGCACCGAATTCAATTCAGAGAATTTTAACTGGATGAACCGCATCTTCGGGTACATGATGTCCCACCAGGTCCAGGACAATACATTAATAGAAGGTACACCCGCCCAACAGTGGTTTGACGAATACCTCAAGAACCTCACACGCTCTACATTCAGCACGGGCCGTGTAGAATGGAACTCTCAAAACTATACCGGGTTCTGTATCCAGGCCATAGAGCCCGTTTACAATTATGCCGATTGGGATCCCGAAGCTCAAAAAAGAGCGGCCGCCATCTTAGATTGGATGGCAGTAGAAACAGCGCTTCACCTGGTAGACGGCACCTATGTAGGTCCAAAATCCAGGGGGAAAGGCGAAGGATACCGCGCCCAGCACGGTTCCGTAGCACCCTACTATTACCTATGGTTTGGCCAGGGAAATGCCTCGGCATTTTCGGGTAGCGAAGGGCAATGGACCGTGGGGTACGCTGCCCATATGAAATACAGGCCGTTAAACATCGCACTGGACATTGCCAACCGGAATTTCAATACCCCTGTAGAGATCCAGTCCGCTAAGCCATATTACGATGCGGATGAAGAAAACTACCAGGATTGGCAAGGGAATACCGACCGAAGCAAGCGTTTTGAATTTGAAACCCTTTGGATCGACGATAACTACACCATGGCCAGTATTGCCACGAACAGGCCCAGGGGGGAGCGCACATTTTCTGAACAGGAGATCTGGAGTATCGGTGTAAAACAGTCCGGCGGGTTGGGATTGCAGGTATTTGGCAATGCCAATAACAACAACGATTTTGGCGACAATAATTCGGATATCCGGAGGGATGTGGTCGGGAGATCGCCACACCAGGAGATCGGCCAGTTTAGAAATGCCATGCTCCAGCTTATTAAAGGGGGTAGAGATCAGTATGTGTATGCTCCCAAAAGCAAAAGCCCCTCCTTTGATGGAGACCGCATGTTCGTAGATATGGGCAGCGGGGTGTATGTGGCGGTGACACCTCATAACAGTTCGGGGAGATCTTCTCAAACCAAAAAAGGAGGAGATGGTAAAGATTACACCCGGTTTAGCTGGAGATTCGGCTCATCGCTCGGGGCTTTGGCCATAGAAGTGGGCACATCGGCAGAACACGGCTCTTTCGGGAATTTTAAAAATGCCGTAAAGAGTAAAACAACATTAAGAGGACTGGGTAATGACCAGGTGGAATATACCTCTACCCAGGGCAATACGCTTAAGCTGGAATGGGTGGACCCTGTTGCCTATTCCTACATCCATACCTCCCCAGGCAGCCCCAATTGTAATACCTATACCGTCAACCCGGCGGGTGTAGTGCCCAAAGTATGGGGCAATGGTGAATTCATTGATTTCAATAGCTGGGACAGTTATAAGGTATCTTACGGTGATCCTATCGTCAGCCAGCGATGGGGCGATGCCCGGCTGAGGCTACAGGCCGGCGGTGAAGGAGTACAAATAAAAGTGGATAAAACCACGGCCAGGGTAAGCTACAGTACATTCACTCCCGGGCAGGGCGGTGGTGATAACATACCACCGGTGGTTTCGATCACAGCGCCTGCTCCCGGGGCTACCTTCACGAAAGGCGAAACGATCACCATCGCGGCTTCCGCTAGTGATAGCGACGGGAGCATCGCCAAAGTGGAATTCTTCCGTGGGAGCACCAAGCTGGGAGAAGATACCACGAGTCCCTACCGTTACAACTGGAATAATGTGCCCCAAGGCAATTTCAGCCTATCCGCTATTGCTACTGATAATGAGGGAGCAGCTACTACTTCATCCCTGGTAAACATATCGATACAAGGTGATGGTGGTGGCGGAGATTATTTCCTGGAGACAGGAGGCGTACTTTCCATAGAGGCCGAAAACTATGACGGCTCCGTACCCGGGAGCGGGTCTGCTTCATCGAGTTATCTCGAGGTGTTTCCCAGTGCATCGGCCAGCAACGGTGCCGCGATACGCGCCATGCCAAATGCCGGGGTGAATACCCAGGACAACACGATAGGCCCAGGTTACAGCTACCCGGTATATTTCAGCACCATCGGTACGTACAACGTATGGATAAGGATGTTGGCCGAGGTCAACACCAATGACTCCTGGCACGTGGGTTTAGATGGTACTTTACTCACCGGCGGAGGCACAGGCCTTGGCATGCTTGCCAACAACTGGGACTGGGCCAACCGGGTATCGGGTGCCACGGTAACGGTTACCATAGACACCCCGGGAGTCCATACGATCAACGTATGGATGCGTGAAGATGGCGCCCAGCTGGATAAATTAGTGTTTACTTTAGGTTCAGCGCCTACGGGTACCGGCCCGGCGGAAAGCCCGAGGGGGGGAATCCCGGGCGGTAACAACGCGCCGGAAGTAGCCATCACCAGCCCGGCGAATGGGGCTACCTTTACCGAGGGCGAAACGGTTACAATATCCGCTTCCGCCAGCGATAGTGACGGTACTATATCCAAAGTAGAATTCTACCAAGGCAGCACTAAACTGGGAGAAGATACCACGACCCCCTACAGCTATAGCTGGGGTAATGTGGCTGCAGGAACCTACACGATCACGGCGGTGGCTACGGATAATTTAGGAGCCAGTACCATCTCGGGGGCCATTACCTTTATGGTAGAACCCGGCGGCGGCATCCCCATCGTAGGGATCTACCAGGCAGAATCGTTCACAGCCAGCTTTAACGCCGAGGAAAGTACCCGGCATTCCGGCTATACCGGCAGCGGTTACATGGACTATGGCGGCCAGGGATCTTATGTAGAGTGGAATTCAGTAAAGGAGGGTCCCGGTACGGTCACGCTAACCTTCCGTTATGCCAATGGCGGCAGCAAGAACGACCGCCAATGTGCGATCCTGGTGAATGGAACGGATACAGGTTCTTTGCCTTTTGCCCCTTCCGGCGGTTGGGCCAGCTGGGCTACGGTGAGTAAGACAGTTACACTGCAACCGGGAGCAAATACGATACGGGTAGAGGCTAACACCTCTAAAGGTGGTCCTAATTTGGATAAGATGGAGGTCCTACCAGCGGGTGGAGGTTTGCCTGCTGTACCGGAAGCCTCGGCTATGTCAAAGACCCTGGAGGTATATCCTAACCCAACAAAAGGAACCCTACATATCGATGTAAAAAATGTGCGGGTCTCTAAAATGGTCCTTCGGGATATGAGTGGGCTCATTCGCGTAGATCTTGAAGTTGACGATAATTCTACCCTTGATCTTAGCGCGTACCCCAAGGGGATCTACATCCTGCACATCATCACATCCGAAGGATTACTGACTCGACAGATCATCAAAGAATAACTATACCTAATCATTAAAACAGATACCAATGAAGGATCATATAATTTTTCTCATAGGGTTATTGCTGGTCATTAATTTTCACAGTGCCGCAGCCCAGGATTATGATATAGCCGTATCCAGCTACTTCGATGATAATTCGGATAATGACGAGGTAAGATCCACCCGGATCTTATCGGATGGCACGATAGTTTTAGCCGTGCATGCTACAAATAATTATGGAAAACAACCCTTGCTGCTATTAGGAGGAAGCGCGGCTAAGGCAGCCATCGTCCGAATATCACCCACCGGGACCGAGGTATTGTCCGTTACCCGGGTGGGCGATGCCATACAAGATATGGACATTGACGGGAATGATAACATCTACGTAGCCCTGGGGAGCCAGGGACTTATAAAGCTTAACGCACAGGCCAATACGCTTATTTACAGCAAAAGTAATAACGGGTATTGTGGGCGTATTGACGTAAGCCCCAACGGCACGGCGGCAGCCCTGCAAAGTGATGGAAGGTACGCGGGGAATATTTATGTATACGACCATTCCGGTGGGCAGGTCACTACGTTTAAAGGAAAGAACTTTTCCAGTGATGTAGCCATTGATGAAAACAACGACCTGGTTTTTACCATTGGTTTCCGGAACTCCAACAGCGGTTGTAACCCCGTACAGATCTCCTACTTGAGGGCACATGATTTTAACGGCAACCAGGTATGGAAGAACTATGATCATAGCGGGAGGGACCTCGAAACCTGCAATGGCCCCTCGGTAACGAATAACATGGCAGACACCCGCGGGTACCGGGTCATTGTTGCGCCCGATGGCAATGTATATGCCGGGTATGAAGTAGCAGGAGGAAACCATATTTTCCGGTGGCATCCCCGGGATCTCAACCGGGCGGTGGATATTGTAGGGGGAGACAAATACCACGAGTTCTACAATTCACGTGCCGAACATAAATCGTTTATCGCCGCCTATAACCCCAGGAGCGGGGATTACATCAAAGGACAGCAATTTACGGCACGGCTTGAAAACGGTAGGGCCAATGCGCTGCGATTACGAAGAGGAGAGATAACCGTAGATACCCGCGGGAACATTTATGCAGCATTTGCATCTGCTTCCGGGGGTGGTACGAATAACACTGCTTTCGGGCTACCTTATGACTTTAGCCCTGCAAAGCTTAATAATGAATACGGCGGAGGCCCTTCGCTAATGGTGATGTCCCCGGATTTCAAAAAGAGGGAATTCGTGGCTCGCGTATCAAGTTCCGGGAACATGAATACCGTGGCTGTGAGAAATGAAGGAAATGTAGAAAAAGTAGTCGTTGGAGGGTTTGTCGATACAGGAAGGCCATTTTATGACACCAATGCATTGGATAACACGGCTGACGGAGGAGAGCACAGTGGATTTTTCAGTGTTTTTACCACGGGTACCGTTACCCCTCCCGGTAACATAGCGCCCACGGTTTCCATCACTTCACCGTATCCCGGGACTACCTTCACGGAAGGCGAAACGATCACGATAGCCGCTTCTGCCAGCGATAGTGACGGTAGCGTATCCAAAGTAGAATTCTTCCAGGGCAGTACAAGGCTAGGAGAGGATACCGCGGAACCTTACACCTACAGTTGGGCCAATGTTCCTAAAGGGACCTATGAGATCACTGCGGTGGCTACGGATAATTTGGGAGCCAGTACCCCCTCGGGGACGATCACCGTTACCTTTGAAGCCGATGGGGGTACTCCATCTCCCGGGATCTACCAGGCCGAATCCTACACCGCCCGCTTTAAAGCCAATGAGAGCACAACACACCCTGGCTATACCGGCAGCAGTTACATGGACTATGGGGGCCGGGGCGCTTACATCGAATGGAATACGGTGAATGAAGGGGCTGGCACGGCCACGCTAACCTTCCGCTATGCCAATGGCAGTAGTAAGAACAACCGCCAGTGTGCGATCATTGTCAACGGTACGGATATGGGTTCATTGCTTTTCGCTCCCACCGGTAGCTGGGCGAGTTGGACTACGGTGAGTAAAGCGGTCATCCTACAGCCGGGAGCGAATACGATCCGGGTAGAGGCCAATACCTCTAAAGGTGGTCCTAACCTGGATAAGATGGAAGTAATGGTAAAAACAGCAAATCAAGCCACCGTTTCTATGGATCATTCAAAAGCTCCACCTGTGACCATTTATCCGAATCCCACCCGTGGCCCTGTGAAGGTCACAGGGGAGGTGGAGAAGATCTATGTATACTATTCAAAATCAAATAAAGTCGTCTTTGAGACCAGGGAAAATACCTTTGACCTCACCGGCTTTCCTTTAGGGATCTATTTTGTAATGGTCTTAACCAAAGACGGACAAACGGTGATCAAAAGATTGGTATTACAACAGTAATAACAGCAAGAGTAGTAGGCCTGGCTCGAAAGGTGCTAGGCTTACTTTAAAACTGTAAGTAGGTACGATGATGGTGATAGGGATGTCCACGAACATACGGGCCATTTGAGGCTTGCGGGCCGGCGGTCTAAAGGGGGTTGACAAGTGCGCGTTCAGCAAGGTAACTTGCTAGCACCAGCGTGTGGGAACACTACGGTTGCATCAACGCGTAGCTGGCTCCAGCCGAAGCAGGTGGTCTTTGTTCGTGGCTCCCTTTTTTTTCCTGGCCCATAACCGCCAGGGGCAATAGGTTTTTGACCTTTAATCACCCCTTAGCCTGTTTAAGAGAGAGACTAAACGTGTGGTGAACTATCCCTTGAAGGGAAATGCTGGGAAGTTATCGGTAAGTTTTGCTACCTTATCTCCAACAATGGTTTGTATGACCAGCTTTCTTTTCACTCCAATACGTTTGGGTTAACTGATCGCCCTAAAACAACGTAAGTTTTGGGCTAATCAACCCACCTAGCATACTTCACTTCAACGCAAAATATTGAAAACTACCTTTTAACTGGAGGGGACACAGTGAATACCATCACAAGAGATTTCATTTCCATATAGCCTGTTTCAGTTCCGATTTCTAATCCTTCGGAGATATTTCCTCCCCCCCGGCAAGCCCAGCCCGTTTCTTCGAAAAAGAATGAACTCAAAAATGGAAAAAACAAGAAAGATCAAGCTTACAAAGGCCCTGTGGATGATAGGGCTTTTCATGGCATTTGTCTCCTGTAATGATGATGACAATGAAGTCGTGGTGGTAGAGATCACCGAACAAGATGTTGCAGAAGTAATAGCGGCGTCCTTAAGCGAGGAAGATGGCGGGTTTGCTGCGGATATCGATAATCTTCTCGAGGAGGTTGAAGAAGATTGTGGCTATGTGAAAACAGGATCCCTCACAGACCAGGACACGTTTGAAGAGGGGTATTATGATGTAGCCTATGAGTTATCCATGGAAGTTGTGTGTGACGATGCCAATCAATTCGTGCAGCTCAATTACAGCTACAAAAATAAAAGGGAAGCAGACCTGGTGCGGTTAAGTGTAGATAGTGAAGTAGAGAGCGAGTGGATCTTCCTGGATGATGGGGAGCTGTACCTGCTAAATGGAGCTTACGCTTACAACGGACAAGAAGCCTTTAAAATCCGGGATGAGAATACGTTTACCACCGCCTTGGACGTCAGCTCCAATACACTAATGATCAATGACCACGGTGACTTCCTTGAAGGTACACTGGCCGTTAGCTATTCTATAGTGTCTACTTCGGGGGATGAAAGAGCAGAAAGTGGATCCTTGACCCTCACCACCACGAATGTAGGGCTATTAGATATCTCTTCTTTTGAATACCTCTACGAGATCGACATAAAAACGGGTGATGTACAACAAATTGAGCGATAGGTTTTAGTGTGAACGACCAGTAGTATGGACAGGTCCATGGTAACCCGATGGACTTGTGCCGGCCTGGTCAATGCATCTCATCTCATTCCTTATCACTATCGATTGAAAAGGAAAATAATCAGACTCATTTCTTTTCTTTTGTTGACCAATTTGGCCGGGACATACGCTCAAAGCATTTCTCAAAAACTGTTTTTAACCTCGTCGGTTGCTCCCGCTATTGGTTTCAGCGATACAACTGGGCAATACAGTTCTCGTGACTTGGCCATTGGGTTCAGTGTGCCGGTATTTGGAAAAATAGATACACCGAATGCCGACGGAGTTCCATCCTTTACGGCTATTTTACTCAATGGTGAATTTGAAGCTTCCGAACTTGATCTAGGTCCTTTTGACGACCACAGGTTGATATCCAGGCCTTGGGTGGATGCATCTTTGATCTATTACGGTGGTGAAAAAAGCGTACTGATCAGCAGCATTCAAATGCGTTGGATGGAGGATGAATTTAGTGTTTCCCGGCCTAAGCTGAGACCTACTGCCTTATTAGCCTGGCGCTTGCAAGCTACCGGGAGCTTTAGTTACCTGCTAGGCGCTACCTATACTTATAATTTTGGTACTGGGCTGCCTTTCCCTGTACTTGGATTGCAAAAAAAGTTTAGCGAACGGTTGAATGTTAACGTGGTGCTTCCGCTGTCCATTATATACCAGGGCACTTTCAAGTCACAGCTAAAGTATCACTTATTCTTGAAGCCAGCGGGTAGGATTGCCCGATTTGGTAACAACGACGTGTTTTCGGAGGTGACGGATGAAAATCTCCTATTGAGAGAAAGAGCAGTAAAGCTCGGAGGGAGAATAATCTTTTCATTGCACGTGTTCAAGTTTATCCCGGAGACCGGGGTGTTGGGGGCGAGACAGCTCTCTTTTTCTGACCTCGACGATAATGTCTTTTCCCGCGAAGACATATACAACTCGGGTATCGACCCGGCACCTTACTTCAAGCTAAGTATTCAAACTAACCTCGGCGGTAAGAAAAAGTCGACTAACCCAATGGATACTATGGGAAATGAATGGGTTTTGATATGAGTATGAGAAGCTTCAGCCCCCGGTTTGACAGCCTCTGCAACTTCTCCATTTATAACCATCCCTATTCACCGTTAATTCGATCATAAGAATCACATTATGATAATGCTTAAAACAATGAACATGAAAAAAGCACTTGCTGCATTTGTATTTATGCTTACGATGATCTCAATGGTCCAAGGGCAAGATGAGATCACCGGGACCTGGTTGACCCAAGAACAGAACAGTAAGGTAGAGATCTACAAGAATGGGACGGAATACTTCGGCAAAATTGTATGGCTGGAAAAGCCCATGGATAACAAAGGAAAGCCTGTGACTGATAAGAATAATCCTGATAAAAACTTGAAAAGTCGCCCTGTTATGGGATTGGATATGCTGCAAAACCTTAAATACGAAGAAGGGAAATGGGTGGGGAAGATCTATGCGCCCAAACGTGGTTTTACGTTGGATGCTGAGCTTATGCTGGAAGGGAATAGCCAGTTAAAAGTAAAAATATTTCGTTGGGGATTTACCCGGGAGCAAGTATGGACCCGGGACTCTTTGTAAATGCAAAATATCATAAAATGCATGGTACTGTTCCTAGCCCCTGCATGGGCATCGCCAGCCTGGCCATGACATCCCGGTTTTTTATGGTGCCGTGCCAACTCCAAGCATTTTATCGAAAATGGCTCCATTCGCCACAATGTGTGAAATTTATTGTTTTAGATGGGTCTTAGTACTCTTATCCCGGCCCCTGGTCATAACCAACTTAAAGAATACATTGGTAAAGGTTTTTTAGAGAAAATTATGATGAGGTGTTGCCTGTTCAACGGTAGCCGTGGAAGTAAAATTATGGACCGTTTTATTGTACTATTGATATTGCTATGTTTCAATTTACCTTGCTTGGTGTCCGCCCAAGACTCCTTGCGCAGTGTGGAGATCTTATCTCTTCAAAATGCTTGGAGCATGGCATTCGAGCATAACCCGGATTATCAAAACTACAAACTGAACCAAGAAAAAGCCGGGATAGATCATAAGGCTTCAAAGTCATACCGGTTCCCTACCATTTCTGCCAGCATTAACGCGCAGAGGAACATGGACCTGGCCATCACTCCCTTACCCGGTGAGATATTCGGTTTGCCCGAAGGGACTACCATCGATGCGCAGTTTGGCCAGGTGTATGCCTATAACGCCGGTATTGCCCTGTCCAAAAATATTTTTGACCGGCAGGCGATCGTACAATCCAAACTGTCGAAATTAGATGTCCAAATGACCGGGGTCCAGCGGGAGGCGTATGGACAACTGCTAAAACAACAGGTGAGCTTGCACTACTACGCGGCATTGATTGCCCGGCGCTCCATTGCCCTTAATCAAAGTGACCTGGCCGTTGCAGATAGCATTGTATTCCTTGGTAACCAAAAGTTTGACGAAGGTGTAATTGACGTCATTGCCCTGAACCAGGCAAAGATCAACCTGAATACGGTTAAGCAAAGCCAGGTCAATCACCAGCTTTTGTATGATCAAAGTGTTAGTGAACTCAAAAAGTTGCTGGGAATGCGACACACGGACACACTGAGATTACCGTCGAAATTGGAATACAAGCTGCCTAAATACTATTATGCAGAGGAGCTTTTAGTAGATCCCGGGATCACACTTGCCTTAGTCAATGAACAACAGGCTGATCTACAGGTAAGCCTGCGGGCCTCCTTTTTCCTGCCTAAGCTTACAGCCAACTCTTATTATGGACGGCAGCAATTCCGCGATGATTTTGGAGTGTCTTTTAGCGATAATGCATGGACTAACTTCAGTTACCTTTCATTAGACCTGTCCATACCCATATTCAGCGGTTTCGCCAATAAAAATCACTATAAGGCAAGTAAAGTATCCCAACAAGTAGCAAAGAACGAGCTGGAGAATGCCAGGCTTACTGCTTCCATCAATGATCAGCAGTTGATCAATGAGTACAACTATAGTTTGGAAAATGCACAGGTGGCGCTGGAGACTTTCGAGCTGTTCCAAGAAAATAGCCAATTGAGCTATCAAAAATTTACAGACGGACTTATTAGCTTGGATCGCTACCTAGGGGTTTTCGAAGACTATTTACAAGCAGAAAGTGCTTTTTTGAATGCGCTGTCCGGCACTTACAGTTATTACAGCCAAATAATTTCAAGAACGGAATGAAACGGATAAAACTTATAAAAATGAGAGGGATCTGTTGTTTTACAATAATAGGGCTAGCCTCTTTCTCCTGTACAAAAACAGTGACGATAAAACCTGCCAATCATAGCGTGATCGATGCGGTATTTGCCAGCGGATACCTGGTGCTAGAGCATGAATATATTGTAACGGCGAATACAGAAGGATACCTGTCCAAAGCCAATGTAGAGGAGGGGGATAGTGTGACGGTAGGCATGCCACTCTTTAAGCTCTCGAGTGATGTACAAGATGAGCAGCTCTTAAATGCACGGGTCAACTACCAAGATGCCTTGGACAATGCAAGACCCACTGCGCCGGAAAGGCAGCAGGTTGTACTTCAACTTGAACAGGCCAAGGTGCAATTGGCCCTAGACAAGAAAAACTATGCCCGGTATGCTAACCTTTTAAAAACTGGGGCGGTGGCACAGCAGGAATTTGACCAAGCTGAACTACAGTACGAAAACTCCAAACATAATGTGGTGATATTGGAAAAATCACTGGACGACCTGGATGACAAGCTTGCGCTCAACTTAAAAAATGCCGAGACCCAGTTGACCATCCAGCAGGAGAACCATACAGATTATTTCCTCACCTCTTCCATACAAGGTAAGGTTTTGCATGTATTTAAGGAGCAAGGTGAGCTTGTACGCCGTGGAGAGGCCATTGCTAAAATAGGAGGGGGAAAAACACGGGTAAAGCTATTTGTAGCTGAAGAAGACATCAATCGCGTGAAGCTTGGCCAACAGGTGCTGGTTTCATTGAATACGGATAAGGATCACCTGCTAACGGCCACTACCCGGAAGCTTTACCCGGCTTTTGATGATGTAGAGCAATCGTTTATTGTAGAGGCAAGTTTTGACCAAACTCCTTCAAACCTCTTTGCCAACACGCAGCTGCAGGCAAATATCATTATCGATGAAAAAGATGAAGCGTTGGTTATGCCTTCTGAATACCTAACATACGGCGATAGTGTATACCTGTTTAGCGGCGGAAAAAGATACGTTGAGGTCGGTATCCGGTCAAAAGAATGGGTGGAAATATTAGCGGGTATTGATGAAAACACTCGTTTACAATTGCCTAAACGATGAGCAGGTCTACAAATTCCAAAATAGCATTTGCCCACCTTACTTCCCGGGTGAAACAGGCTATGGTAGCCATGTTAAGCGTTACCTTCGGCATTTCCATGTATGTCTTCATGAATGGCTTTATGACCGGCGTCAATGACACACAAACCGACTTGGCCTTCAGCACCTTGGCCCATATCCACATTTATAATGATCTTCCGGAAGACAGGAGTGACTTAGCAGGAAGGTTCTACGACGATTCGCACCTGGTCCATATTCGTCATCCTAAAACTATCCAGTATACAGAAGGTATAAAAAATTCTGCAAAGATCATTAGCGCGGTTGAAAAGCAGCCGGGTGTTGTAGGGATGGCGTCACAGGTCAACATCAACGTTTTTTTTAAAAATGGCGCCGCTAAAAAAAATGGGGTACTTTCAGGAATAGAAGTGACGAATGAGGACGAGCTTTTTAAGACGTCACAATACATTATAGCCGGGAGTTGGGGAGAGTTGTCTTATCGCAATGACGGGCTGGTCATTGGGGTAGGGTTGGCACGGAAACTTAGCCTGGGGCTGAATGATAATGTGGTAGTCGTTACCGACGATGGCGTAAGCCGGAATTTTAAAGTCATCGGGATTATTGAAACTACTTTGGCCGGTGTGGATAATGCCAAGGCCTATATCCGTATTAGTTCTGCCCGGCAACTGATCTCCAAAAATCAAAGCTACGTAACCGATCTCCAGGTGAATATTGAAGACTTTGAAGAAGCGCAAAAAGTAGCCAGTACCTGGGCTCCATCCATTGACTACAAAGTAGAGTCTTGGATGGAAGCCAACGGGCAACTCGAGGCGGCCAACGAGCTTAGGAACATCATAGCCGTTACCGTTTCACTCACCATTTTGATCGTAGCGGGGTTTGGCATTTATAACATCATGAATATGACAGTCAACGAAAAGATCAAAGAAATCGCCATACTGAAAGCCATGGGATTTGAAAGCAAGGATATTGTACAAATATTCCTGGTCCAATCCGTCATTATTGGCATTGCAGGTGGGTGTGTCGGTATGGTATTGGGCTATTTAATCTCGGTGGCCATCAATCATGTGCCTTTCGAGGTGGCCACATTAGATCGGTTACCGATGACCTACAATATTGAGGATTACCTTTCGGCGTTTGTTTTTGGCCTGGCCACTACCTTTATCGCGGGGTATTTACCAGCAAAAAAGGCTTCGAAAGTGGATCCTGTGGAAATTATAAGGGGATAACTATGGAACACACATCGCTTGCGGTAAGGAATATATCTAAATACTTTCATGAACCACAGAGGTTCCAGGTGCTCAAGAATATTTCTTTTGATATCAAAAAAGGAGAGTTTTTATCCCTGGTCGGTAAATCCGGTTCGGGGAAGTCAACGCTATTGTATGTGCTTTCTACTATGGATACGGATTATTCGGGAGAGCTCTACATTCATAACGAGTACCTCACCGGGCAAACCCAGAACCAACTGGCCGCTTTCCGGAATTTACATATTGGCTTTGTTTTCCAATTTCATTACCTCCTCCCGGAGTTCTCAGCGCTGGATAATGTCATGCTACCGGCACTAAAACTAGGTAAAAAATCCAAAGAAGAGATCAAGGAAAAGGCCGTTGAAAACTTGCGCCTGCTTGGACTTGAGGAACAAGCATCCAAGTTGGCCAATAAGCTCTCCGGGGGTCAGCAGCAGCGAGTAGCCATCGCGCGGGCGTTGATCAACGAACCGGCTATTATCATGGGAGATGAACCTACCGGTAACCTGGACTCGAAAAATACGCAAATCGTCTTTGATATTTTTAGACAACTGGCGGCAGAAAGAGGACAAACGATCATAGCAGTGACCCACGACGAGGAATTTGCCAAAAAAAGCGATCGTATTCTTGAACTAAGCGATGGTAAACTGCTCTGAGTTTCACAAAGCTATGATACGTGTTTGTTCTTTTGATCTTCCTTGCTACAGGCTATAAAAGTGTTTTCTCATTCTTTATATTCGCACCTCTTAACCCCCTCTCTTAACGATGAGGGTTAATGCAAATCCATGAAATTATATCCAAGAAATATGCTACGTCATTCCAAGGTTGCCTTCTGTTGGTTGGTGATCATCGGGAATCTTTTTGCTTTCGCAGTAGCTGCGCAAGCGCAGAAAACCTTCACCGACGGCCCCTACATCTTCACTTCTGGGGATACGACCGTCCAGTATGAGTCAAAAATAGTGATATCTTCATCTGAAAAAGATCTACCTGGCGTTCGCACCAACGCACTGATCCAAGTAGAAGATGATACGAATGGCCATTTCATTGTAAAGCTAAAGGAGGAATATAATCCTGAACCGTCCGAATACAAGAAGTCGCGAAAAATGGTGGTCATCTCAGACATAGAAGGCAACTTCACTGCATTTAAGAAGCTTTTGATTGCAACGGGAGTAATAGACAAAACTTACCAATGGAATTTTGGGAAAGGTCATTTGGTCCTCACCGGGGACTATTTCGATCGAGGCAATAAGGTGGTTGAAACACTTTGGTTGATATACAAGATGGAACAGCAAGCAGAAAACAATGGAGGTAAGGTTCATTTCATCCTAGGTAATCACGAAACCATGAATTTACAGGGAGACTTACGCTATGTCCATCCCAAGTACCAGTTCACAGCACAGGCATTGGGTAAACCATTAAGCGAACTATATAGTGAAGATACCGAACTTGGAAAATGGTTAAGAACGAAGAATATCATAGAAAAGATCGGGGATCATCTATTCGTCCATGCAGGTATTTCGGAAGAAGTCAACAACCTCAACCTATCTGTTCCACAGATTAATGAAGCAGCTCGCCCGGTTTTAGACCAATATAAAAGACACGAAAGTGACACCCTTCAAACACTAATGTGGGACAAAGGGCCACTATGGTATCGTGGCTACTATGGCAAAGAGCCAGTAAGTCACGAGGTAATCGAAACCACTTTAAAGAGTTACAACGTAACCAAAATCATTACTGGCCACACGGTGGTAGCAGATTCCATCTCCAGTTGGTACAATGGTAAAGTCATCAATATCGACACCCCCCATAGCCATGGCAAAAGCGAGGCCTTGTTAATAAGCAAAGGAAAGTACTACCGTATCACGGCGGATGGAGACCGTTTTCCACTTTTTGACAAAAAATAAAAGACGGGAGAACGGGCACAGGAAAAAGCTAAAACCGCCAGGGCTTGCTTCTTCCCAGCCGGTTACCCAATAATGTACTTTGTTTTAGGTTAATTGAAAATCGCCACTGGTCCTGGTGTGTCAAACGGACTACCAACGCGATAGGGATAAGGCCCCGCGATGGGTAGGTTCTAAGGCTGGCAAATCGTTTTTTGATGGCGACGTTGAGACCAGCTTCCCTCAAAAAAAGCCGGTTCAACTATTTTTAATGGATCACCATATTACTAATTTACAATACGAAAAGTAAAGAAGGATAATGTATGGCGGCAGTATCAATGTTGATCAACCTGAGCGATCATTGTTTTGGTAAGATATGATATGCTGTTAAATACGTTCTACACTTTACAAGATGTAAGTTACTAAATTGACGGCATGGTTCGATTTCCCCAGGTCAAAGACAACCCCTGCGATCCTTCTATGATCGTGTGCCATGGCTCTCCCTATGCTAAATATAACCGACTGAATACATCTTACGGCAAACAGGTCGGTTTTTTGACCGAGCACACGTTGTTTTTTGTACTGGAAGGGAAAAAGCACCTGCATTTCGAGGAAAAGACCGTCACTATTTCCGCCCCGGACCTGCTTTTCCTTAAAAAAGGCCTGTACGTCATATCGGAGTTTGTTCCGTCAGGAGGGAAATTTGAAGCTTTAATGCTTTTTGTCCAGGAGCCATTCTTACAGGAATTTTCCTTCCTAATACAAGAACAGGGGATTATTAAGGGCACAAATGATCCCTATTGTATTGTGCCTTCTAATACCTTGCTACGAAAATTTAGTGAGGGATACCTGCACTATTTTGGAACGTCGTTTCCCACCCGGGAAGTTGTTTTGAAGACAAAATTGCAAGAACTATTTCTCTTGCTTATGGCCACGCCTCAAAAGGAAGAAATAACGAATATGATTCGTGCTATCCTTGGTAACAGACCGGTAGATATCGAATACCTTGTCAAGCAACATTTATTCAAACCCCTTACCCTACAGGATTTCGCAGAACTCTCTAACCGGAGTTTAGCCTCATTCAAGCGTGACTTTGAAAAAATATACTGCTGCTCCCCCAGGGCTTGGATCAACCGGCAGCGTTTGTCCCATGCTTCCGGCCTTTTGCGCAATACAGCGAAAAGCGTTTCGGAGATCGCTTACGAATGTGGTTTTGAAAGTGTATCGCACTTTATCAAGCTATACAAAAGGGAATACAACATAACACCCGCTAACGCAAGAGCCAAATGCGCTACCCGTTGAGCTTTTCGAGGTATAGCCGTGTAGGCTATGTCTAATACCTTTGGCAATAAGTAATGTTAACGGGCAGGAGAGCTTTTCAACATGCCTATCCAACATTTCTTTTTTAATACTCACTACTAAATACTCAAATCTCAACACTAATTTTATTTATGAAATGGTATCATCACATCGCCTGTTTTTTCGCCGGTGTATTTATCGTCAATGGCTTACCTCATTTTATTCATGGTTTAGAGGGCGATGCCTTCCCAACCCCCTTTGCTGATCCACCGGGTACGGGGCTTTCGTCCCCGGTAGTCAATATGATGTGGGCTTTAGTCAACTTTGGTTTGAGTGCCTGGCTGCTGCGGGTAGGAAGAGTATCTTTCCAAAAGAACTGGACTTGGATCTTACTTCTTATGGGTATTAGCGCTACAGGGTTGATGATGAGTTACCTGGCCCCGACTGTTTTGGAACTCTACAAGAATAGCAAAACCTACTAAAGGGATAGTTATGTCATACAGTGAAGAGCTGGCAAGTCGTTTGCGAAATATATTCCAATTGCATCCCGGGATAGAGGAAAGGCAAAAGATGGGAGGCCTTTCTTTTATGCGGAATACCAAAGTACTGGTACGTATCGAGGGAGATGACCTGGTGGTCCGTTGTGACCCTATGCAAACCGAAAAATTACTTTCACAACCAGCAACCCAAAGGTACCAAATGAAGGGTAAAATGAATATGAAAGGGTGGCTGCTCATCAGGGCTGAAGGCACCAAAGGCTCTCAAATGCTGGAAGATTGGGTGAAGATAGCCTTGGAGTAAAATCACAAACTGGCAAATTTGATGTGAATCGAGCGGATTTCATTCACCGGGTGACCCAAAGCCACCCGGTGAGTGGGGAGCCTGCTTAAAAATATTGTGAATGGAATAAAATACGTAGCGAACTGTTACCACCCAGGTGGCGAATCAAAACGCAAAGTGTTATTTTGGTAATCATGAAATGGGAGAAGTTCTTGGTGACCTGGGTGGCCATTGCCTTAGTTTATGGTTTTCAATCGTACTTATTTTACAGCATGCAGGGAATTTCTTGCAGCTTTGGAGGTACGCTGATCGACCAGTTGCCTAACTTTTTGTTGTGGGGGTTTTACACTCCCGTCGTCTTTTGGCTTGGCAAAAGATTTCCCTTACAAGGCCATTGGAAGAACCTATTCGGGATACATATACCCGTGGCATTGGCTATTAGTACGCTGCATTCTTTACTCATCTCTTACACCCGGTGGAAGTTCTATGATAACGCGTTTCCGTTGGAATTTTCCGAATATCTCTCCGGGTATTTCCGGCAGTGGTTTTTTTTCCAACTCATACTTTATGCAGCGGTTTTGTTGGTCTTTTATTTAATTCAAAAAGATAAAGCCTTCCATAATAAGCAGAAGGAGACGTTGAAGCTAGAAAAGCTACTTTCCGATACCCGCCTGGACGTGTTAAAAGCCCAAATACAACCTCATTTTTTATTTAATACCCTCAATACGGTAAGCATGCTGATCCGGTCGGGGGAAAGCCAAAAAGCCAATAAGGTGCTCACGAAGCTAGGCGCACTGTTGAGGCAAGTGCTGGACCATTCGGATACCCAATGGACTACGGTAGAACAAGAAATGGCTTGGCTAAAGAAATACCTGGAAATAGAGCAGGAGCGGTTCAGCGATCGTTTTACATTCAGGATGGAGATAGATGAGCATGTAGCCCAAGAGCCGCTGCCGAGCCAACTACTACAGCCTTTGGTAGAAAATGCGGTCAAACATGGTTTAAAAAATAAGGACCAGGATGCTAGGCTTTACATAAGAGCATTTCGACAAAACGGGCATAATGTCATCAATATTTGTGATAACGGGCAAGGCTTCATTGAAAACTCATCTGCCAAAGGCCTGGGCTTACGTAATGTTAAGGAACGGTTAGGTATTATGTTTCCCAAAGACAGCAACCTGTGTATTGAAACTGCACCCGGTAAAGGAACAACTGTAGAGGTCAAATTTCCAAGGGCTAATGAGTAAGATAACTACGGTGATCATAGACGATGAACCCCAGGCAAGAAAGGGCTTGGAGGTACTGGTAAAGGCAGATCCATCGCTGGAGATCATAGGGTGGGCCAAAAATGGGCTCGAAGGCATGACACTGATCGAAGCATGTCGTCCCCAGCTGGTCCTGCTGGATGTTCAGATGCCGTTAGTGGACGGCTTTGAGCTATTGGAGCGATTGACCTACAGCGATTTCCAACTCATATTTATTACTGCCCATGATAAATATGCCTTGAAAGCCTTCAAGGTAAAAGCTATCGATTACTTGTTAAAGCCCTTCGACGATGATGATTTTTACAGGGCTGTAAACCGGGTGAAGAAACAAATAGACATGCAGTCGTTTTTCGAAAGCCGTGAAGAAGAGTCCCGTTTGTTGCAGGATAAGCCATATATCGACCGTTTGGTGATCTATCAAAAGGATACTCATGTGGTGGTGAAGGTGCAGGACATCCAATCCATAGAAGCTTACGATACCTATGTAAAGGTACACACCAACGAAAAACGATATATTCACCGGATAAAAATGGAAGAGCTGGAAAAGACGCTCCCGGAAGAGCAGTTTATCCGTATTCACCGGAGTACTATTGTAAACATGAGCAGTATTGCACTGATCCGTCCTTGTGGTAGAAATGATTACCTGCTGGGTATGGACAATGGTAAGGAATACAGGATCAGCCGTTCTCGTAAGGCCAGCGTAAAGAAACGCTTAGGGATTCATTGAATGCATTTCACAGCATATAGAAATCGACTCACATCATTTTATGGCAAGATCTGTGCTGTCATGCGTTTTTTTATCAAAAAATATGAATTCACTGCCTTTACTTTATTTCTTGCTTTACATCTTAGCGGTTCCAGGCCAGCAGGACGATGAAGAAGCCCTCAGGCACATCAAGACTGTGCTTTGGCCAAAAGCATACGCCGAACAGGATACCGTCCTGTTAGGAAAGATCCTAGCCAGCGAGTTCCAATCTATTGATGCCCAAGGCCGTTGGTCCACGAAGGCTGATGAGCTAGAATGGATCACTCATAACAAGCTATCACATGACTCTTTTGTATACGAAATCAAGAGATTGGATATCGTAGACGGGCATACTGCCATCGTTTCCGGGATAGGTAAGGCAGCTGGGGTCAACGAAAACGGACCTTATCACTATCAGTATCATTCTACAAATGTATTGGTTAAGCGTGAGGGAAGGTGGCAAGCGGTGGCTTCCCATGTTTCGGGGATTACTAAACGGTAGAAGTATGCTAAAATATAATTTGTTATTAGCCTGGCGATCTTTGGTGAAGCGAAAGCTGACGGCTGCTATTATGCTCACAGGTCTTACTATTGGTCTTACCTGTGTTACTTTGATCGGGGTCTTCGTTTTTCATGAGACTTCTTATGACACGACATTTTCTCATTTTGATAAGATCTACCGCTTCACATTTCGCAATGACCAGGGGAAACACATGGCGGGGAGCCCTGCGGCTTTATCTCCTTATTTAGAAAGCTATTTTCCTTCTGTCGATGCAGTATGTCGTGTTTTTTACCCCTATATGCGTGCAGGTACCACTGGTTTGGTAGAATCGCAGGGAAAAAGGATCTATGAGCGAAAGATCATTTATGGTGATTCCACGTTTTTCCGGTTTTTCGACGCCCCGTTTTTAGAAGGTGATATTGAAACTGCCTTGGATGCCCCGGATAAAATAGTGTTATCCAGGGCAGCAGCGGCCAGGTATTTCGAAAATGGCCAGGCGCTTGGCAATTTGATAACGCTTAACGGTGAGCATGTCTTTCGTGTGAGTGGTGTGGTAGATTTTCCCACCAATTCTCATTTCAACTTTGATTTTATTATGACGCCTTATTTCCAGCCCCGTCTACTGGAAGAATGGACCCGTTGGCCATGCTGGACGTACCTTAAGATTAACAATGACCAGCAAATCTTTACCATAGAAGAGGATATCAACGATATTCTTCTGACCCAAGCCTCTCCTTATGATCTGCTGTGGTCCAGTTATAAGTTTATACTCCAGCCCTTAGAGCAGATCCATACTTCCAGTGAGATGAGCTGGGATGTAGTGCCCAAAGTGGCTAAGCGCCAACTAAACATGTTGTTATCCATAGCATTGGCTGTGCTGGCCCTTGGATGTATTAACTTTATCAACCTGGCTACGGCTAAGGCTGCTGAGCGCGCCAAAGAAACGGGGATAAAGAAACTATTTGGCGCCAAGAAGGAGAGTCTAGTGCCACAGTTTATGCTAGAAGCGTTATTTTTATGCCTAGCCGCTGGTATTTTGGCCTTGATCATTTCCAGTATGCTCCTGCCTCATTTCAATACACTGGCAGATGCTAAGATCTCCATTTCCTATTTTGACATCAAGGTTATTGGCAGTGTTCTCACTACCAGTGTAGTTACCGCACTATTGGCCGGTGTATACCCTGCCGTAGTGATCTCGTCTTTTAGCCCTGGACAAATCTTAAAAAACAAGCATACCGCCACAGGGTCACATTCATGGCTAAGAAAGACTTTAGTAACCTTCCAGTTTTTCATATCTGCGGCACTAGTATCAGCTACTTGGGTGATGAAAGATCAGTTGGTTTTTATGCAACAAATGGACCTGGGATTTGACCAGCAAGGTGTGCTTTCCGTAAGGCTCCGGCAAGCGAATAAGGAGACCTTTGAACGGGTTAAAAATGAGCTAATGACACATTCGGATATTGAAAAAGTATCAGCAGCCTCACACACCTTGGGGGCAGGCAGTGGCACATGGAGCTTCTACCCACCAGGTATGGACCTTGCTGATCAGCAGGCTATTGCAGATTACATGCGTGTAGACTATGGTTTTTTTGACCTAATGGACATAGAATTCGTACAGGGAAGGCCCTTTTCAGAAATGTACCCTTCGGATCTCGGCCAAGGGCTGATCATTAATGAATCGGCGGCTGAATTATGGAAACTGGAACACCCGTTAAGCACACCCCTGCGCACAGATATTGATGCAGGGTTCATGGAAGAGCGATCTATCGTAGGGGTAGTAAAAAACTTTCATTACAAGTCGCCAGAATTTGATGTTACCCCACTTGTATTGGATATTGATTCTTCTTCTGCTTACCGGCATGTTTACGTAAAATCAAACCATATGAATGCCTCCCTCGCCGTGATCGAGAATTTATGGTCTGAATACTTCCCCGAATATCCCGCAGAATATTCTTTTCAAGACGAAGTATTCTCACGTACCTATAGCAACCATCAAATCTACCGGCGTATTATGGGCATCTCCGGGAGTATTGCGTTGTTGATATCCGCGATTGGGTTGCTGGGACTGGTCAGTTTCATTTTAGCCAAAAAGAAAAAAGAAATGGGCATACGAAAAATACTTGGGGCCTCCCTTGCCCAGTTGTTTATGCTCATTAGCCGACAGTTTTTGTGGCTGGTCATAGTGGCTAATGTATTGGCCATACCGATCGCCTATTATGGTGTAAGAGAATGGTTGATGGGGTTTGCGTCTAGGACAAATGTAGATGCGATGATCTTTGTTTATACTTTATTGGGTTCGATACTATTGGTCTTTATGGTTATATCTTACAATACAGTTCGATCGGCTTTACGAAATCCTGTAGACGTGATCCGGGCCGAGTAGTTTGGCCTACACAATTATGCTTAGCGCATGGATAAAACTTAATGTATACCTAGTAGGAACTGGAAGCGGAATTCAATTTTGTAAACGAATGAGCCTAGGATTTAAAAATAGTTTTAATGATCATGATTGTTGGAGAAAAACCGGGTGTCAACTGGCAATTTTGATCGTGAGCAGGTTTGTGGAATACATACTGGCAGGTTACAATATTGAAAAACATCCGGGAGAGGATTTGGGCCCTTAGTACTGGCAAGTTTTGTGCTGGGATAAGAAAAGCCTAAGTCTTAAGGATGAAGTACTGATTTTAAGGCTAATTTGTTGTAAGATCAGTGATAAAATAGAACGCTATGTGGGTGTTCAGAATAGCCTTATACTAAATTCTCCACCTACTTTGAGTTTCAAAATGTAATTAAAATCTCCCATCCTCGTTTTCCTGTGAAGGTAGATGTTATTGCTGTAGTTTCGTATGTTACCTTTCGCAACCCCTAGTTTTAGATATATGTACCGTTTATTCTTTCCTTACAATATTCTTGCTTCAACAATGACTGACTACAAAAAGATTGTATTTGCTCTAAACTTACATCCTAGTGTCAAGCCCATCCTAGTTGGCTTCTTGGTTTTGTTTTTACCAGGATGTGGCACACATAAAGTGGAAACGATCTATCCCTCTGTATCTGCTGATCGTATTGATTCTTTGATCCATCATAAAAATTATTTTAAAGCGAGGGAGCTTTTTGAACAGGAGATCCAAGAGATCTCACCCTATCACCAACGACGATTTGAAGCTTATTTAGGGAACGTTTTTAATCGGCCGGGAGACTCCAATAGCTCTATTGATGTGTTGTTTTCCGAGTATGAAAAGGAGCTGTCGGACTCACTTAAAGCGGAGTTAATGGAGATCCAGTCTCAAAATTGTATGAAGCTTCAGGACTATGAGAAAGCTGTCGCCATTGCGACCCGCCAACTCGAAGAATATCAACATCTCTACACTGCGGAAGAGTTGGTATCGATGAAAAATACACTTCAAATCTGGAAAGGACTGGTCGACCAGCCTATGCAAAAGTTGGATATACCGGGCAGGCAAGTTATTCCGCTCACCCGGGACAAAGCGGGGTTGAGCAATCTCCCGGTTACGTTCGGAGAAGATTCTTTGGGCTTCATATTTGATACCGGGGCCAATATTTCAACTGTTACAGCCTCTACGGCACAAGCTATGGGGATGAGAATGCTAGATGCCTCGTTTACAGTAAAAGCCATCAGCGGTATCGATGTGAATTCGGGGCTGGCGATCGCTCCGTCGTTCTTCATTGGAGGTATTTTAATAGAAAATGCTGTTTTCCTTGTTCTTCCTGATTCTGCACTGACGTTTCCCCAGATCGATTACCGTATACTTGGAATTATCGGCTATCCTGTAATGGCAGCAATGAAGGAGATCCAATTGGTGAAGGGAAGCTCTTTGATCGTACCAGCCCGGTCTTCTTCAACCTCGATCCGAAACATGGCCATGGAGTTTTTGACCCCGTTGATACAACTGCCTAGCGAGGAGGATACCCTAGTTTTTAAATTTGATACCGGGGCGGATGGGACCACACTTTACCGGGATTACTACCTGCGGTATAAAGAAGAGGTAGAATCTACATATACCTCCACTATGATCAGCCTAGGAGGGGCTGGTGGTAAGGCGGAGGTTGAAGCGTACAAGATCAATCTTCCACTTACCATAAATGACCGGCAGGTATTGCTAGATTCCGTCGATTTGATCAAGGAGAACCTAACAAAAAATGAAAACATTTATGGCAACATTGGGCAAGACCTGGTCGCTAAATTTGATACGCTGGTCATCAATTTCGAAGAGATGTTCATCCTGTTGAAATAAGATAAGGGCATTTGTAAAAAAGGGGTGTAACAGGGTGCTAATGGGCATGCAGGGGAATAGAGTTCGATACTTTTCAATTAAAAAATAGAAAATGAACTTAATAAACCCAATAAATGTATTACATTTGTAGTACAAACAAAATAGCTATGCTAACCATAAGACTTTCCAAAGATGCAGAAAAGCAACTCGCTCAATATTGTGAAGATGAGGGTATCACCAAATCTACCGTGGTCAAAGAAGCGCTAGCATTGTACCTATCACAGAAGAGAAAAGTCAAAAGCCCTTACGAAGCGGGAATAGACCTATTTGGCCAAGAAGGCAGTGGTTCTAATGACCTTTCAGTATCCTACAAGCAAAAACTAAAAGATCAGCTTAATGCAAAGCACCCTCATTGATGCAGGTCCATTGATCGCATTATTTGATAAAAGTGATCAATACCACGCAAAAGCCGTTTCTTTTTTAAAGGATTTTGAAGGTTCACTTTTTACGACTTGGCCCGTAGTTACCGAGGTATCTCATATGCTTGGCTTTAGTGTAAAAACCCAAGTCAACTTTCTCACGTGGATCAATCGCGGAGGCTTGGAGATCCTGGAGTTAGAGTATTATCACTTATTAAGGATCATTGAGCTAAGCGAAAAATTCGGTGATGTGCCTATGGATTTAGCCGATGCTACGCTGATCGTGGCTTCGGAAATAAGGGGCATCTTAGAGATAGCAAGCATTGACTCGGATTTCTATATTTACAGGAACATCCGGAATCAGTATTTGACTAACGTTTTTATTTGACTCTTGTTGGAGTTTTTTTCCAATCCCGTTTTTAAAGTCAGCAATGGGCAATTTTCTAATTTTTTTTGCCTACTGCCTTTAGCCGATTGCCAACTGATCGAGAATCTTCCAATACCTCAAGCATAATCATCTCGTGCCCGGTACGTCATTTGAGACTTAACTTAACTAATCCTTATTAACCCAGGTAATTGCCACACCTCATGACAATATCTTGATGTAAGGTAAGGTCTATCCTTTCTGTGGCCCCCGTACAGTTCAAGCTTACCTTTCACATAATACAAGAAACAAGCTTCTTCTTCCCATGTGCGAGATTCTCTTATTGGAGCTTGGAAAACCGCTTGTTCTAATATCTTTTTTCCGAGGAGGCAGAATTGCTGGTGTTGAATGATCATACTGCTTTGTAAGCTCTCAAGATATAATATTTAAAAGTTTCTTGCCTTCATTTTCGCGGGGTGATGATGTCAGACCCAGTCATGTTATCCATTTCTAAGATGCATAGGAACAGGAATGATAATTATGACGCGTAAGATACCTCAAAAGGCGGCCCTTGGATTGGTAAAACGGTCCAAAAAGTTGGCGATCCTAATACTTTTTCAAGTTAAACTGGATTGGGATAGGAATATTCAAACCGGCCCAAACAATAGATTTTACCCATCATTGCGATGATGATAAAAAGCCCACCTTCCCAGTCGAAGGGTTCGCAAAGACGAAAAACGGTGATTTTTTATTCTTTATCCCAAGTCCAGCGCTTAACTATTCATCAGCCCATAATCTCTGCACGAATGCGGCTCAGTTGGACTTGTGTTATGCCAATGTAAGAAGCGATATGCCCGAGGTTGACCCGTTGTAGTATCCCGGGTTGGGTCTTGAGCAAATTTAAATACCGCTCTTTGGCGGTGAGCATCTGGAAGGACCGGTTTCGCTCGTTTTCTTCCAAGTAGCAATGGATGGCCAAGACCCTCCCACACGACTCCAAGTCATGATATTGTGCGTACAATTTTTCTACTTCACGGTAATTCACCTTTACGAGTTGGCAATCTTCTAGCAACTCAATGTTATAATAACTCGGCTTACCGGAATACAGGCTTTCCATAGCGGCTATTGCTTCTCCCTCACAAAAGAATTGATTGGTGATATCATTCCCGTCCCGGTAGTAAAAGATCCTGGCCACTCCTTTTTCAAGAAGAAATACTTCCCGGCATACTTGCCCCTGCCTATGGATGAGATACCCCTTAGGAAATGCCACGGTTTTCGACAAAGCATCCAGGGCATCCTGTGATGCTATCGATAAAGGTTTGTATTGTTGATAGTAAGCCGAGATTTTATGCATATAGAATAAGCTAGTTCGAAGTAGCTAATATACGGCAATAGCTTCCAGTTCCACCAATTGACCTGGTTCTGCCAATCCTGTTACACCAACTAAAGTGATAGTACAGGCTATTTCCTCTTTGCCAAAATGTTTGCTGATGATCCCCGGGAAATTCTCCATCTCGTCATAATAGTTAGGCTTGGCCACATAAAACCTTAGTGAAATGAGATGGTCAAGCGTCAGCTCCTTTGACTTTAAAAGGGTGATCAGGTTCATCATAGCATGATCCAATTGATCGATCAAACCGTCTTCCTCTAACTTTAATTCTTGATTCCAAGGAGTCATACCGGAAAGGTACACAACTGTTCCACCCCTGGCTTCTACCAGTTGGGAATAACCAAAGGTAGTCTTTGTATTATAGATCCTATCGGTATTGTGTTCTTGTTTGTCGACTTTTTTGATCTCTTCGAGCTGCCTTTCTAATTTTTCGATTTTTTGTGCTAATTGTGAATGTTCCATCTTTTACTTTTTTGTTTTGAATTGGCAAGATGGGACGGCTCATTAGGGATTCCTTTAACATTTGTTAAATGCGTATTCAACGTTTCTTTGGTAGACTACTTTGTGAGTTGTAGTCATCGCCTTAGCATGGTAAGCTATTGATTTCCCGGGTTACCCACTTTCGCGTGATGCTCATCATTTGCACCCTTGATTAGCGAGTATTTACCACCCTTTTGAACCTTGAGGTAGCCCTATCTTTGGGTAACGTATGGGTTTGAAAACTGCTAAGACAAGCTAAAAGAGTGTAACATGAAATATATACCTATACTATTTTTAATAGGATGGATACTTTCATCTTGCGATGATCGAGTTACGGCTCAGAATATTTACGTAAGTAAAGATGGGAATGATATGAATGACGGGTCTGAATCCAGCCCTTACCTGACTTTAGGGAAGGCCGCTAATATAGCCGAGGCTGGAGACGTTGTTCATATAGGAGAGGGGACCTACGAGGAAACACTAAAACCTGCCAACTCCGGGACTGTGGGCAATCCCATCATCTTTCAAGCCAAGGAAGGAGAAAAGGTAATAATTTCAGCTATGTGATCCAGCCCTATTACTACACGGAACTCACGTAGCTGGGTAGTGAATTAACCACTGGGTAGACGGGCTAGACCGCTGAGAGCCAAAGGGATTACTCCATCTTTTCTCCGAATTCATTTCGTCCCCTCCGGTTAAGAACTAGGACCAAGAAAGGTCCGGTTCTTCAGCGGGCTATACATGAGATGGTGATAGGAGAGGTGCACTGGCCGTCAGCCGCCTACTCAATGAAGCGATTGGCTCTTTTCCTCAATCAATTTGGAGAGTGTAAGCCCATTTTATTTCCTTCTGAATCAATGAAAATGGCGAAATATCCGCTTTCATCTGCATGAGGTGATTTAGGGACCAATATTTTCCCTCCATTTTTCTCAACTTTATCCAGGATAACCTGGAGGTCTTGCCCTCCATTCAAGTATAGCGTTACGCCGTCTGCTGAAGGTTGGTATCCCTCACCCTTTATGATCACCCCGGTAACGACTTGCTCTTCATATGGGAAAATGCCCATTTCCATGCCTGGAAAATCCATTTTCTCAATTTTGATCCCCAAAATTGTTTGGTAAAAATTGACGGCCCGAGAAATATCTGTCGCAGGAATTTCAAAAATAGAAATAAAACTATTCATATCTTTTGTGCTTTGAGTGACTGTTGGATCTGCCTTTTGCTTTTCTAAATCTGCGTTGTTTTTGGAATTACAAGCTGTAAAGCCTAGAGCGAGTACGGCTATGGAAAGTCTTAGTATGGCTTTCTTCATATTACTTAATAAAAGTATTAAGACAAACATATATTTCTAATGAGGAGCGAAATTGTAAAAATGCGACATACCCAATTTATTGGTAGAAAAGAGAAGAAAGAGCCATGTTTTTATTCCCTAAAAACTCTTTCGGACTCACCCCGGTGAACTCCTTGAAGTCTTTAATAAAATGAGCTTGATCATAGTATTCACTTTTATAAGCCACGTGGGTCAGGTTTTCTCCTTCTTCGTTAAGCAACATTTTTAGAGCGGTTTGCAGTCGGATTACCTTGCCTAGCTGCTTTGGGCTGAGACCGATTTGTTTTACAAATTTTCTTTCAAGCTGCCTTCGTTTAGATATATCTTCTTTAAGAATAGCGTGGATAGATGCACTTCCTTTGGTCAATAGCAGGGTATTTATCGTTGTTTTAACAATACTATCCACCATCGATTTTTCACCTAGCTTATCAAGTAAAAAACTTTCTATTATTTCAATTCTTTGTTTGACATCCTTTGCATGAATTATTTCCTGTTCTAATTTTTTGGCAGTTGTTTTTTCAAAGAGAAGTTCTATCGGCGTTTCCTTGTTGGCCAGGTTCTTAATGGGTTCCGTTACAAAATGGGCAAATCCATAGGGGTAAAAACGAATGGCAAACGTATCTACATAGCCTGTGGGTTCTATGTAGAAAGGTTCAATGGTCTGTCCAAGTACCATGGCGCGAGGTTGAAGGATAAAATCTTCACCAGAAGTGTATCGTTTTATATCATCTCCAAGGATAAAAGCCATCTCGATAGTGCCATCAGGAATTATCCGTTGTCGTTGAGCATGCTTTGAAGCAGGAACTTCTAAGGTCCAATAGCAGCTAATGATAGATCTTAGATCTGGGTGAGGCGGAAATGTTTGATAGTTCATTGAGCATTAGTTTTTAAGTGGCACACAACGGCAATACTGAATGGCTTTAACACTAGCGATGGTTTTGTGCCTAGCGAAATTTCGATAACTCCCTACCATCAATCCCATTGTATGGCATTAATCTTTCCTGCTAAAAGTCCTGGTCACATTCTTTATATCAGCGATAGCACTTTCGCTGCCGGTCTTATAGGTCCCAACAAAAATATAGTAACCACCATCCTTATCAAATAAGATAGCTTGGTACATTTCTTCATTTTCCATGTCGTTGTTCTTAGCAAAAAGTTCAAACCCGGGTAGATTGTCTATTTCAATTTCTTTGATCCCCTTGTTCGGAAGTAAAGAATAGCGCTCTGGATATTTTTCCAGCCGTGAAATGCAAAATGATTTTTTGTCTTTGATCTCAACTTTGGCAAATGATCTGTCTGTGAGTAGTGTTGCTTTGTCAGCACTTTCGGTAGGTGTTTCCAGGTCTCTATTGAACAACATCCCGTTCCCTATAACCGAATGGAACTTTAGAGAGCCGGCATTTTCATTGATTGAGTAATTCAAGGCCTCTCTTGGGTTACTGTTCAGTCCAGTATCAACAATAGTCGTCAATATGCTTTCTTTGATTTTTTTGCCCAATTCGACCGAATCTTTCAGGAAAACACCATTGATGAGTGTACTTGACTTTTCGTCACCGTAAACTAAGATTTGTTTTGAAAAGATCATCCCGTTTGCCGCTTGATCTACTTCGATAAGTAATCCACTATAATCCGCCACGTTAATTTCTTTTTTGCTTTTCAATTCCATGCCTTGTTTTTGAAGCATTTCTGAATTGAACCCCTTTGTCACTTCCGAATAAGGCCCGGGAATTTCCAACGTCATGATCATTGATGTTTGGTCATCCGGATTTTGAAAACCTTTAAAATTAGCCGAACGCTCAAATGAGCCAGGGGGTATCATAAAAATATTAGTTCCATTGACCCGGACATGATTTCCGGATTTTTTTTGAGGCAATTCTTGTCCGAAACCAATGGATGAAATGGATGACAAAGCTATAATGAGTATAATTCTTTTGGTCATTACTTTCTTGGTTCTAGTTGAGTAAATAACCCGGTTAAGCTGTGTGGGCATACCTGTTATAATAGTACTAAAAGTAACTGATTTTTAAGAACTTTGCGAATGGATCTCGGCGTCTAGTGGGCTTGTATTTGTTAACAATTGGTTTTTCAACCCTATGTAATCCCATTCGGTTATGGGTAGGTCTGAAGTCCAGGTAAGGAGTTAATACCGATTTTCAATTATGGGAAATTCAAATTGTCATGGCTATTTAATTTGAGGTTCCCCTCCGTCTGGTCAGCTCTACACAGTTTTTCTATAAAGTGGATTCAGCGATTTTTTCAATTCTCCCATAACCTCGTAAAAATATGCTTTCTTACCTTTTATGATCACTTTTTTGTTTCTTGGCATTCTTTCTTTATCGACAGGTACGATAATGTCAATTTCAAAATAATCAGATTTCGGGTTTTGCGTTTCTAATTCTAGGAAAGTTGTGAACCCGTAGGTGTAAACACCAATTTTTTCAATACTAGTTTTTGCTATTTTAAAAGTTTTAGCCGAATCTAAATCCACGCGATTCCTAATTCTTGGTGCCCAAATGCACCTTCTCATGTTATACCCCTTTTTTACCAAGTGTTTATACTTCCGCTTCTTGTTAAAGTAAAGGGTGAGTATGTCAAAGTCAGTCTTCTTTTTTCCTATCAAAATTTCGTTTTCATATAGCTCAACATAATGATTAACTTTGATTTCAATGGAGTCTTTCCCGCCAATTTGCTTTTCGATTACATTTATAACGGGTTCACGTCTTTTTAAACCCGGGTTAAGAAAAACTTCACCGTCTTTTAAAATCCAATTACCTTGATTTGTGTAGCCCTCAAAGGTTTGTGGATAAACATAGTCAACTGTACGAAGTGTAAACGTTCCATTAGGTTTCAATTCCAATTCGGTCGTTAATGCCTGTCCGCCTGGCATCCAATCTCCATACTTCCCTACATATTTAGAGATATCAGTTTGTGCATGGATATTCAATGCAGGCATGAAGGCTATTAATATGTAGCGTATTTGTTTCAAATTGTAGATTAGTGGCTTTTCTTTTTTATTCCAGTTAAGAGCTTAATCGCCATGGAATCAGGACCAATTTTGCCGTTGTAATACTCTTCATTGATGCGCCTAAATCCAGGGGTGTTATAGTTGGTAAAAATATTGCTCTTATCCATGACCATTTCGTGACTAATGCCCAACTCAGAAAGTGCGTCTTGTGTTGCTCTACCACACAAGTAAAACATACTTGCATGCCATAGATTTCTTGGGAATTTCATACCCAATTCTTCACTTTTGTAGTAAAATTTGTCTCTTATCGGGCTTTCACCAAACAAATAAAGCAGGTGTGAGCCTTCGTGAAGTATTGTTTCCACGAAAGAACTTGTGGTTTGAGAAGGGTCGGTCGAAGATATGACTATATTCATTTTTGGCTTGGAAGAGGTGTAAGCCCCTGCCCAATTGGCGTAGGCCGTCATATCGACTCTAACCATGGCCGAATCCGGCCATGGGTTTAAGGAGAGCGCTTCCATTTTGTTAATTACTTCGTCTTCGATCTTGCTTATAGTTTCTATGTGCCGGGTTAAGATGGACAGATTGTGCGATTTATGCAATTCCCAAAAGTGTTCTTTGTAAACAGGTGATACATCATTGAGTATTTCAATGAATTTTATCCCAAATGAGGTGTCAGTTATTGTTTTGAATTCTTCTTTTCCCTGTAACCAAACTTTGAGGCTGGCCAGGTCTCTTCTAAGGCTTTTAATGGTTAAGCTGTCTTTGTAATAACCGATAGCTTTCCCCAGGACTTCTTTTTCATCGCCCGATAGCTGTGCTTCCGCATTAGAATCCCCGATTTCTAAGAAACTTAGACCGTCTTCTTGTAGCTTTCTGAGTTGGCTACTATCCGCTTTTTGATATAAGAAATGATGGAGGTTGACCCAGTAGTGATTGTTGAAGTCAAAGTAACGAGTACGGTATTCTATGGTTTCTTCCTCGTTATTACTACAGGAAGTCATACTTGTAATTGCAACTATTAATACGATGTATTTCATCCAGTTTTGCGTTGCCATTGACGGCCAGATTAAAAAGTGTTGCTATCCTGGGAGCGGCGGTTTTGATTTTTAATCCTTGTGCGTGCCTTGAATGGTGAATATAGCTCATGAAATTGAGGGTTCCAAAGGGCGGAAGCCCGGTAAGCAGGGGAGTCATCACTCTAAGCTAAGCAAGTGGCAAGGTTGTTCATCGTGAGGTTAGAACTGAAGTAAGCCAGCCCGCGGTGCCTGTACTGATCCCCAACCCCGTCGAGGGCAGGCTGAACAGGAACTACATACAGGGGCTATGAGGCCAGGTGAGGCAGCACATCATGCCGAAGTCCAACTCCTAGAAAAGGAGCGAAGGACTGAACGTATTGTGAAGTAAAAATTATCTTAAAAGTAGCGAAAAGAGGCTATTGGTGTAAAGAGTGATAGTCCCATGCTTTACGGACCGCCTAGTACAGCCTGTCCCGAACAAGATTCGGGAAGACCCGTAGGCTGGGTAGTTTGAGAGGCGTACCGCGGGCTTATGGCCCACGGCCCGTACTCGATTATACCTCGTTCTCCTAATCCAGTAAAGTAATTCCTGGAAGAAATCCTTTTTTGCAAATAAATTAAATCGGATCACTATTATTTCAATAAGCAATATCATAAATGGTAAAGCTAATAGAGGCCAGCCAGTGAAAAAATTAAAATCCATTTTAGAATCGAAAATGAAATAGAAGAAAAGTCCTATGAAGGGGAAAGACATGAACATTAAAAGAAGTTTCGTTCCCAAGTTGTTAATTCTAAATCTCACTTGAGTTGTCCCATTTTTCTCTAATACAATTATCTCCGTTTTATTTTTGCCCATCATACCATCTACCATAAGATTGTTATTCTTGAGTACGAATCGATTGGGTGAATAGAAAAAACCGTAGTATTTCTTATTTGTAGCAATAACTGGGGGAGCTGACCTGGATTTATTGTCAATATGAACCTTTGAAGCGATTCTCTGTACTACTTCCTGAGTACTGAGGTCGGAAGTAATCTCAAACCTGTCATAGACTTTGAATAGACCAGGTATCATTTAAAATCATCCTATGAGGTATACGTTGTTAACAACAGGACCAGTTCCTGTTACCTACCTTTCAAAGATACTCAAATCCTCCAGCATAGTTGTTGGACTTTGTACTTCGGAAATATGCTGGGTACATAAGTGAGTATAAATTTCGGTCGTTTATAAACAAAAAAGCACAAAACTCAACGTTTCGTGCTCTAAGTAGCACCGAGGGGATCAATATTGAACTTTTTACTTTCCGGGTTTGAAAAGTGTGCCAGTGTTTTGCCTTGCATCCTGAAAAATTCCTGCCAAAATGATAAAATTCTTGTCAAGCTAACCACTTGGCATTTAGGTCATTGGATCATGATTCGGCTGCTAGTAAGGGCATCTTTACCTATCAATTATTCTAATTACTTAACTATTTTTTTTTAAAGTAAAGCTGCATTCAACTTCATTTTATTTAATTTTTTGAATAACCAATTGTATATTGTTTTTGTAAGTGTTTACAAGTGCTATCAAAACAGGTAGGATTATTCCTAAGAATTTATCCGGACGTTAACCCATCATTTAATTCATCTAAAACTTGTGATCATGAAAAACACGATTTTGATCTTAATTTGTGCCTATTTAACCTGTTGCCAGGGCAATCATCCAAATGAAACCGAAAAAACACCTGGTACAAGTGCGGATGCATATGCAACTCTAAAGGAAGATTTCTCTGTGTCGGATCTAAAGAAAGGTTATTCTTTGACGAAGGCCAAAGAACTTCATGAGGCCTGGAGTCTGCAAAAATTTTTAGATATAACCGAAGCAGGAGCCTACTCTTATATTAACCTTTCAGAATTCATGCCACATGCCATTATTCGTAGAGATGGCCCTGTAAAAGAGCTGGAAGTGAATATCAACCCTGCCATTGGTCAGCTGGCTTTGGAAAATGAGCAAAAAGAGAAAGTGACCTTTGAACAAATGATAATGGCAAACGAATCGCCGGTGCAAGGGGTACTTGTTGTGCAAAACGGTAAAATAGTGTACGAAAAATACCCTGGTATGAGAAAAACAGACAACCATGTATGGATGTCGAATGCTAAGATATTGGCGGGCTTGTTAATTGCCCAAATGGAAGAAGAAGGGCTGATTGATATTCAAAAAACCGTATCCAATTATATACCCGAAACCAAGGGCACGGCATGGGAAAATATCAAAGTGGTGGATGTGTTGAATATGCAGTCAGGCTTAGACCTTGAGGAAAATCCTGCCTCACGAAAAGGGGCGACTCCCTATGGCATTTTTGCAGCATCAGAGGTGGGGGAGGCCATTGTTGATGGAAAATCATTAACACACAATGAAGCATTGTTCCGGATCCCGAAATTGCGCGAACCCGGTGAAGTCTTTGAATATTCCTCTGCCAATACACAGATGTTATGCCTTATAGTGGAAGCTGTCGGCAACAAGAGAATCAGTGAGTTGATCACCGAGCGGATATGGAGGCATGCAGGCATGACCGGTGATGCACTTTTGGGATTAAGTCCTCAAGGCAATGGGGTCATACATGGGTTGATAAGTTCCAGGTTGGAAGATATGGCCAAAATAGGAGTGCTCTTTACTCCAAGTTGGCAGCTTATTTCTTCAAAAGAAGTCGTATCAGCACAAGTGCTGAGTAAGATACAGGCTTCTGGGATTAAAGATAATTATATGAAAGGAACTCTCGGCCCCCGAATGGCAGAAGAATTTAGGGAACAACCTGAATTTAATAGCTACCAGTGGGATGCCGTATTTGCAGATGGTGATATTTACAAAAGTGGCATGAATGGTCAAGGCATTTACGTTTCACCCACTAAAGATATTGTTGTAGTGTGGTTTGCTACTGGATTTCCTGGAATTCCAATGGAAGCCTTCAGTCGGACTATTGTTAAAACATTATAACAAAATTCAGGACAACCATTTGCTGATAAGCTCTCGACCAGCCAGCAATAGGCAGGGGGCAGTAGGCAAAATAGGGGATTACCGAACCTAAGATCTAAAAGCCTGTTTCCATGAGGCCATTAAATTTTGATTTATGCCATTTGATTTGATCATTTACTAAAACCAAAAAAGCTTTTAAGTTTTATTTTTGGCCCATTCTTGCTAAAAATGTGTTGATGACCTGGCTTCCCACTTGATTGCCAACGGTTAATCCAACTTCATTATCGGTGCGGAAGTGGACCCCTCCCTCAAAGCGAGATTCGGAGCATTCTTTTGCCATTTCATGAAATAGTTGTTCATCCTGTGGGAAAAGGAAAGACAAAGCAGTAGCTATTGAGCCTGCTACGGTCGTATGTCCAGCGGGATACCCCGGAAAATTTGGGGTGTCTACCAGGATGGGTTTGAATTCCGGGTCATATTGAAATGGACGGATACCCCAATAATGGTATTTACCATCCCATGCGGCAATAATACCATCGAATCGAGCCGTATGGAAAACAGCACTTGCAAAAGCAGCTTCCAGTGGTCCCAGGTCGTACTCTAATATTTTCCGTTCCAGGAGATTGTCCCAAACGGGAGCGTTTTTCCATTTCCAGGCAATATCACTGCCCTGGTGCGTGGCGTTGAACCTACGTAACTCTTCCATATCCTTTGTCCAATCGGTAGGAGGTGGGGCCGGTCTGAATTGGTCGGGACTCAACAAAGTAAGAGGTCTCCATTGGCGTTTCATAGGATCCCATTTCCCTGGGGTGCCCGACCAAAGGCTATCTGCGCTGGGTACTTGCCCTTCCCAGGTACGATCCGTACGATCCGTTTTAGCATATTCGATATACTGATGCGCAATTTGTTTACCAATGGCCATTCCTTTTTCTATATCGGAGGGTAACTGAAGCCCGGTCCTCAGACGCGCTTCTTTAAATTGAGCCAGGAGGCTATCCAGGGAGGGCTTCTTGTCGGGAAAATAGTATCCAATTACTGCGTGCGCAGCACCTGCTACCGCACTCCATTCACAAATAAAGGTAGAATAAGCTCTTTTACGACCCAATTTTTGCACATTAGCGTTTTGCTGGAATGGGGCTGTTACCTGGTGCTGTTTTTTATGTTTCCATACTTCTGTGAGTGCATCATAAATGGAGAGGTGCAAAATGACCACCCGGCCTCCATTCTTATGGCCTTTTTTAGCCCTGCTGATCTCCATCATAACCTGATGCCATCGGTAGGATGGATAGGAAGCGTTCCAGTAATTCATAGCCCAGGTGTCTTCTTTATTTATTCCCTTTTGCAACTCAATTACCTTTGCAATTTCTTGTTCGCGTTCAGTTGCATTAACGGGCGAAAAGGTTTCTTCTAATTGAAATTTAAATGGCTCAAAATCATTTATTTGCACTTGGGCAGTGGCTGATGCAACAGGCAGTAGAAGTACAATAAGGTTAAAACTCTTGAGTAATCTAACCTGGATTAGTCTCGCTGAAATGGTCATAGCACTTTAATTGAAAATGTAAAAAATCAGCACAAAGTTATAATAAGTAAGAAGTCAAATATAATTTGTGTCTCTTACTTATTTAGTGTGGAATTCTCCACCATGTCATCAAGATCCATCACACTTTTCAAGAGCATTTAAAAAATTCATGAGTGTATCTCGGCTGGATGCAAACAAAGTTTTTGAAAGCGGTTCAATTCACAGGAAGTTGGTTTCATGACTGAGGTCGGTCCAGGTCCTAATCTCATAAAGGCTTATTAATCATCTTTTTATCTTCTTTACTAAGGTCCCTGGGGCCTTTGTCATTGAGTTGAATAGCATCGACCAATGGCTCTTCTATCGGGGTATCCATCGTATAAGTTCAGATAATAATGTATTTCGCATTACCGAATTAAGCCCTTTAAAACTTAGATTTACCCGATTTTTTTGTGATTTTGTAATTCATGAAAATGAAAACGACTCCTTTTTTCAGTTTTTTTTTCATAACCTTTTCATTGACCTTGTTTGCCCCCATACATGCACAGGATAAGCTGGATAGCTTAAAGGCAGTGCTGTCCAGGCAAACCAGTGACACTACGGAAGTGAATGTATTGAACCTTCTTTCCCGGTCTTTCTACATGTCCGGTGATGACTCCACCTTGTTTTATGCCAAAAGGGCATTAAAGCTTGCCACTAAAATCAAATACAAAAAGGGAATTGCCTATGCATTGCATCACTTTGGTACTTATTACACTGTCAGACAAGAACTGGATAGTGCCTTGCCATACTTTGAGAGATCCCTTGCCATAAAGAAAGAGATAAATGATGATCGAAGCATTCCAGGTACCTTAAATAACCTTGGAGGTGTTTACTACAAACAGGGTAACTATGCCAAGGCCTTGGATACGTATCAACAATCATTGGCCATAAAACTTGCCCAGGGAGACAGTATTCGAGCAGCAAAGACAATCAATAACATCGGCCTTATCCATTACATTCAAAAGAACTATGATAAGGCGTTGGATAAACTCAACCAGGCATTGGAAATCAAAAGATTAAAAGATCCGCGTAGTGTGGCTTCAACCTTATCGAATATAGGAATGATTTACATGAAACAGGAGGATTTTACCAAGGCATTACGGTTTTATCAGAGAGCCTATGAGCTCTCCGATTCATTGGAAACAAAATGCGCGCGGAAGAATACGGCCTATAATATAGGATATAGCTATTTACAACTGGATCAGTTAGATAGCTCACTTATCTATCTGCGAAGTAGCTACAATGATGCAATAGCCTGTGAAGACCAGTCAACGTTAAGCATGGCGTTATCAGGATTAGGACAGGTATACATGAAAAAAGGGCAAAAGGAGCAGGCGGAAGAGGCTTTACTGAAGGGGTTTCAGACTGCCCGTCAGTATAATTTAAAAGAAAAAACCTACGAAGCAGCTGACAAGCTCTACGATTTTTATAAAGGCGTGGGAAATGAGAAAAAGGCCCTGGAATTCCTCGAGATCGGCACCAGTATAAAAGAGGAATTATTCAATGAAGATCTTACTAAACGGCTAACGACGATGGAACTTAATTTTGCCTTTGAGCAGGAACGCGACTCTTTGGAACATCAAAAACAAACAGAGCTGCTTGCTATTAACACTACGCTCGAAAGGCAACGAAACCTCAGATCCCTCACTATACTTGGGTTGGTGGTTACCATAATCTTTTCAGTGGTAATATATCGTTACTATCAGCTGGGAAAAAAAGCACGAGGCATTTTGGAGTATAAGAACAAAACCATTTCAGAAACATTGAATGAACGCGAGGTGCTCTTACAGGAAATACACCACCGTGTAAAGAATAACCTGCAGGTGGTCAGTAGTTTGTTAAATATTCAATCTAAGTATTTAGAGGATGAGTCAGCCAGGAAAGCCGTATTGGAGGGAAGGGACCGGGTACGGTCCATGGCGTTGGTACATGAGAAATTGTACCAATCGGAAAACTTGTCCAGGGTAAATGTGAAAGAATATTTGGAAGAGCTTATAAACACATTGTTTCAATCATACAATGTATCCGAAGACCGGATTAAGCTTGCCAGCAATATTGAGTCCATCGACCTTTCCATTGATACGACGCTACAGGTAGGCCTCCTTATCAATGAGCTCGTCTCCAACGCATTGAAACATGCGTTTCCAGCCGAAAAGCATGGAGCTATCAGCTTGTCATTGATCAAAAAAGACGATGTTCATGAGTTAGAGGTTTCGGACAATGGGATCGGGATCACGTCTCCGGATGATTTGGAAAAATCGTACGGTTACCGGATCATACGGTCCATTTCACGTGGATTAAATGGAACGATCTTTATGTCGAATCTCGATGAAAAAGGTACCACCTTCAGATTAACATTCCCAAAATGAGTAAAACAATGCAGGTATTAATTGTAGAAGACGAGCCCATTATTGCGGATGATATTGCGATCTGCATGGATCAGATGGGCCATGAGGTTACAGATATCTGCGACACAGCCGATCAAGCGTTAGCTGCATTGAATCAGCACCCGATCGATTTAGTGCTGCTGGATATTAAAATAAAAGGAGATAGGGATGGAGTTCAGCTTGCGCAGTGCATCAAACAAAAAACAAACATCCCGTTTATTTATATTTCATCTTTGTACGACAAGACAACAATCTCACGGGTGAAAAATACGCATCCTTCCGGTTATATAATAAAACCCTTCAAAGACGAAGATATCAAGGTGGCGGTAGATATGGCCCTGGTCAAAACAAACATGAAACCTGTCAATGAGTCGGACACTGGGCAAATAGAGCTGTTTATTCGGGAAAAAAATTCAATCGTTCCACTTGATTTGAACGAAGTGTTTTACATCGAGGCGTCGGACAATTATTCAATATTCCATTTTGAAGGAAAGCATCATGTGGTTTCTCAAACCCTGAAACTCATCGAGCAAACGCTGACCAGCCAGGGGTACTGTCGCATTCATAAAACCTTTCTGGTCAACCTAAGAAAAATAGATCGTATTGAACACAGCGTTGTTTTTATAAATGGTCGGCCACTGCCCATCGGAAAGGCCTACAAAAAATCTTTTATAGGTCGTTTGACGATCTTTTAAAGACGTTTATGCACTCAATCGTTCATTTAACGCTCTTTCCCGGATAGCATATTTAGCAAAGAATAAGTTCGTGTTTAGCGTTGATGTTGAATTCCTTTTATCATATTGATGATAGTAGGGAAGTTATTGCTAAGTCAGATCCCTGAAAGTATCCCTGATTTTAAAAGAACACTTTCCGGATCAAAGTCATTTTTCAGGAGTATTGGAAATAGTTCAGAAACTGTAGGGCATGCTTTTTTCTTATAAGAAGCTATTCATGATCTGTCCCGGTATAATTTCAACACTTGCTTCATCCTTATAAGCATTTACGGATTTTCCACACCTCAGCAAAAAAAGAAGGTGCCCTTTTGAGACACCCTCTTTTGCCTTTTACCTAATTAAATTATCGGATCACCTCATTACTATTCTTTGATTATCCTCACGGTTTTTACGCCATTAGGGGTAATGACTTTCAAAAGATACAGCCCGGCAGGTCCGTCAAATTTAAGCCATGCGCTACCTCCCTCAATTGAGGAATTAAACGCAACGTTATCACCATTGAAATCAAAAAGCCGAAGCTCCGGTTCGGTTGCTTCACCTTCCAAATCCAGATCGATATGCACCTGGCCGCTTGTGGTATTTGGATAAACGATTAGCTGTTTCGTATTTCCCGGGGTATCAGAGGTCCTTTCAAACGAATACTCATACCGATATCTCAGCGGGTCAGGATTGCCGTACTCATTAGGTATACTCGCCACTACCAAATACAATTCTTCACCTTCCCCAGTGGAGATGGTGATCTCGGCAGTTTGGTTACCAAAAGCTGCCTGATTGCTGACCGGTAGCTCGAAGTATTCATATACTCCATTATAACCCTTAATGACCTTAGCTTTAAAGATCGTACCTGCCGGATTCTCGGCAGAACCTCTCAGCCGTATCTTGTATGCCCCCGACGAGGTAGATGCTACCTTATAGGCATTCCAGGAATAAACACTGGGAAGCAAGTCTTCGGGAATAGGTGTCATTGTGCCATTGGTTCCGGCTTCATCCATTATATCAGAGAATTTATGATTGAAGTTTTCATAGCCTCTGTCTTTCCATTCGGCTATTGCGCCTTCTTCTATTTCCTTCCACACGGGTCCGCTGCCATCTTGATAGTCCCAAACAGTGGTACGCGCTGCATATTCTGTAAACACCTCTGCGAAACTGTGCCCTTCTTCTGCCAATATCTCTTGAAAAGCCCTCAGGATGTTCGCAGAAATGCCCTGGTAGTTAAATAACTTGCCAATGAACAAAGGAGTTGAAACAAAACGGGTAATGTAGCTGAGCAAGATGTAGTGATGATAGTCCCGGTTTCCATCCGGTACGTCATAGGTCTTGTCCCAGGTCATGGCATAATGCGGGTAAAGTGTGACCCCTGTGAAACCTCCCGTGGGTAAATAATCGTAGCGATACGAGGCTCCCCAATTAGCAGATGCTTCAAACAACCATTTACCGCCACCGTATCCCTCACCCGGATGAAATCCCTGTTGTCCATGAAAGTTTTCATGGTACCAATGGTGTCCTGAACCCCCGTCAGAGTTCATCGGATTACTAAAACTACCCCTGATCAGTTTTTCATCGTCGGTCACTAACCAATTTCGACCATTTTCATAAGCCAGGATGGACTCAATATCACCATGGACATACATGCCTGCCTCGAAGGTAAAGAGTTCAAAAGCAATATCTTGCTCGTAGATATGGTATATAAACCGATCCTGCATTAAATCAACATCTGCTTTTGCCCAAAGGCATTTGTAAGAGCCACAGATTGCCTGCGTATACAGCTCATTGTATGGAGAGTGTTCACTGGCATCCACTGATGGAACACAGAGCTGACTGATTTTTTCGATCGCTGTATTGGAAAGTAAGCCTTTGTGTACTTGTATGTCCCAGGTTTGTCCCTTGTAATCAGCAAGTGCCAACTGGTTTATGTCAAAAGGGGTGACATTTTCAATGACTTGCCATTCACCATTTACATAAAGGCCAATTTCCTGCCTGGAAAACCTTAGGGCTACATGATTACAGATGATGTTTGAGATTTGTGCCTCACTAATGAGTTGCTGGCCACCTACCGTTGCAGACACCTGGTCTTCATCCAGCCTGATAACAAGATCACCCGCGGTTAACAGATCAACAGATTGATTCAAACTGTCAGGAATGAACTTCAGTGAAATAGTGCTATAGGTCGAGTGCACTGACTCTGCCAGCGTCACTCCGATCGTTTTCCCTTGCATACCCGTGTAGGTATTTCTTCTGCCTACCGTGTCAGCAGTGACATGGACGTCAATCACATTAGGGAAGTTAGATTGATCACTATCACCCACCAATCTAGGCATGTGCAGCACTTGAATACCTGGGTCAAATGCATTCACCGTGATCTCAGTAAATACGGCCAGTGTTTCATTATCGCCCCCATTACTGACAGCTGCGCCGATAACAACATGGTCAGACATATTGATCACGACCTGCCCGACTTGTACCCAATTGTCCCCGTTCACGGAATAATAGCCGGTAAATGTATCCCCGGTCCGGTTCAAACGAAACCAGGCCGGAGCCGCCCCGGTGCTATGGGGCACCTTAGAAGTACCGCCGCCCAGGGTTGATCTGCTTTCAAGAAAATATTCATTAACGTCCTTATTCCATCCAACAAAGGCCATTTTCGACTCAGGATCTAACGACTCACGAATCATCATGCCTGCTATTGATTGATTATTGGGGCCGGTAACATCAGCCAGTCGAGCGATCACTTCTCCATCTCCGGAAAGGTCCTGAAACAAATATTGAAGGTGGTCTGAAGGGTGCTGAGTATCGGATCCTTTGTGATTCAAAAACCACTTCTCATCCCTGAAAGCGGTATAACCACCTGTTATGGAGGCGCCTACCTCTTGATTTTTCCATGGACCGGGTAGCTCACCAATAAAAACCTCATCGACATTACTGGCTTGAGAAGTTCCATTGGAATCATAGGACTTCACGCGATAAAAGACGTTGGCTAACGGTGGGTTATCATCTATATAAGTAGTTGAATTAGGGGGTAAGGTATCGATCACTTCATAGCCTGATGCCGGATCTGTGGACCGCTCAATGATGAAGCCTTCCTCACCATTCGCATAATCCTCCCAGGTGAGTGAGGTCATGGTATTCTGCTCATTCACTACCACTGACAGTGCCCTGGGAGTTGCCGGGGTAAATACCTGCTCAATGGACACCTCACTAAAAACAGCGTCACTGGCCGACGCTACATTATTACTATTTACAAATAATCCCGCATATACCTCATCAAGTGTCACGATGCGTTCATACATCAGTATCCAGTCTTCTGTATCATCAGGCTTGTAATAAGCTGTGAAATAGGCGCCGTCTTTGACAAGTTTCAGCCAAAAAGGTAATGATGTTCGTGGATTGCTTGCACCCTGATGCGTTCCACCGCTTTTTCGATCCCGGGACCTGGCTACGATTTCCTCGTTAACATTCGTATTGTAAGATACAAAACACATGCGCGTATTGGTACCGGACAATGACTCACGGATCATCAAACCTGCCTTAGCCCTTTGCCCTTGCTCAGTGGAGGATAAGGAGTCCACTTTTGCAATGATCTCACCATTTCTTACCCAATCTTGGTAGACATAATGAAATTCATCTTTTCTACCAACCACTTTTTCACCAGCACCTGAAACAAGAAAATTTCCGTTTTCAAAGGTAGCAGTTCCGGTTACGAGGGGTTCTCCTACATCTACATTTGTCCACACTGCGGGCAACGCACCGGATTCACCCAGCGTCTGCGTGCTGGCGACCTCGCTGTAGTCGGAATCCCCGGTCGCATTAAATGCTCTGACGCGGTAAAAATAGGTGGTAGCAGGGTTCAACCCCTCATCTTCATAACTGGTCACACCAGGGGCTACTTCACTGACCTGTTCATATACGTCTTCAGATGAAGCAGACCGCTCGATTTTATAGCCCAATACGTCGCTGCCGTTGCTGGTCCAGTTCAGGGTGATGCTACTGGATGAAGTAGCGATCGCTACGGGTTGCAGCGGAGGGAGCGGTGCCGGGATGGCTGCATAGGC
>JANQLQ010000188.1 GCA_028280565.1 Fulvivirga sp.
CCATAAGAGGCGAAGTAAAAGCTTGGCAAAACCATAGAAACGACCAGGTGGCAACAATCAACTGGCAGTTCACAACTAAGAATGCTAGGATAAAATTAATACGACTATACCCGTCATTTGAGGTGTGACATGACACTAGTTCCGTATACAATTATTTACCGGTTTCATCTTTCCGATTCCTGATCTCAAACGGGGCCTTTTGTGGCGGGTATTAGCACGAAAGTTGTTAACTTATGGTCTTCTTTAAAAACAGTAAATTGTAAACCATGGGAGGTCTTATTTATTTGGTAGGCATTATTGCCGCAGTTTGGGTCATCTACGAAGTGTGGACACAGAATACCCGGCTTTCTGATACAGAAAAACTAATATGGACTATAGGTGCCATCTTTTTTAGTGTTATTACCGCGGTGATCTACTATTTTACCCAGAAAAGAAGGTCATATTGATCCTTTACGAACACAGTAGAACTGTTCTTGACCCTAAGTGGGATCTACCCTGTTACCTATGTGAGGCATTATTGAAAATTCAAGTGGCGTAGGGACGGGAGACCTCCAGGAACAGCGCGGCACATTTGGGGCATGTGGGGAAGCGGCCTATAGGGACTGGATAGCGTGTTTAGCGCGGAAATTGAGCTTGGTTGCCGGCGCCTTTTTCTTTTGTTTCGTTTTCTTTTGAGCGGGTAAAAGAAAATGAAAACTGGACTTAGGACCTCAAAATCACGCTTAAACTGCGCATTGAGAGGCTGGCATTACCCGAAACATCTCAAAAATATAGCCCAATTTACCAAGATTAAACGTTTTACTTTCAAAGCTAATATCAAGTACGCCCTCTTATAGGATCATGAGTCGCAAACAACAACACCCGGATGCAAATTCTATTGCTACGATAAGTACGGATTACGCTGCACTAAATTCGCACTAGTTGAAAAGTAGAACGAAGGTATCATTAAAAACTCAAGTTCTTTAAAACTTTGAGAGTTCTGTCTAACATGTCATCGTCGAAATCCAGGTGGGTAACAAAACGTACTTCTTTTGGCCCAAAGGGCACTGCTTTTATCTTATACTCCGAAATTTTGGCCAAGAAATGATCCGTAGAGAGGTCTCCTGCCAATTCGAAGATAACAATATTGGTATCTACGGGTAGCACATGCTGCACATAATCCAACCCTTGTAGTGCTTTTCCGATCTCTCTCGCCCTTTTGTGGTCTTCCTTTAGGCGGCCAACGTGGTGGTCCAGCGCATAGATGCCTGCGGCAGCCATATAGCCGGACTGGCGCATTCCACCTCCAAAGAACTTCCGTACGCGCTTTGCTTTTTTGATCAAGTCCTCCCTGCCTACCAGCACCGAGCCTACAGGCGCTCCTAACCCCTTAGAAAGGCATATCGAGATCGTGTCGAAATATCTTCCGTATTCTCGTGTGCTGTCTTCCGTTTCTACGAGCGCATTAAAAAGCCGGGCGCCGTCCAAGTGGATTTTGAGGCCCTTTTCCCGGCATGCCGTACTTATTTCACGGATCTGCTTTAAGCTGTAGTAACTTCCGCCTCCCTTGTTTACCGTGTTTTCCAGGGCTACCAAAGAGGTTTTAGGGAAATGCTCATCGTCCGGGTTGATGTTATATAGGATATCTTGCAGGCCCACCCTACCCCTATCTCCTTTCAATAAGCGAAAAGAAAGGCCACTATTGCCGGCTACACCACCGCCTTCATACTTATAAATATGGCTCCCTTCATAGCACACCACCTCTTCATAGGGATTTGAAAGGACGTTAATGCCAATTTGGTTGGTCATAGTGCCTGAAGGGCAGTAGAGGGCCGCCTCCATGCCAAACCACTCGGCACATTTTTGCTGCAAGGTATTTACAGTGGGGTCTTCTCCAAAAACATCATCCCCTACCTGGGCGCCCATCATGGCTTCCAGCATGGGCGCCGTAGGCTGTGTTACCGTGTCACTTCGTAGATCTATGGTCATTACCGCGGGGTTCAAATCACTAATTTAGCTCATTCAAGAGATACGGAAGGGGTATTTCAACGGATTTTGACCTCTTCATTTTTTAATGGTCTCCATACGAAGAAAAGGAAAGCGTTATAGGCCCATTCTTTAGAATAGCGGGTTAGCCATTTCAAAAACACTTGAGCACGAGCCGTTTAAGAAAAGTTTTCAAATTCGTAAGTCACGTGATGAACCGTCTCCTGGCTTTTACTATCTTCGGCGTCACTAAAAAAAACCGGTCATGGCCAAAAATAAAAAAGCAGCGTTAGGTTTTATTTTTGTGACCTTACTCATTGATGTTACAGGCGTAGGGATCATTATCCCGATACTCCCGGAACTGATCATTGAGCTCACCGGGGTGTCCGTTAGTGATGCTGCGGCCATTGGAGGTTGGTTAGTGTTTGCTTTTGCTATCATGCAATTTCTCTTTGCCCCTATTCTCGGTGGTCTTAGCGATCAATACGGTCGCAGACCGGTGCTTTTGTTATCGCTTTTTGGTTTCGGTATCGACTATTTATTCTTGGGTTTTGCCCCTACATTAGCTTGGCTTTTTGTAGGACGCTTGATCGCAGGTATCATGGGAGCTAGCTTTACTACAGCCTCGGCCTACATAGCCGATATCAGCGCACCGGAAGAGCGGGCAAAGAATTTCGGCTTGATAGGGGCCGCATTCGGATTAGGCTTTATCATAGGTCCTTCCATAGGAGGCGTGCTGGGCCAGTATGGATCTCGTATCCCTTTTTACGCAGCGGCGGCACTTACATTGGTCAACTGGCTTTACGGGTATTTCATTCTCCCCGAATCACTGGATAAAAGCAACCGGCGAAAATTTGACTGGAAACGCGCTAACCCCGTAGGGACCTTGCTACAACTCAAGAAGTACCCGGTCATCATTGGCATGGCAGGTGCATTACTGCTGATCTATATCGCCGGTCATGCTACCCAAAGTACATGGGCTTATTTTACCAAGGAGCGATTTGGTTGGAACACCGCTTGGATAGGCTATTCACTCACTTTCGTAGGGATCATGGTAGCCCTAGTGCAAGGGGTATTGATCCGCTGGCTGGTACCTCTCTTGGGGCAGAATATGGCGGTCTTCACAGGCTTATCTTTGTATGGGGTAGGTTTTATACTTTTTGGCCTGGCCAGCCAGCCCTGGATGCTGTTTGCTTTTACGATCGTTTATACCCTGGGAGGAATAGCCGGACCCTCTTTACAAGGTATAATGTCTAACGAAGTACCCTCTACTGAACAAGGAGAGTTGCAGGGAGGGTTGACCAGCCTGATCAGTGTTACTTCTATTATTGGCCCGCCCCTGATGACGTCGACCTTCGCCTATTTTACAGATCAAAACCTCTTTGGCATCTATTTACCGGGCGCGCCGTTTTTTATAGGAGCTGTACTTACTATCTTTAGTTTATGGTTGTCGATCAGGGCACTATCCGGCAAAAAGGCCGCGGACCCGGTATAACCAGCCATAGCATTTACCGTATCAGTGATAAATGGGTTCTTTGAAAAAAATAGCGTTGATCTTATTGTTGATCTTTCTACTGCCCGCTATATTCTTCTCAGCGTACGAGATCTCCTCGCTAAGCCAGGATGAAGAGGTGATCAACCAGATCTACCAAAACCAGTTGGACGCGATCCTCTATTCGGCAAACCAATACTCTGATGATGTATTGAACGGCTGGATATCCAAGATACAATTGGGACTGGAAGAATCGAAGGGGACCGACACTATACCCGGAAAGATCAACCAGTTGCTCATGCTCAACCCAGCCCTTACTATGATATTTATTGGAGATACTCTTAGCCAGGAGGAGTCCTCCATCATTTTCAGCTTAGAGGATTCACTCACTGGACCCGGCATAGCCCAAGAGCTGTCCGGGCTTCTGAAAGAAGAGAATAGGAAGATCAACCAGCTCATCGTGTACCAGCGCAGTGGCTTTCAAAAAGTAGAGCCTTTAAGTTTTCGTATCCCAAGAATAAAGGATTTTATTATTTTGGTGTTTATACTCGAGGATCACTTCAAAGAAAAGTACGTGTGCGGGCTAGTCATTGAACCGAACCTGTTCATCGAAGAACTGCTTGGTCCCAGGCTACAGGTAATTGCCAAAGACCAGTTCGTCCTCTCAGCTTATAAAAAAGACAACGATAACCCCATCTATCTTACCAGTACCAATAACAGCATCTCGTTCAATTCCGTCGCGCTGACAAAGGACTTTTGGCTGCTTCCGGATTACTACCTGGGCATCAGCACCATGGGCAACTCCATACAAGACTTGGTCAACGAACGGACGTCTACTAATTTAGTATTGATCCTGGTCTTAGATGCCGTATTGATCTTAGGGGTATGGCTGGTATTTGCCAATGTAAAAAGAGAAGTGCAATTGGCACAGAATAAATCTGACTTCGTTTCCAATGTATCACATGAAATCAGGACCCCGCTGGCACTCATCGGTATGTTTGCGGAGACTTTGGAACTAGGCAGGGTAAAGTCTGAAAAGAAGAAACAGGAATATTATTCGATCATCCACAAGGAAACGAACCGCTTGACCGGTATCGTAAACCGGATATTGAATTTCAGCCGAATGGAGGCTAATAAAAAGATACTAAAAATTGAGCCCGTAGACCTGGATGATACCATCCGGGAGGTGTTGAGCACTTATGAATTTCATTTACAGAACAAAGGCTTTACCTATGAGCTTAGGACTAACCTAGAATCTAAGGTATACGCCGACCAACAGGCATTAGTAGAAGTCATCGTCAATTTGATGGATAATGCCATCAAGTACAGCCCAACAAAAAAACATATTGAGATCATGACCGGCCGGCAAAACAATTATGGTTTCCTGGTTGTGAAGGATCATGGGGTCGGGATCTCAAAACATGATCAAAAGCATGTTTTTGATAAATTCTACCGGGTATCCAGTGGAGACCTGGCCAAAAGCAAAGGTACCGGGCTGGGCCTTTCGCTGGTAAAAGAGATCATGGAAAACCACCAGGGTAAAATCGATTTAAAAAGTGAGCCCGGAAAGGGATCATCTTTTTACCTGTATTTCCCGATCAGCAACGTCAAAGAGAGAGCCTATGCATAAAATTTTAGTAGTAGAAGATGAGTCGGCCATGCAAATTGGGCTGAAAGATAACCTTGAATTTGAAGGCTACAGTGTAGATACTGCGATGGAAGGAGAAACAGGACTAGACAAGCTGCTGGAAAACCAATACGACCTGGTGCTATTAGATGTCATGTTGCCGTATAAGTCAGGGTTTGACATTTGTAAAGAGGCCAGGGCCAAAGGAGTGGACACTCCCATTATATTCCTGACGGCCAAAGGAGAAGAAATTGATAAGGTATTAGGCCTTGAACTGGGCGCTGATGACTACATCACGAAACCCTTCAGTGTACGTGAGCTTTTGGCCAGGGTAAAAGCCCTGCTACGCCGTAGCCATGTGCCCGCCGCCACAAGTCTAAACAAGGTCACCATAGGGCGACTGGCTTTAGATTTCAACTCTTATATTGCTCTAGAAAATGACTTGGAAGTCAAGCTCTCCCACAAGGAATTTGAAGTCTTGCATTACCTTTTCAATCACAGGAACCAAGCTGTAAGCCGCCACAGTCTTTTGGAAGATATCTGGGGGTACGAAGAACAGCCTACTACCCGAACGGTAGACAATTTTATTGTACGTTTAAGACAGAAAATAGAAGAAAACCCAAACTCACCTAGGGTTATCTTGACAGTACATGGCTACGGTTATAAAATGCTCCATTAGGATTTTCTTGAAAATTAAGTGGCGTATGGAGGGGAGACATCCAGGAACAGCGCGGCCCATTTGGGGCCTGTGGGGAAGCGGCTTATAGCGGCTGGATAGAGCGTTTAGCGGGGAAATTGGGCTTTGTTGCTGGCGCCCTTTTCTATTGTTTCGTTTTCTTTCCCCGAAGGGATGCCTATGGCATGGGCGTGCAAAAGAAAATGAAAACCGGGCTTAGAACCCCAAAACTCCGCTTTAACTGCTTATTGCAAGGCTCCCATTACTCGAAATATTGTAAAATATAAGCTAATTTTCCAAAATTAAACGTTTTACTATCAAAGCTAATTTTCAAGGACGCCCCTAAGCAGAAAAACATGAAATCAAAAAATCAGGAATGATCTAGTTGATCAAATCCACCCTGGGTAAGATTTTCTTCACACGGATATTTTCCGGCTTGCGATTCTAGTTCCTTCCTTTAACATCCGTTCTTTTAGCGTGAGCGGGATATAAGAATAATTAAATCGTAAAGAAGATCCCTTTGCGATTCTTTGAGTTTTGGTGCCTTGGTGGCGAAGCTTCCTCGGCCACCAAGGCGCAAATGCACTAAGGTTCACCAAGCTTACGAGCCAAAAACTATCCCAGTTAACATCAAAGTGATAAGTAATTATCGTGTCCAGATTTTTACGAAGAAAAGCCAGTCTTCGTCCCGGTAGTTGAGCTATACGATGATCTTTTTATGTGCTAAAGCCATAGCCAATACCCCAAATCCAACCCCGGTAAAAGCACCAATATAAAAATCCTGTAGTTCAATAAAATGATGTACTATTTGGGATAGTGAGATCATAGATATGCCCAAAGCTATCATTACCATCATTTTCTTGTTGCCTTTCTTCATTTTTGTAGTTTTAAGGCATGATCCTACCAAATAAAGATTTATCATGAAACTCCCCTGTAATCCCCTGTCTTTTGAACAAAGCATCCTAGCATGTTAAGCTTCTGGGAAAAACGCTCTTTTACCCGGTATGATCGCGTGGTCATCGGCAGCGGTATCGTGGGCCTCTCCACGGCTATTTCGCTTAAAGAGCGTCATCCCAAGGCATCCGTGCTGGTTTTGGAGAGAGGACTTATTCCTACTGGGGCCAGCACGAAAAATGCCGGGTTTGCTTGTTTTGGGAGCTTAACGGAGCTATTGGAAGATACCAGGCTAATGGGTGAGGAAGATGCCCTGCACTTGGTCCGGTCGCGGTGGGAAGGTCTCCGGAAATTGCGCGATCGGCTAGGGGATGATGCTATCGATTATCAAAATCATGGAGGCTATGAACTTCTTTTTGAGAAAGAATTAGCCTGCCTGGATCAAATAGACACTATAAACCGCTGGCTGACCCCTTTATTTCCGTCACCCGTATTTCAAACCCGCAATGACCGGGTGCGCGCCTTCGGTTTTAATCCCCAAGTAGTAAGATCTATGGTGTTTAATCCCCACGAAGGCCAAATCGATACGGGGAAGATGATGCGATCCCTCCTGCAATTGGCCCGGGAAATGGGTATAGAGATCCGTACCGGTGCCGAAGTTTTGTCCCTCCAAGAGCATTCAGAGGTTGACATTACCGTTCGATCCAATGGCCACGATTGGAGCATCAGCGCCGGTCAAGTGGCGGTGTGCACTAATGCTTTCACCCTTGCACTGTTCCCCGGCCTGCCACTTGACCCGGGCAGGGGGATTGTACTGGTTACAAAACCGATCAAAGATCTTAAGTTTAAAGGCACGTTCCACATCGAGCAAGGGTATTATTATTTCAGAAATTTTAACGACCGGGTCATTTTCGGAGGGGGTCGAAATCTTTTCCGGGAGCAAGAGACCACTACCAGGATAGAGATCAACGAACAGGTAGTAAACGTCTTAAAACAAAAACTTGACGACATCATACTCCCTGGCAGCTTTTATGAGATAGACCATGCGTGGGCCGGCATCATGGCTTTTGGTAAAGACAAACAACCTATCCTTAAAAAACATTCAGATAAAATTTTCTTAGCCGCCCGACTCGGTGGTATGGGGGTGGCCATAGGTAGTAATCTCGGGGAGCAAATAGCAGGAATGATGGGTTGAGCGATCAGGCTGTTAAAAGTTTTCCTCCCATTGCTCCACTTCCTTGATCAACTGCTGGTATTCACTTTCAAAAGCTATATAATCTGTAGCGGGGATCCTTTCTCGCAAAGTTTGCAAGCTATTTTCCGCATAGCTATTCAGCTGTACACGCGCACATTGTAAGATATACGCTTTGAGTAGTTTAACTGACATGGGGTTAAGCTCAATGGCGCTCAAAAGAATGTTGTATGCTTCAAACCGGTCATTAAGGCCGATATAGGCTGCCGAATGGATCACAGCCTCCTCGAAAAATGGGTTCATGTAAGCGATCAGCTCATAATTTTTTCGAGCATTAAGTGTGTCCCCGGAAGCTTCATTGAGAAGCCCTGTATAGAAATGCTTTTCTAACAGGTGCCCGGTGTCAAACGCTACCCCTTGGTTGATCTTAGTAGCCAGTGCCCGTACATTTTTTTGGGCTGCCAGCATTTTCAACTCAAACCATTGGGTATCCCGAAATAGTTTTTCATCGGTGATCTTCAGCTCGGCCAGTGGGACATACATCCCGGCGGCAGCAGCAGGATAGTCCATGCGCCATAGCTTGTTGCACATATCCAGGTAGGCTTGGGCCTTATAGTTATCATCCTCCATAGTAGCTACCAATTTTTGAAATGCTACGGTATCTTGGATGCCGAGGGTGTAGCGCGAGACCAGGTATTTTTCAGGGTCTGCCAGGTCGAAAGCTTCATCCATATCCAAGGTCAATATTGCTAACATAGTAGCGGCGATCTGTTTAGCTTCTGGCTCACCTTCTTCTTGGAGGGTCTGCCACTGCTCTATCGCACGCGCCATATCACCACTTTCCGAGTAGGCAATGGCCAGGTTAAAACGGGCTTCTTCCCAATCTTTGTTGGCGGCCCATTGGAAATAGTCGATCGCTACTTCCGGGGCAGCTTGCCCCAGCGCCCAAGTCCCCACTTGGTTAAAATATTGGCCACCATTGGATATGCTGGTGTTGGCTAGCCAGTTCAGCTCCCTAAAGGCCTTGTTGACATTATGATTTTTATAGAGATTCAAGCAAGCTACAAATTTTAGACTCTCCCTGGCATTCACATTTGCCGGTTTATTCACTAGCGAGATCAAAGGCCCTGTTTCCAAGGAATCCTCCCCATACAGTTGGTTAAAAGCTTGATTATACAGGATGGAAGCCTCCAAAAAATCGAGAACGGTATCTGTAGGGGTGAAGGTTTGTCCCAGGTATTTTTCCGAATGATTGTAGAGAACGAAATGATTATTCAAGGAGATCGGGTCTTCCTTTACCGGGTATGCTGCCAGCACAGAGTCCGCGTCTATGTCCAATTCCCCGGAAGAGAGCAGCGCCAGCACGTTACTGGCAGCGGCACCTTTTACAGATGAGCGCTGATAGGCCCTGTCCAGTTGGACCATGGCGCTATCTAAAAGACGTGTTTTCCCGTAGAGCAGCCCGAGGTTATTGCTTATCGCCCCATGGCCCGGAAAGATATCAGCCCCTTCTCTTAACACGAAAAGTGCATCGAAGAAGCGATCATCGTCTACATAAAGGTTGCTAAGATTAATATGCGCCTGGGGAGAGGGCCATTTTTTAAGTGCATCTTGGTAACGCACCGCCGCTTTTTCCACTTCGTTACGTTCATGGAGAAGTGAGGCCAGCGCAAAGTTTGATTTATGATTATTATAGCCATAAACAGCAGCCTCTTCGTAGTAACGTTCTGCTAGTGGGGTTTCATTCGTGTAGAGATGCAAGTCGCCCAAGCTGTTGTAATAGGCAGATATCCCCTGGTTCACCGGCACCTCCCAGTTAGAGCGTACCAGCAGGGCCACACTGGCGATCAAACCCGCCAAACGGAATGTGAAATAAGGCATGCTGATGGGACTATAAAGCACCTTATACACCTTCATATTGTCTTTTAACGGTGTTATGAAATTAGAAATGATATACAGTACAAAGATCAACCCATAGCCTATATGACTATAAATCGTAATATCACGGAAAATTTCTAAGGCCGGGTCATTGGCTGTCGTCATAAAATGACCAAGGGTAACGAAGCAGCAGACAGCCATAGTGATGTAAAACAGTGCCCCTACAGGAAAAAATCGAAACAAATATCCATACTGGGATTCTCTTCGCTGGTAGCCCCATAGCCCCAGTGTAGCTGAAATTCCTAATAAAAGGTAAGTGTTGAGGTACAAGATATCCCAATCGACAATACGTGTTTCGTGTAAATAGGCGAGTACCAGGTTAGCAAAATAAATGAGAGTGATCACTGTAAAATGGACCAGCGTATTTTTAGAAGAGGGCGTATTGGACCGGGTCAGGACAAAAATAATGGAAGCTATGATCTCGTGAGCCACCATGAGTATGAAAACCAGTGATATCACGATTGGGTTGAGTATACTGGCAGCCGTAATATATACAAAAGGATGCTCTACCTGTGCGCCAAAAAAGATCATGGCTACGATCACCAGTGACAGCCCGGTAAAAACTAAACCACGTGTGATGAACGGGACCTCGCTCCGGATGCGATTAAAGTAAAATGACGTGGGGAGGTAAAGCAAAAGTGCCACGATCAGCCCTATCTTTTGTTCGCTCCCAAATAAGTACAGGAGTTCAAGTTTCATATTCATGAAAAATAACACGATAAAGGCTGCGCCCACATAAAAAGAGAATCGGGGCAACGTACTTATGACCGTGATCAGGAGGTTAGCACAAAACAACGTGACGAAAAAGAAAAGATAGTAGGAGAATATGTTGGTTTCCGGTGCAGTGCTCGCGAACCGTTGGGTGTAAATGGTGTTGTTAGCGGTATTGGTAATGTTAAAAGGGCCCACCTTAACGGTGCTGAGATCTACCTCCGTGGTTTCTGCTTGCCCTTGTATATCCCAGTCCAAGTATACTTCATAACCCTGGAAATAACTGGAAGCCAGCCAGGCCAGCGCGCCTACAAAAAGTAATAACAAAACAGTGTAAAGCTGTTTAAAAGGGCGCGGCCATTCCGCCCAGAATAGGATCGATTGCATACTTACTCAATTACCTTAGGCACCCTGAAATAGTCAGCATCCCTTTTAGGGGCGCTTTCAAGTGCCTGTTCATGATTTAAATGGTTTTTCACTTCATCTTCCCGTAACGCATTTATTTCATGAGACATTGTGGTGAGCGGCTCTACACCATGGGTATCCACCTCGTTGAGTTTTTCTACCCATGTGATGATCTTGGTCATATCCTCCATCATCTCATCGGCGGTATTTTCATCAAACTCAAGGCGTGCGAGGTGAGCTATTTTATTTAAATGTTCCCTGTCAATTTTCATTGTTATGACGCTTTAATTCAGCATCAATGATCCCGTAGGTTTGTTTCTTTAACTTTTCTACGTCGTCAAGAGTTGTCCCTGTAGTGGCAATAGGCTCATGGAAGACCACCTTGAGCAGATTCCACCTAGGAATATAACTCCCATCGGGTAAAATTATCCAATTAAAGGGAATGGTGACAGGAATAATCGGAATTTGTTTTTCAATCGCTACCCTGAAAGCTCCATCCTTGAACTTCCCCATTTTGGGGGGAGCATCTGTGACAATACCTCCCTCTGGGAATATGACCAAACTTTTCCCAGCCTCTATCGCCTCTATGCTCTTAAGTACCGTAGTATACCTACTTTTTAAACTCTGCCGGTCTACCGTAATGTGCAGTTTACGATACATATAACCGAAAAGTGGGATCTTCTCCATATCATTCTTACCTACAAAAATGGCATTGACAGGGTTCAGCCCCATGGCGGGAATGTCCAGGTATGAAAAATGATTGGGACAAAAAACATAGGGCTGCTTAGGGTCCAGGTTACTTGGCTTTTCTACCTTGTAGCGAAACAGGCCCAGGGTAAAGAATACCCGTGCCCACCAGCGATTGAAAGTCCCTACGAGATCATGGCGATCTTTCCATAGGATGGGGATGAGAAAAAGCGGGAAAAACATCATAAACAAAATACCAAATAGGAAAATGGCGTATGATGCGTGCAGGATTCGTAGGAACGGCATAATTCTGTGGCAGGGGTACTAAGTGTGTAGCCTGTCTATGGCCCGATGCATAGTCAACTCAATCACTCAATCATTATTTTGGGACTTCCTCGGGATCATTAATAACTTCTTTTGCCGGCCATCAATATAACGTACTCCATTTTCATCGAAAAATGCTTCCTCTTCCAGCATGATCCGGATCTCTTTATCCCATTCTTTGATGTAGGTAGCAGCGTTCAGCTCTATGGAATAGGCCGTATTCAGATGCAGGGGATAATCTCCCGTGATCGGTACACCGTCCTGCTGGTCCCACATGCCCAGTGTGGTCCCTGCCGCATGACCATGGTACCCGATGGGGTGCGTATAGATAGAAGGTTTGATATTTTCTGCCAGGGCTTGCTCTCTTGACTCTTTAAGGACCTGGTTACCCGTTTTACCCTGGGCGAAATTCCCTGTGAAGATATCTTGCAACCGGTTACCACGCGCAAAGGCTTCCTTTAAATAACTGGGAGCATCGGTTTCCCCAAGGTGTAATACATAGGCATGCTGCTGTGTATCCGTATTGAGCCGCAAATAGGTAATACCAAAGTCAAGGTGCAGCAGGTCCCCCGGTTGTATCACATTTTTTTCCGGCCGCTTGGAAAACGACCGCAGGTGATCGAACGACCCGGGATCATCTCGCTGTATAGAGACCGTAGGGTGGAACCAGGTGACCAGTTTCAACTCACGCACCTTTTCACGAAGCCACCAAACTACGTCCTCGGTAGTGGTGACTCCGGGCTGTATCACGCTTTCGGAAAGGGCTTCATCGATAATTTCATGTGCTATCCTGCAGACCTGCGGGTAAAGGGTCATCTCTGCCGGGGTACGTGTCTCGAGCCAGCCTATGGCAAGTTTTTCGGCGGAAACGACTCTTTGCTGGTATTGAGCCGGCAAGGCTGCGTTGAATTCTTCAAGCCCGGTAGCCGTTATGCCATCTGCTAATCCAAAGGCGCCTGATTTATTGATCCCAATTTTAGCCGGCTTACGCTTTGTGATGATCTCCACAAGCCTTTTCCATTGGCTAGGCTCTTTTTCTTTATCCCAGGCTTTTTTGAATAGGGTACCTACATCGTACCGGGCTACTGCCAGTGTTTCTACTCCCTTGTCTCCTCCCCTGTCATACATCACCAGGATAGTGCGCCGCCGCGCCGCCAGCCATGTGGAGGGGAGCAACGTCTCGATGACGGGGTCCTCGTTATATTCACGTGATATCACGATCCACATGTCTATCCCTTCCCGGCGCATTAGCCCGGGCAGTACGGTTTGAACCTTATCTTCCAAAAGACGGTCAATGACCTCCGCACGCTCCTTCATAGAAAGGATATGTGGATATGAACTTTGAGCTTCCACGGCTGTCGTGATCAGCCCAATGACAAAAGCAAGTAATATATTTCTCATCTCAATAAAATTTAAACCCCATGATTCAAGGTAGATGCCCAGTGCCCTAGTTTCTCATATCAGCTTGTAGCTCCTTTTTCATCCAACCGGATCAAACATCGCTGACCTTTTAAAATTCCTAATTCCCCTTCCAAGTCTAGTGCATTCTTTGTCTCATCCATTTTTTCGTTAAACGAAAGTTTCAGCTCTTTTCTCTTCATAGCCTCTACGAATCGTCTGACCTCTTCTTTCGTCTCCAGTACCAGCGCAGGAACAGGCGTAGGCCTGTCATCATCACCTTTGGCTACCATAGTGACGTAGCTGGTGTTAGTATGCTTTACCAAACCGATTTTCACATTTTCAGCAATTACCTTGATCCCTATGACCAATGAAGTATTGCCCACATAATTTACAGAAGCGTGAAGCGAAACCAATTCGCCTACCTCTACGGGCTGTAAAAACTCCACGTTGTCAATAGATACCGTGACACAATACGCCCCGGCATGCTTACTTGCACAGGCATAAGCTACTTTGTCAATCAAGGATAACAGGATGCCACCATGGATCTTCCCCCCAAAATTAGCGTATGAGGGGATCATTAATTCCGTGATGGTCGTCTTTGAATATGTTACCGTTCTTCTTTCAACTTTTTCCATGAATATGAGTTTATACCTTGAAAAATACAAATCAAACACCTAAATAAGGCGATTAACAGGGAATTATGACGGCTGATCCGTTATTTGTCCTAGCGAGAGGAAATGGCAGGTTACTTTGTATCCAGGAAAAGTATCTTAACTTGAAAAGTTTACGGGTTATAATATGATCCTGCGAATAAGAGTCCCTTAAAACCACAAAGTAATGAAAAAGGCTAAGTATTTTTGTTTTATTCTATCCGTCACCCTTATCGCTTGTAGTGATGATGACGGAGGCTTAGGTACTGATTTTTGGGGTATTCCTATTTCAGGCCAGGAACAAATCAAGAATAGCGAGGGCCAGATCGTGAATCAAAATAACGGTCCTCTTAAGGCATACCAAGTTGATTCTGCCTTTGTACAGGGATACCAAGACAACCAGCATATATTCAAACTGTATTTTAACACCTCGGATTCGTTGTTCTTAGTGATTACCAAGAGCGATCAAGATTTCAATTACCACTCCGATGCCGAGCCTTCTCAAAACAGGATACTGCATGCCGTATTCAATCGAGACACATTGGAAATGTTACCAAGTGCGGTTTCTATTCAACCGAGGCCTGAATACAATGGTTTTCACACCGTTACTAATCTTCATACCGTAAGCACGGGCACGTTCAATGGTACAGTAAATGAAGTACCCTTGATAGATTGACCTGGTTTGATTTTTAAGAGGCAGAATATTACAAAGGGCATCATTGAAAATTCAAGTGACCTAAGGAGGGGAGACCTCCAGGAACAGTGCGGTACATTTGAGGCCTGTGGGTAAGCGGCCTATAGGGACTGGATAGCGAGTTTTGCGGGGGAAATGGGCTTGGTTGCTGGCGCCTTTTTCTTTGGGTTCGTTTTCTTTTGGGCGTGCAAAAGAAAATGAACACGGACTTAGAACCACAAAACCTCGCTTAAACTACTCATC
>JANQLQ010000231.1 GCA_028280565.1 Fulvivirga sp.
CGGCCTATAGCGGGTTTTGAGGGGAAAATGGGCTTGGTTCCTGGCGCCCTTTTCTTTTGTTTCGTTTTCTTTCCCCGAAGGGATGCCTATGGCATGGGCGCGCAAAAGAAAATGAAACTGCACTTAGAACCACGAAATCTCGCGTATACTGCTCATTGTGGGGATCGCATTACCCGAAACACCTTAAAAACATGGCCTAATTGGCCAAAACTAATCGCTTTACTATAAAAGCTAATTTTCAAGGATGTTTTAAAAGGAGACTGGAAAAAATAGTTAACCGTCCAATTACACTTAACTTAACATTAGCTTATGTACCTAACTTCATACTTTTTACGTTGATCAAATTAATATCTATCTTTACATACATTTAATTCGCAAAAAAGACAACGATAAGTTTAAAAATAACATTAATCACATGACTAGTTTATTCGCTATCGGTATGCCTGGGGGTTGGGAATGGATCGTTATTATCTTAGTGGTCCTGATATTCTTCGGGGCAAAAAAGATCCCTGAATTAGCAAGAGGACTTGGTAAAGGTATCCGAGAATTCAAGGATGCTACCAAAGAGATCAAACAGGATATTGAAGAGTCGGCTAAATCTACGGATGAAGCCGTAAAAAAATAATGTCCTTTGAAACTTCCGGCCTCATTCCAATCTATCCGGGCAGCACTGGAGAACGGTACACTTACGTGTGCCCAGCTAGTAGAACACTACCTGGAAAACATCCACGAGCGTAATCACCTTAACGCTTTTTTGGAGGTATTCGAGGATGAGGCTCGATCAAAAGCTGCAAAAATTGACGAAAAACTAGTCTCCAACACAGCAGGCAGGCTTGCAGGTATGGTGATCTCGATCAAAGATGTGCTCTGCTATGAAGATCACAACCTACAGGCTAGTAGCAAGATATTAGGAGGTTTTGAGTCACAATTTACGGCTACAGCCGTTGAGCGCCTGCTCGCGGAAGACGCCATCATCATAGGCCGTACGAATTGTGATGAGTTCGCCATGGGTTCCAGTAATGAAAACTCGGCCTTCGGACCGGTCCTGAACGCCGCAGATAGGGAAAGGGTACCCGGGGGCTCATCCGGGGGAGCGGCAGTATCCGTTCAAGCGGACCTTTGCTTGGTGGCCCTGGGATCGGATACCGGGGGTTCCGTACGACAGCCCGCTGCTTTTTGTGGGGTAATAGGTCTAAAACCGACTTATTCGCGGATCTCCAGGCATGGACTGGTGGCTTACGCCTCTTCCTTCGACAGCATTGGAGTTTTTGCCAAAGAGGTAGAGGATATCGCGCTGGTACTTGAGGTCATCGCGGGTGAAGATGATTTTGATAGTACCGTATCAAGACACAAAGTTGGGCATTACAGTGATAATATCACCACACACACCCAAAACTACAAGCTCGCCTATGTCAAGGAGACCTTGGAAAGCCCTGGGCTTTCGGAAAGTATTAAAACTAACATTTTAGGACATATTGAAGAGCTAAAAGCAGCGGGACACACCGTAGAACAGGTCAATTTCCCTTTGCTGCAACATATCTTACCCACCTATTATATCCTCACGTGGGCAGAAGCTAGCTCTAATCTTTCGCGTTTCGATGGCGTACGGTACGGGTACCGGAGTCCGAACACGACAGACTTGTCCTCGCTATACAAAAAAACACGTACCGAAGGTTTTGGAGAGGAGGTAAAAAGAAGGATCATGCTGGGTACGTTTGTACTTAGCGCCAGTTATTACGATGCCTACTATACCAAGGCCCAAAAGACCCGGAAACTGATCCGGGACCAGACAAAAGCCATATTGCAGGAGTATGATTTCATCATCACTCCCACTACACCCACTACTGCTTTTAAGCTCGGTGAGCATAGCCAGGATCCGCTCGAAATGTACCTCGCAGACCTGTACACAGTGCAGCCCTCGGTAGCAGGACTCCCGGCAATTTCACTTCCCAGCGGGATGGATGAAAAAAACCTGCCCATCGGGCTACAAGTGATCGCAGATGATTTTAAAGAAAAAGAACTGCTTAAATTCTCCCATTATTTTTTAAACTTGAATTGACATGAAACATTTTTTTTACCTGGCCGCACTTTTGTTCTCCCCTCTTGTTAAGGGAGAGACAGATTCTGCTGTTTTAGCCATTGATACCCTACAGGCCTATTTTATACCCACCTCAGATTATGAGTACATCCCCGGCAATGCGGACTATGATTTGGTTGCAGACCGCCTGTCGTGCATTGAAGGGGAGATCCCTTTGAATTTCAACACCCGGGTCTTTGCCTTTATCAATTATTTCGCGGTAAAGGATAGGGAATACACTAAAATGATCCTAGATAGGAAAAATGTATACTTTCCTATTTTTGAAAAATATTTGAAAAAATACGGGTTGCCTGATGAACTTAAATACCTCTCCATCATAGAGTCAGGCTTAAACCCAAAGGCTATTTCTCGCGCAGGAGCCGTGGGGCTATGGCAATTCATGTATTACACCGGCAGGCAATATGGTTTACACAAGGACTGGTATATGGACGAAAGGATGGACCCTGAACAATCCACCGAAGCGGCTTGCAAGTTTTTAAAGCAGTTGTACAATACCTTTGGAGATTGGGAGCTGGCCATAGCCGCCTATAATACAGGCCCCGGTAACGTACGGAAGGCGATCAGGCGCTCCGGTTACAAAAGAAAATTCTGGGAAATATATCCGAACCTTTACCGGGAGACCCGGTCCTACCTTCCGCAGTTTGTCGCCATGATCTACGTCCTTAAGTATGCCGAGGAACATAATTTCCATGAAGAACAGGTGCAGCACCCTATGGAGACAGATACGGTCATTGTAAATTCTTATTTGCATTTTGAAACATTGGCAAATCATTTGGAGCTGTGCGTTGAAGATATTGAACAACTCAACCCAGCGCTTAAACGAAAGGCCGTGCCCGGAACCGCCAGTGGGTATGTGCTGAAACTGCCTAAAACGGCCAAAAAATTATTATCCGCCAACCGGGAAGCTATCTTAGATACTGCCAGTAAAGTAGGAAAAAAAGAATTAGAACACTTAGCCCGCAACAGTGTAGGCAACACTTATGGTAAAAACAAGATCGTATACCGGGTAAAAAGCGGTGATGTATTGGGCAAAATCGCGCAACGCTACCGGGTACGAGTTTCAGACATCAAAAAGTGGAACAATTTGCGTGGAAATACCATTCGGATAGGCCAGCGTTTAAACATCTGGCAGAGGCCGGGCTACCAGCCAAGAACTTATGCACAAAAATCGACCCCGAAAGTGATCCAAATGCCCAATGGCTCCAAGACTTATGTAGTCCAACCGGGAGATACCTTATGGGATATCTCCAGGAAGTTCGATGGTCTGAGTATCGAAAAGCTCAAAAAAATGAATAGGCTCCAGGGTAATAAAATCAAACCCGGTCAGCAACTAATTATCGGTGGATAATGTTTTGGTGACTAACTTCTCCTCTCACGATTATAAAAATAAAAAATCAATATGAAGCTAATAACATTTGTGTTCACTGTCTGTGTTGCCATTTTTTTAGGAGCTTGTGGCGGCGCTGGCGGCCCTAAAAACAAAAGTCTCTTACCCAAGGCCACCGGCAGGGCTGGGGAAATGATCATGGTAATAGATTCAGCCCATTGGGCTAATGATCTTGGGGATGTACTAAAAGAGACCTTTCGCGCCGAGGTGCCCGGGCTTCCGAGAGAAGAATACATGTTTAAAGTAAACCGGGTAGACCCCCGCAAGTTAAATGACCTCTTGAAGGGCGTAAAAAATTTGGTTTTCGTGATGACACTGGATAGCCGCTCGGCACAGACCCGTGTACTGAAGAGTTATTTCACCAAAACTTCGTTGGATCGTATCAAAAAAGATTCAAGCATCTTCGTCTACACCACCACAGATGAATTTGCCAAGGGCCAAAGCATCATGTACCTGTTCAGCAGTACAAAAGACGCGCTGGTCAAAAAGATCAAAAGAAACCAGCAAGGCCTGCAAAATTATTTCAATGAAGCTGAAAAAAAACGTCTGACAGCCGGCTTGTTCAAAGCAAAGGAATCAACAGGACTCCGGGATATGCTGAGAAAAGAGCACGAGTGCTCCATGCGAATTCCTTTTGGTTACAAACTCGTGGTCAATGAAAAAAATGGATTTGTATGGTTCCGGCAGATCAACGATGAAAGCGATAAAAATATTTTCATTACTTACCAGGACTACCGATCAGAAGCTGATTTTACGCAAGAAAACCTAATCCGTTTAAGGGATTCAGTAGCTCAAAAACAACTTTTTGAAGACCCGGATATACCCGAGTCCTACATAGTTACCGAAACTTCTGTGCCGTATATCCCTGTAGTCACTAAAGAAATAAGCTTCAACGATAAATATGCAGTACAGGTGAAAGGGCTATGGAAGACCAATAACCTTTCAATGGGTGGGCCCTTCTTAGGCTACGCTATCGTAGATGAAGAGCTCGGCCGGCTTTATTACATTGAAGGTTTCGTATATAGCCCGGGGAAAAATCAAAGGGAGTTCATAAGAGAAATGGATGTGATCCTGTCTACATTTCGCATAAAAGCAGAATTGTCTTCCTAAATTAAAATCCAGGTTCAAAGGAATACATTCGATATATTAAAATTACTTGAATTTTCAACTTTGAACTTGAACATAAAGCGTAAAAACCCCCAACAAAACTAAATACTCTCTGCCTTTTTCTTATTTTCGCCTATTGAACCCACGGCGAAAAATGAGCATTAAAATCAGGAGGGAAGATGCCCTCAACTACCACCAACAAGGCCAGCCCGGAAAAATAGAGGTCGTTCCTAGCAAAGCTTTAAGTTCACAATTAGACCTAGCGCTGGCTTACTCCCCGGGAGTGGCGGAGCCTTGCGAAGTCATAGCAAAAGAGAAGGATGACGTTTACAAATATACCGCGAAAGGTAACCTGGTAGGCGTTATTTCCAATGGGACGGCCGTTTTGGGGTTAGGCAATATCGGGCCGGAGGCATCGAAGCCTGTTATGGAAGGAAAAGGGGTTTTGTTTAAAAAATTTGCAGGCATTGATGTATTTGATATCGAGATCGCCGAGGAGGACCCGGATAAATTCATCGCCATTGTTAAAGCCTTGGAGCCTACCTTTGGGGGTATCAACCTAGAAGATATCAAAGCCCCGGAAAGCTTTAAGATAGAGCAGGAGCTTAGGGATAAAATGAGCATCCCGGTGATGCACGATGACCAACATGGCACGGCGATCATCTCTGCAGCAGCCTTATTGAATGCACTGGAGCTGGTAGACAAAAAGATCGAAGAGATCGTCACCGTAGTCAACGGTGCCGGGGCGGCAGCCATTGCTTGTACCAAACTATACTGCGCACTGGGAGCAAGAAAGGAAAACATCATTATGTGCGATAGCAAAGGGGTGATCCGCAAAGACCGGGAAAACCTCGACCCCATTAAGGCGGAATTTGCTACCGACAGGGATTTTCACCAGCTACAGGATGCCATAGCAGGTTCTGATTTCTTTTTAGGGCTGTCTGTGCAGGACATATTGACGCCAGCAGACATACAAAACATGGCCGATAAGCCTATCGTATTCGCCCTGGCCAACCCTAATCCCGAAATTGCCTATGAGTTGGCTATGGAGGCTAGGAAAGATATTATTATGGCCACCGGGCGATCGGATCACCCGAACCAGGTGAATAACGTTTTAGGATTTCCCTACATATTCCGGGGGGCGCTCGATGTGCGGGCGATGTCTATTAACGAAGAAATGAAATTAGCCGCTGTGCATGCGCTAGCGGACTTGGCCAAAGAACCTGTGCCTGATATGGTCAACAAAGCGTATGGCGACGGAACCATCCAGTTTGGAAGGGACTACCTCATTCCCAAGCCCCTCGACCCAAGGCTGATCACAGCCATCTCCCCGGCGGTAGCCAAAGCCGCTATAGATTCCGGGGTGGCGAGGGAAAAGATCGCTGACTGGGGAAAATACCACGTAGAGCTGCAAAAAAGGATCGGCATTGACGAAAAGCTCATGTCCAGCGTGATCAACAGGGCGAAAAAAGACCCAAAACGGATCGTTTTTGCCGAGGCACACGATATCAAGATCCTACGAGCAGCACAGGTCCTGCAAGACGAGGATATCGCCAAACCTATTCTTCTAGGACGAAAAGATGTGATCCAATCGCTCATAGAAGAACACAACTTAGACCTGCATGGATGTAAGGTCATTGACACTTTTGATGAAAATGACAGGATCCACCTGTATGCCGAAACGCTTTATAAGAAGAGAAATCGCAAGGGGCTTACCCAGTATGAAGCGGTAAAGCAGATGAGGGATAGAAACTATTTCGGCTGCATGATGGTGGAAAAAGGAGAAGCTGATGCTTTTATATCAGGACTCACCAAAGACTACCCCAAAACGATCCTGCCTGCCCTGCAGGTCATCGGCACCGACGAAGAGCACAAAAAGGTAGCCGGGATGTACATCATCATGAATAAGCAGGGCACTTACTTCTTTTCCGATACCACCGTGAATGTTGACCCTACCCCGGAAGACCTGGCGGATATCATTGCCATGACCTCTCGCGGGACAAGATTTTTCGATATAGAGCCTCGAATAGCGGTGTTATCGTATTCCAACTTCGGTTCAGCAAAAGGCAAGATCCCTGGGAAAACGAGTGAAGCCGTGCGCATTGCCAAAGAAAAATACCCTGACCTTGTCATCGACGGGGACATACAGGCCAACGTAGCCCTTAACACCAACATACAAAAAGAAATGTACCCCTTTAGCGAGCTAGCCAAGGAGGGCGCCAACACCCTGATCTTCCCGGACCTTACCTCCGGGAATATCGCTTATAAACTAGTGATGGAAATAGGAGGAGCAGAAGCGATCGGGCCTGTCCTTTTAGGCATGAAAAAACCCGTACATATTCTTCAACTCGGTAGCTCGGTGCGGGATATTGTGAATATGACAGCAATAGCGGTAGTGGATGCACAATTGTATGATAAGAAGTTAGCCGATGATAGCGTATCTAAAAGGGAGGTTAGTATTTAAAGATCCCACACATGTTCTCATAGATGTAAACGGCATTGGATATCACGTAAACATATCCTTAGCCACTTTTAGTGAAATCAAAGACGAAGAAGATATTCTTTTGCATACGTACTTGCATGTAAAAGAAGACGCTCATACCTTGTACGGCTTTAATAATGAGGCCGAAAAGGCGATGTTCCTACACCTGCTCTCTATTTCGGGTGTCGGTCCGAGTACGGGGCTGATGATCCAGTCATCACTGTCCTCCAGCGAGCTTAGGCAGGCTATCGCGCAAGAAAATGTAAAAACTATACAAAGTGTAAAAGGAGTTGGCGCCAAAACGGCACAACGGATCATACTGGAGTTAAAGGATAAAATACGGAAAGAAGGGATGTATGAAAACACGGAAAATACAAAAGATTTCGCCCCAACTACGCACAATACCATAAGGTCTGAAGCGTTATCAGCATTAACAACCTTAGGAATTAGCAAGAGTGCTGCTGAAAAAAGCATTGATTTGATCCTGGAAAATTCAGGAAATAAAATTACATTGGAGGAACTGATCAAGCTGGCATTAAAAAACGCCTGACAATATTTTAGAGTTTTGATATTTACTAAATTGAGCCGTCCAGTATCGGCGTTTCTTTTTGCTCTTCTCGGTTGCCTGGGGCTCGCATTTACCGTAAGCCCGAGACAGCTGTCCCTACGCAAGATCGACCTGCGCAAATTCGTCGTATCGCCAACGGACACCACGGAAAAAGATTCAGTGGAAGGACCGTACCAGCCGTCCAAAAAACCTACGTTTACTCCAAAAGACCGGTTCGGTGACCCCTTCAGCAATACTTCCAGCCACTCTCCTCTCCTATTGCAAGACCCGGCCAGTTTGAAACTGGACGTGGAGATCGATACGGGCATGAACTACACCATCTACGAAAAGATCGGTGACCTAAACTACCGCCCTACTTCATCCATGAGTTTCGAAGAGTTTAAGCAATACCAAGAAAGGGAACAACTCAAAGAATACTGGAAAAACAGGAGCGCCGGGCTAGATGGCGAAAGTGCAGTGAGCGGTAGAAACCTTATCCCGCCTATCTATATCAGTCCTATTTTCGACCGAATATTCGGGGGGACCTATGTGGAAATTATCCCGAGGGGATTCGTTACCCTCGATTTCGGAGGCCGATGGCAGCGGGTCAATAACCCTAACATCCCTATCCGGCAACAGCGTAACGGGGGGTTCGAATTTGACCAGCAGATCAGCATGAACGTGACCGGTAAGATCGGGGAAAAGCTACAAGTCACGGCTAACTTTGATAACAACAACTCTTTTGATTTCGAAAACAACCTGAAAGTAGAATATACAGGTTTCGAAGAAGATATTCTGCAAAAGCTTGAGATCGGTAATGTAAGCCTCCCTTTGAACAACAGCCTGATCACTGGCGCTCAAAACCTGTTCGGAGTGAAAGCCCAGTTACAGTTTGGCGACCTTTACGTGACTACAGTAGCTTCCACACAACGAGGTAAGTCAGAAACCATAGAAATTGAAGGAGGCGGAGTACAGGGCAGGGAATTCGAGCTATTAGCCTCTAACTACGATGAAAACCGGCACTTTTTCCTAGGCCATTACTTTCGTGATAACTACGAAAGATGGTTAGAAGGAATACCTTTTGTCACCTCGGGGGTCAATGTCACCAACGTGGAAGTGTATGTGGTCAATAGGAATAATGATACAGAAACCCTTCGTGATGTAGTGGGACTTATGGACCTGGCCGAACCTGACCCAGCCAACATTTACAGGAATAATATCATCTCCCCTACTGGGAGCGCTTCAGTAAACTCCAACATCGCCAATGACCTGTTCGAACGGCTACCGGATCAAAACTCCGACAATAGGAATTCGGAACAGGTCAATGGATTCTTAGAAGGACTAGGCTTATCTGAAGGATTGGATTTTGAAAAGATCACCAGTGCCCGGAAGCTTGATTTTAACGAATACTCGGTGAATTCAGAACTGGGGTACATCACACTGTTTCGTAAACTTCAAAACGATGAAGCTTTAGCCGTATCCTACCAATACAGCGCCGGGGGCAGGCCTCACACCGTAGGAGAGCTATCCCGTGATTATACGAACCTAGACGAGGATAAGGTGGTGTTCCTCAAAATGTTACGCCCTAGAAAGATCAGCATCACCGCGGCACCCAGCGAAGGGGCACCGGAAGAGAGGGTACCCACCTGGGACCTTATGATGAAAAACATCTACTCGCTGAATGCTTCGAACATCAGCCCGGACGGTTTCCAGTTGCGCGTGATCTACCGGGATGACAACACAGGTATTGACAACCCCCAATTACAAGAAGGTGTGGTCACCAGTACCACACCATTGATACAGGTGCTAGGACTGGACCGGCTTAACCCCAATAATGATCAGCAGCGAGACGGGAACTTCGACTTTGTAGAAGACGTCACGATCGACACGGAAACGGGTATCATCATATTCCCCTTTCTCGAACCCTTTAGCTCAGCCTTGCGGGAAGCATTCCGCGGTGACCCACGGGAAGAAGACCTTATTGCCAAGTACGCATACGATGAGCTTTATAACAGTACGCTTATTGATGCGCAGTTAGTTTCAAACAAAAACAAATTCTTTTTACAAGGCCTGTTCCAATCCGGGTCCAGCAACGAAATCGTGATCCCCGGGTTCAACATAGCCGAGGGTTCCGTAAGAGTATTTGCGGGAGGGTCTCCCCTGACCGAGGGCGTGGATTACCAGGTCGATTATACCTTCGGAAAGGTCAATATCATTAACGAAGGCGTGCTCAACTCAGGGAAGAAAATAACCATCAGCTATGAGAAAGCCGACCTGTTCAATTTCCAGTCCAGGACCCTCTTAGGCGCTCGCTTTGATTACAAATTCAGCGACGACATTAATTTAGGGGCCACCTTGCTCCACCTGAACGAAAGGCCCCTGATCACCAGGATCAGCGTAGGGAACGAGCCGACGAGGAATACTAAGTACGGCTTCGATGTTAACATTCAGAAAGATTCCCGGTTCCTCACAAAAATGTTGGATAAGCTCCCCATTATTCAAACCAAGGAGCCGTCAAGCATCTCTTTCAATGCCGAGTTTGCGCAGCTCATTCCCGGTACTTCAAATGTTGTCGATGGCGAAGGCACTTCCTACATCGATGATTTTGAAAATACTGCGACTCCCTTTTCTTTGAATAATCCTACCACGTGGCATCTTGCAGCCACTCCCGATCGCAGGAACCGGCCTGATTTTTATGGGATAGATAGCGAGCTGGGTCAGAACTATTTCAGGTCAAAACTTGCCTGGTACCAAATCGACAACCTGTTCTACCGCAATGATCGCCGGACTCCAGACGGCATCTCGGATGAAGAACTCTTGAACCACTATGTGAGGTCCGTCACACCACAGGAAATATTCCCGGGAAATGACCCAAACATTATCAACTTCCAGCAGATCTTTGACCTTGCTTACTACCCGGAAGAAAGAGGACCCTATAATTACAACCCTCAAGTAGATGGGGATGGAGTAGTACTCACAAATAACCCCCGTCAAAACTGGGGAGGGATCACCCATGCCATCCGGTCGGAAGTCGATTTTGATAAGGCTAATGTCGAGTATATCGAGTTTTGGCTCATGGATCCTTTCATGGAGAATCGTCTTCCTAATAATCCCAATGTTGCCATTAATGATGGGCGAGGCAATAACCGTGGAAATACTACGGGTGGTGACTTATTTTTTAACCTCGGTAGTATATCAGAGGATGTGATCCCCGATAACCAGCATGGGTTTGAGAATGGCCTCCCCCCTAATGGTATCCCCAACAATGAAGGGGCAGTACAGGAGACGGAATGGGGCTTTGTCACACAACAGCCTTTCCTGACGAATGCTTTTGACAACTCCGAAGAATCCAGGGCAAATCAAGATGTGGGGCTAGATGGTCTTAATAATGATGCAGAGCGTGAATTTTTTAACAACGACTTTGCAGATCCATCGGGTGACGACTTTACTTACTTCTTGGGAGATGAGTTCGATGCCACTGGGGCAGGTATCTTAGAAAGATACAAGAACTTCAACGGTATGGAAAACAACTCTCCCGTGATCACAAGCGCCAATTCGTTGTTTACCCCGTCGGCAACTACTATCCCGGATAACGAAGACCTCAATGATGACAACACCCTCAGCGAGCTGGAAGAATTTTACGAATACAAGATAGACCTGGACCCGGGCGATCTTGGGAATAACCGGTTTGTAGTAGATCAAATCACGGAAAGAGAAACGGGCGACGAGGTGACCTGGTACCTATTCCGGGTACCGATCCGGCAGTTTGATCGCCAGTTCGGCAATATCTCGGGCTTTAAATCCATACGTTACCTGCGTATGTACCTTACGGATTTTGAAGAGCCCGTGGTCCTTCGTATGGCTAATTTTCGTTTTATCTCCAGCCGATGGAGGCGTTCTTTTAGCCGGTTCGAAGAGCCTAATTTCAACGATGGCAGTGACCAAGATCAAATTCCTGAAGACTTTACCGTTTCCGTGGTGAATATTGAAGAAAACAGTGCGGGCACCGAAACGCAATCGCCTTATGTGTTGCCCCCGGGCTTTGAGCGGGACCGTGACAATACTTCGGCCGTAGAGCGTAGACTGAATGAGCAGTCTTTACAGGTGTGTGTAGACGACCTGCCCGACGGTGAAGCCCGCGCCGTGATCAAAGAATCACGGCTAGACCTGATCAACTACGGGCGCATTAAGATGTTCTTACACGCAGATAGTGATGCGCGTGACGGGGAAATCACTGCCTTTTTACGGCTAGGCACGGACGTGGACTCTAACTATTATGAAATCGAGATCCCGCTCACTATTACCCCACCAGGCTCCACCTTAGCTTCTGAAATATGGCCGGAAAGTAATGAAATTGACCTGGACATTGACGAGCTCTATGCGCTAAAATCTGAAAGGGATCGCCTGCAACTAGCAAAAACACAAGTCTTCCCCATAGACAGCGCTAAGGTAGTAGGCCGCCACAGGATCAGGCTAAGGGGTAATCCTGATTTGAGCGCCGTGGAATGGCTCACCATAGGGATACGTAATCCCCAGACAAGAGACGGGTTGGCGCAGTCTGCCTGTATCTGGGCAAATGAGCTCAGGGTAACCGACTTTGATGATACCAAAGGCTGGGCGGCGAATGCTACTCTCAATGCCAAACTTGCGGATTTCGCCAATATCACCGCTACGGTACGACACACCACTTTCGGTTTTGGCGGTATTCAATCCAGGATAGCGGAGAGGACCCGTGAAGAGACTACATCCTACGACATTTCCGCGAACATCACCTTGGACAAACTACTTCCTGAGCGACTAGGTCTGAAAGTACCCATGTTCGTAAGCTACCAAAAAACGACCGTCACCCCGTTCTTTGACCCGGCGAACCCAGATATCACGTTAGATGCAGCACTGCTCTCTCGAAGTGAAGACGAACGGGATGACTACAAAGACATTGTTACGGATACGGAAACCCGGCGAAGTATCAATTTTATCAATGTCAGGAAGGTAAAGGTGAAAGAAGACGCCAAGAAGCATATCTACGATATTGAAAACTTCAGCTTTTCCTACTCTTACAGCCAGCTGGTCCAAACTAATTTCAACCTTGAGCGCTTCCTCAGGGAAAATCAAAACGGTTCCGTGGCTTACAATTATAGTCCTACTACAGAACCTTGGGAACCGTTCAAAAATGCTAAATTCCTGGAAGGTAAATACCTCCAGTTGATCAAAGACTTCAACATCAACCCGATGCCGTCCAATATTTCGGTGAGATGGGACCTGGACCGTCAATTGGTCCAACGCCTCTACCGGAATGATAATAACGGCAACCTGGAGAATTTCGAAAAATTCTTCACTTTCAATCGTAACTACAACGTTCGCTGGGACCTGACCAAGAGCCTGTCACTGGACTACACCGCACGAGCTGAAGCTATCATCGATGAGCCCAACAGCAGCCCTTTCGGAGGGTTTAGCCAAGAGGCGCGAGATTCTACGGCAGCTCCCCCGGAATACATAACCCAGGCCCAGTACCAAGACTCGATATGGACCAACTTGAGGAATTTGGGTAGGATGAAAAATTTCAACCAGAGTATTGGGGCGAACTACCGCCTGCCATTAGATAAGCTCCCGATCACCGACTGGCTGAACGCAGATTACCGTTACCAAGCGACTTATTCTTGGACCGCCGGCCCATTGTACACGAGACCTGAAGACATTGAACGGCTAGACTTTGGTAATACCATTCAAAACAGTCGTGACAATACCGTCAGTGGTAAGGTGGACCTAGTGAAGCTATATAATAAGGTGGGGTACCTGAAGAAGATCAACTCTCCACCACGGAGCAGGAGAAGAAGCAGCCTTCGTCAATCACAAGAGGCCGATACCACCCAAACACGGCAAGCCGAAAACAAAGCGCTAAAAGGGGTACTGAAATTCCTGATGTCTGTGCGATCGGTCAATGCTACGTACACCTTAAGAGAAGGGACTATGCTTACTGGGTTTACACGAAGGGCCTACCTATTCGGCATGGATAGTAGCTTTAATGAGCCGGGGTGGGGTTTTATCCTCGGTTCGCAGGACCCTTCTATCCGGACCCGGCTTGCGGAAAAGGGATTCATGACCCAGAATCCCAACCTCACCGCTCCCTTTACCCAAACGGAGACCGAAGACATCAACATCCGTGCTGACCTGGAGCCATTCAAAGATTTTAAGGTCCAATTGACGACACGGAAAACAAAAACTTCCGCCTATGAAGAGATATTCCGGTATGATACCGCCGGGGGTTTTAACGATTTTCGTTCTTTCGGTCCTTCCCGGTCAGGGTCTTACAATATCTCTTTCCTCACCATACGTACGGCCTTCCAGGGCGATAATGACGATAATGAGTCTCCTGTATTCGAGGACTTCGAAAGGAACCGCTTGGAGATCTTATCGCGGTTCAGAGAAATACACCCGGGCTACGATACTAACTCCCAGGATGTATTGATCCCTGCCTTTATCGCCGCCTATACAGGCAGGGAAGCCCAAGACGTGAGCCTGAACCCTTTCCCGAATATCCCTATACCCAATTGGCGTGTCGACTATGCCGGGTTAGGGAAAATACCTGCACTCCAGGAACAGTTCCAATCGATCAGCATCACCCATGCTTACCAGTCGAGCTATTCCGTTACCAACTACAACAGCAACCTGGAATATGAACAGGGATTAGACCTGGATAACAGCCTGCAAGACTACAACAGCTCTGTTTTTGCCGATCCCGATTTAAACCTGATCCCTATCTATAACATCAGCCAGGTGATCATTAGCGAGCAGTTTGCCCCGTTAATAGGAGTAAATATCCGCACCAAAAAAAGACTCACTGCGAAGGTGGAATATAAGACTCAGCGAGACATTGCGCTGAACATTAATAATGCTCAAGTCACAGAAGTACGAAGTAACGATGTAGTGCTGGAGATGGGTTTTACCAAGGCCAACTTCAGGCTCCCTTTTAAATCAAGGGGAAGGGTGATCACCCTAAAGAATGATCTCACCTTCAGGATGAACTTTACGATCCGTGATACGGAAACTATCCAAAGGAGGATAAATGAGATCAACACCGTAACGAACGGTGCGCTAAACATACAGCTCAGACCTAACGTAAGCTATGTATTGAACGAAAAGCTGAATCTGCAGTTTTATTTTGAACGCAACATTAACCAACCTAGGATATCCACTTCTTTCCGGAGAGCTACTACACGATTGGGGGTACAGGTGCGGTTCAGCCTGGCCCAATAACGCTTGGTCCGTGGTTTATACATCGCTATGGATCAAGGTACACGCCTGGACATTTAGAAGCCCTTGGTATTAATTTCTAATTTTAACCGGGCACCTCCATACACACTTTTGACATTCCGAAAAAGAATGTACTTTTGGCCGTGAATGAATAGGCAAAACCGGCATAGATCGATCCAAACGGTTCGATGCAAGCCTTGCCTGGTTTCATGCTATATACCGGCGGCGATCTATTGGAGCCTCTCGGTACTAGACCTGTAGAAACTAATTATACAAAGATGAATATACCTGGATCCTTAAAGTACACAAAAGATCACGAATGGGTCAAAATAGACGGCGACATTGCGATTGTAGGCATTACAGACTTTGCGCAAGGTGAGCTAGGCGATATCGTTTACGTCGAGGTTGAGACGGAAGGCGAGGAAGTAGAAGAAGGAGGCGTTTTTGGGACCGTGGAAGCCGTAAAGACCGTGTCCGATCTTTTTATGCCGATTGACGGTACGGTGACTGAATTCAATTCTGAGTTAGAGTCTTCACCGGAAATAGTCAATGAAGACCCGTACGAAAAAGGATGGATGATCAAGATCGCAATAGCCGCTGGCGCGAGTACTGATCACCTGCTGGATGCCGCACAGTACGGTGAATTAATTGGCAGTTAACCTATCGCTTTGAACAAGTACCTGGTTGCAGCGCTGGCCTGGGCTGTATTGATCCTCGTATTGACGTTGACCCCCGGAAAGTCAGTCCCGGACCTTACCCTCTTTGATTATGATAAATTAGGACATGCCGGTATTTTTTTAATACAGTCCTACTTATTGATCATGGGCTTTTACAAGAAAAGCCCGGGCCGGGAAGGGATCCATAAGTACGCGATCATTGGCTGCACTTTAGCCATACTTTATGGCTTCCTGATCGAGTTCATGCAAAACTTCATCCCGGGTAGGAGCATGGAGGTTTATGACGCGGTGGCAAACATTATTGGATCTTTTTTCGGTTTAGTGTTGTTCTATTTTCACAATAAGCTTGTTCAACGTTGAACATTTTTAGGTGAAGTTTTGTATATTTGAAAGTAACACACAATACTAATTTGGACCAAAGACCTATTATTAATGGAAGCAAAAAAGCATGAAAACGCCGATTTAGGCAAAAAAGGGGGTCTTTTCTTTAACATTGGTTTATTCTCTGCGATGTTGATCGTAGTTTTTGCCTTTGAATACAAGAATTATGACGACGGATCGCTAGTAGACCTCGGACAAGTCACTGACGATTTTGAAGACCTATTGGAAATCCCACCTACAGAGCAGCCTCCCCCTCCTCCACCCAAAATTCAGCAACCCGAGATCATAGAGGTACCTGACGAAGAGGAAATCGAAGAAGAGATTGAAGTGGACCTTGACGTGGAGATCACGGAAGAAGAAGTTATCGAAGATATTATTGTAGAAGAAGCACCTGAAGAAGAAGTAGCTGATGAGATCTTCCAAATTGTGGAAGACCCTGCTATGCCTCCTGGAGGTTATCAAGCTTTCTACGATTACGTAGGTAAAAAAATGAAATACCCTGCCCAAGCCAGGAGAATGGGTATAGAAGGTAAAGTATATGTACAGTTTGTTGTGGATAAGGACGGCAGCTTAACAGATGTCCAAGCCGTTAAAGGTATCGGTGCCGGTTGTGATGAAGAAGCTGTGAGAGTGATCCAAGGAGCCCCTAAATGGAGCCCTCCCAAACAACGAGGAAAGCCGGTGAAGCAAAGAATTATTTTGCCTATCACGTTCAAATTAGGATAACACTTTAAGATAGATCCCGGTTAAAATTAACCGGGATTTTTTTTGATTAGAAAAATCTCCCTCATCACTATTCATCTTTTGTCCCTACCAAAGCCAGGAAGTGACGATAGCTTCCAAGCGGATTTGTATGTAACCCCTGTTTAAAATCATGGTAGCTTAGGCTTAACATAAGGTTTAGTATAATTTCACAGTCTTTAAACCGGGGAGTAGTTTTCGTTTTACGGCACAGCAGATTCTCCCAAAGGGATCATAATGGGGCGGCTCTCGCAATGAGCCCTCTCACAACCACCGGCACAGAATGACGGTCATTTCTTAATCGAGTCCAGGTTTCTACTACCAAAGCTAATTTTCAAGGACGCACTTTTATAGGATCATGGGTCACAAACGAGAACGCCCGGCTTACAAATCCTATTGCCTCGATCAGTAGGCACTGCGCTACACTAAATGTGCACTAGTTGAAAGCATTAAAAATTCAAGTAGCATAGGAGAGGAGACATCCAGGAACAGCGCGGCCCATTTAAGGCCTGTGGGTAAGCAGCCTGTAGGGACTCGGCAGCGCATTTTACGCGGAAAATGGGCTTGGTTGCTGGCGCCCTTTTCTTTTGTTTCGTTTTCTTTCCCCGAAGGGATGCCTATGGCATGGGCGCGCAAAAGAAAATGAAAACCTTGGAGCTAGGCAGTCATATTTCGCCATTTACAACACCCACCATGGCAAACTAGAGGGTTCTTATTCGCTCAAAGCACAAACCCCGCTATAAGGCCTACGACAATGATCAACGGCGCAGGCACCTTCGTAAAGGTCAATATTCCAAAAGTGCCTAACACGATCAGAAGGTTCTGAATGCTGTTTTCCAAAGGAATGAACATCAGCAATGCTGCCGCAATTACCATACCCGTGCTGGCGGCATTAATCCCTTCCAGCGAGGCTTTTATGATCCGGTATTTTTTTAACCCTTCCCAAAAACGGATCACAAAGAATATCAAGAACGTACCGGGCAGAAAAATTCCAAGCGCAGCCGCCAGCGCACCAACAATTTCCCCGCCTACCCCGAAGTTCCGCATCGAAAGAGAGCCGATGTAGGCACAAAAGGAAAATACGGGCCCGGGGAGTGATTGCATGAGCGCATACCCGGAAAGGAACTCCTCGGAACTCAGGTAATGTTTGAATTCGACAAATTCCGTATACAAAAATGGGATCAGGACCTGGCCCCCTCCAAAAATTAGGGACCCACTCCTATAAAAATTCTCAAAAAGCCGGAAAGGTAATAAGCCGGGTTCGTTCCTAGTAAAAGCACCGATCAAAGCGGCACCTATAAATACAGCGGACCATAAAATGAAATTTGACCACTGGATCTTTATCCTATCTTTCTCTTCAATGGGCTGGGCCTTGTATTTAAACGCCGTGATCCCTCCACTGATGATCAAAAGTAACGGGAAGACAAAAGGAGACCGGAGAAGGAAAGAGCCTACCGCTGCCATCAGCATAAGCGCTATGGCTGTCTTGGTCTTGATCACCTTTTGAGCAATCCGCAGGGCGGCATACCCTACAAAACCCACAGCCATAGGCTGTATGTACTTGGTAAATGCTATGGACATCTCCTTTTCTTGCAAATTGCTCATTACCACGGCAGCTGTGGTCATTATAGACACCGCGGGGAACATCCATATCAATAGTGTTAGATAGGCAAGGTTAGGCCCTCCAATTTTAAATCCAACGGCAGTGATGGTCTGGGTGGAAGTGGGTCCGGGCAGAATTTGGCACAAAGCGGTCAACTCCACTAAATCATCCTCAGATAGGTAGCCCCTTTTTTTGACCAGTAGATCCAAAAACATGGCAAAATGAGCCTGTGGACCTCCGAAAGCCGATATAGATAAGATAAATACGTCCCTAAGAAAAATGTAATATCGTACTCTTTTGAACACGTAATAGTTACATTATTTTCACGAGTTGAAGTTATTTTTTCTTCAAGCCTATCTCCGCTAACCGTTGGTTTAAAAACTCTCCTGCTGTTATATCTTCAAACTGCTTTTTATTATTTTCATCAATACAATTCGCTAGGCACGACAGGTCCATTTCTGCCCTGGGGTGCATGAAGAATGGGATCGAGAACCTGCTAGATCTCATCATCTCCTTCGGCGGGTTCACCACACGGTGTATGGTAGACTTTAGCTTGCCATTGGTCAATCGCTCCAACATATCCCCTACATTCACCACCAATTGCTCAGGAAGAGCCGTTATAGGAATCCATTTCCCATCTTTTCTTAACACCTGCAAGCCATCCGCACTGGCCCCCATAAGTAATGTGATCAGGTTGATATCTCCATGTTCCGCTGCACGTACAGCATCTGCAGGCACTGAATCAGGGTCGTCAATGGGGAAATAATGAATGGGGCGTAGAATACTGTTTCCATTCTTAACCTTCCCATCGAAATAGTTTTTTTCCAAGCCCAAATACAATGCTATGGCACGAAGCATTTCCATTCCCGTTTGCTCTAACCGTCGATACACCTCAAGCCCCACCTCCTGAAGCCCTGGCAATTCTTCTACCCACACGTTACCAGGATACTCCGATTTTATCGGGTCGCCGTCTGTTACCTCTTGTCCTATATGGTAAAATTCTTTTAAATCACCCGTAGTTCTACCCTTCGCATGTTCTTTACCTTTGCCAATATATCCGCGTTGGCCGGCCATCCCTTCTATCTCGTATTTGTTTTTTACTTCTTCGGGCAGATGGAAAAACTTTTTCATGACCTCATAAAGCTGTTCGGAAAGGTCATCGGTGAGATAGTGGTTTTTTATAGCTACAAACCCAATGGTATTATATGCCTCCCCCAGGTCCTCTACAAATTTCTTTTGCTGCTCAGCCGTACCCGTGGTGAAATGTGCTAGATCCAGCGAAGGTATTTCATCATATAACCTTGAACTCATAGTCGTTTTTTTAAATTCCAGGCAATCCTTTTCAAATCTTCTAGTTACTAAGACCTGGTCAACGCTATGCCGGGTCCATTTTTCCAAAGGGTAACTCCCTTAAGTATGCATTCGCTTTTCAAACAAGAAGTTTAACTTGTTTTCCCATATAAAACGCTTGAAATTAACCTTTTTAGTGGGAATAAGCTATAAAAAAAGCCTTTAGCTAACAGCTAAAGGCTTTATATTTTTTTACCCGGTCAAATTGATCGAATAAAATCCAGTTATACCTTTATTTCAACATCTACACCACTTGGAAGCTCTAGCTTCATCAATGCATCCACGGTTTTAGTACTGTTAGAATATATATCCACCAGCCTTTTATACGTGCATAGCTGAAATTGTTCGCGTGACTTTTTATTCACGTGCGGCGACCTGAGAACGGTGAACTTCTCTTTTACGGTAGGTAAAGGTATGGGTCCACTTACCACGGCACCGGTAGTCTTAACTGCTCTTACGATCTTTTCGGAAGACTTGTCCACTAAGTTGTGGTCGTAAGATTTTAGTTTTATTCTAATTTTTTGATTCATGATCTAAACGCTTAAGCGGGCTGACCCTTTACACTTGCAATTACAGTTTCGGCTATATTTTGAGGTACCGGATCATAATGAGAGAACGTTAAAGACGCCGTGGCTCTTCCTGATGTGATCGTTCTTAAATCTGTCACATAACCAAATAGCTCGGATAACGGAACATCAGCCTTAATAACTTGGGCTACGCCACGAGTATCCATTCCTTTCATTATACCTCTTCGCTTATTCAGGTCACCTGTAACCGAACCAGTATATTCATCAGGAGTTACAACCTCCACACCCATGATGGGCTCCAAAAGTACAGGGCTTGCCTTCTTAGCTGCTTCTTTAAAACCGATACGAGCAGCCAATTCGAAAGAAAGAGAATCCGAATCAACATCGTGAAAGGACCCGTGGTATAATCTCACTTTCATATGATCAATAGGATATCCTGCCAAAGGCCCATTGGACATGGCTTGGTTAAAACCTTTTTCCACAGCAGGTATAAATTCTTTAGGGATCACACCTCCAACAATATCATTTTTAAACTGGAGCCCTGATTCTTCTACATCGTCATCTTTAGGACCTAATTCAAACACGATATCTGCAAACTTACCTCTACCTCCTGTTTGTTTCTTATACACCTCTTTGTGTTCCACGACTTTTCTTAAAGCCTCCTTGTAGGCCACTTGAGGGGCACCTTGGTTGATCTCAACCTTGAATTCTCTTTTCAGGCGGTCAATAATGATATCAAGATGAAGCTCTCCCATCCCTTTAAGGATCGTTTGGCCTGTATCTTGATCTGTTTCTACCTGTAAGGTAGGATCTTCCTCTATTAATTTACCAATAGCGATACCAAGTTTGTCTACATCCGCCTGCGCTTTGGGTTCAATGGCGTAACCAATCACAGGTTCAGGGAAGATCATGGATTCAAGTACCACACGGTTCTTCTCATCACATAAGGTATCTCCCGTTTTGATATCTTTAAACCCTACAACGGCCCCAATATCTCCGCAATGCAACTGATCTATCTGGTTTTGCTTATTAGCATGCATCTGGAATATACGCGATATCCTTTCTTTCTTCTCCGTTCGGGTGTTAAATATGTAAGAACCGGAATTCAACATACCCGAATATGACCTAATAAAACACAACCTACCTACAAATGGATCTGTAGCGATCTTGAATGCCAAAGCCGAAAAAGGTGCCTCCGGATCAGGAGCAATACTCACCTTTTCATCCGTTGCAGGGTTAGTACCGGTGATGTTATCCCTATCCAAAGGAGAAGGTAACAATTCCATCACGTAATTCAGCATGGTTTGAACCCCTTTGTTCTTAAAGGCGGATCCACACATCATTGGCACAAAGGCTAAGTCGATAGTAGCGGCTCTTAACGCGGCTATGATCTCTTCTTTTGTGATGGAATCAGGGTCTTCGAAATATTTTTCCATCAGCCCGTCATCGTATTCTGCTACGGACTCCACAAGGTTCTCCCTATATTCATTCACCTCTTCTACCATATCCGCCGGAATATCGATCTCCTCGTAGGTCATCCCTTTGTCGTCTTCATTCCAGACAATGGCTTTATTTTCTACAAGATCAACTACTCCTTTAAAGGAGTCTTCGGCCCCGATCGGCAACTGCAAAGGTACAGCCTTGGTCCCCAACATTTCCTTAACTTGCTTACACACGTTAAGAAAATCCGCACCGGCGCGATCCATTTTATTGACAAAGCCGATACGCGCTACTTTATAGTTATCCGCTAGTCGCCAGTTCGTCTCTGACTGCGGCTCCACTCCATCTACTGCACTAAAGAGAAACACCAAACCATCAAGAACCCTTAACGACCGGTTTACCTCTACGGTAAAGTCAACGTGCCCAGGAGTATCAATGATATTGATATGATATTCATTGTCTTTGTAAGGCCAGAACACGGTAGTGGCTGCTGAAGTGATCGTGATCCCCCGCTCTTGCTCTTGTTCCATCCAGTCCATCGTGGCCGCCCCGTCGTGAACCTCTCCTATTTTATGGCTTACTCCCGTGTAATAGAGGATCCTCTCCGTGGTAGTCGTCTTACCCGCGTCAATGTGCGCCGCAATACCGATATTGCGCGTATATTTTAAGTTTCTCTTTGCCATTATTTTGGTAGGTAGTTATTAGAATCTGAAATGAGAAAATGCTTTATTCGCTTCTGCCATCCTATGTGTATCGTCCTTTTTCTTAACGGCAGCACCTTCTCCTTTGGAGGCCGCTAAGATTTCACCCGCTAACCTTTCTTTCATTGTTTTCTCTCCTCGCAGCCTCGCATACCGGATCAACCACTTGATTCCCAGCGTGATCTTGCGGTCAGGTCTTACTTCCATAGGTACTTGGAATGTAGCACCCCCTACCCTGCGACTCTTTACTTCTACGCTCGGCATTACATTGTTGAGCGCTTTTTTCCATAGTTCAAGACCGTTCTCTCCAGACTTGTTCTCTACTTGACCTACAGCTTCGTAGAATATGGTATAAGCTTTACTTTTCTTCCCGTCTATCATCAGACAGTTAACAAATCTTGTTACCAATGTATCCCTGAATTTGGGATCAGGAAGGACGTACCTTTTTTTAGGTTTGGCTTTTCTCATTTTCTACTGTAATTTATTTTTTTGGCCTTTTAGCACCGTATTTAGATCTTCTCTGCAGCCTACCGTTCACACCAGCCGTATCCAACGCACCACGAATGATATGGTAACGAACCCCGGGTAAATCTTTCACCCGGCCACCACGAATGAGCACGATCGAGTGCTCTTGCAGGTTATGTCCCTCACCCGGGATATAAGCATTCACCTCTTTACCATTGGTCAATCGTACCCTGGCTACTTTGCGCATCGCCGAATTCGGTTTTTTAGGTGTTGTCGTGTACACCCTGGTACAAACCCCTCGCCTTTGTGGACATGAATCCAGGGCCGGTGATTTTGACTTCGAGACTAAGCTCTTCCTGCCCTTCCTTACCAATTGTTGAATAGTAGGCATCTATATTTTCTTCTTAGTTATTATACGTTTCAAAATTCGGACTGCAAAGGTATAAAAAGCCCTTCACTAAACAAATAAATTCAATTTAATTAATCATGACTATCCGCACTCCAAAAATCAAAAAAACGATTTACGGTCCTATAAGTGTTGTATAAAACAACAGGTCCCGTAAATCGTTCAAATTAATTTATGCTTCTCCTATCGTGCCGCCAAAGTTAATGGGGAACTTAGGAGCTTCTTCTGTCTTTTTGATCGCACCGAATGTGTCTTCGTATTTTTGAATGTTATCATTCAATGCATTCAATAGCCTTTTGGCATGCTCCGGCGTGATGACGATCCTCGACTTCACTTTCGCCTTCGGCACACCTGGCATCAACCGGATAAAGTCGATGACAAACTCACTGTTAGAATGGGCGATCATAGCCAGGTTAGCATATTCACCTTCCGCTATCTCCTCGGATAACTCGATATTGATCTGGTTAGGATTCCCTTTCTTCTCTTTATTCTCCTCGGCCATTAATTGTCCTCCTGCAGTTGTTTTTGTTGATCAACACTTTCGTTGGCAGACACTAGTTGGTCATATTCTGCATGAGAACCTACAATCAGCTTATTGAATCGTCTTTGACCTGTACCCGCTGGGATCAGGTGTCCTACAATTACATTTTCTTTTAAGCCGAGCAATTGATCCGCCTTACCCCTGATCGCCGCTTCACTCAATACTTTAGTGGTCTCCTGGAACGACGCCGCTGACAAGAAACTTTCTGTCTTCAATGAAGCTTGGGTGATCCCTTGGAGAGTAGGCTTAGAGACCGCAGGCATAGCATCTCTTACTTCGACTAACTTTAGATCCTTTCGCTTAAGCGTAGAGTTCTCATCTCGAAGTTCCCTTGCCGTTACGATCTGGCCCGGCTTGAGATTTTCAGAATCCCCGGCATCTGTGATGACCTTTTTATCCAAGACCATATCGTTTTCTTCGCCAAAGACAAACTTGTCAACACTCTCACCAGTCAAGAAACTCGTATCGCCCGGATCAAGGATCTGTACCTTTTGCATCATTTGGCTTACAATAGCTTCGATGTGCTTATCGTTGATCTTCACACCTTGTAGCCTATATACTTCTTGGATCTCATTGACCAAATACTCCTGCACTGCGGTGGGGCCTTTGATCGCTAAGATGTCAGAAGGTGTGATAGCACCGTCAGATAGCGGGTACCCTGCTCTCACGAAGTCATTATCCTGTACGAGGATGTGCTTTGAAAGTGGCACCAAGTATCTCTTCTTCACTCCATCTTTGGATTCTATAAAGATCTCACGGTTACCTCTCTTGATACCACCGTAAGTAACCACACCATCAATCTCACTCACAACGGCAGGATTTGAAGGGTTTCGCGCTTCGAATAGTTCCGTTACCCTTGGCAGACCCCCAGTGATATCCCTGGATTTACCCATGGTTCTCGGTATCTTCGCCAGGATCTGTCCCGCTTTTATTTTTTGTCCTTCTTCTACGGAAAGGTGCGCACCCACCGGTATGTTATATCCCTTAGAGTCGTTTTTACCCACCACTACTACAGCGGGATTCTTCGTCTTATCCTTCGTATCGGTGATCACTTTTTCCCTGTGACCTGTCTGCTCATCTGACTCTTCTTTATATGTGATGCCTTCAATGATCGATTCAAACTCAATAGAACCGTCAAACTCTGAAAGGATCACGGCGTTGTAAGGATCCCAGTAGCACAGTTGCGCTCCTTTTTCAATTTTTTGGCCGTCTTTCACGGTAATGAATGCGCCGTATGGAACGTGGTTGGATATCAAGACCTTGGTTTTACTGGCGTCCATGATCTTGATCTCACCGGTCCGTCCCATTACCACGTCCACTTTGTCCCCCTCGTTGTCTATCGTGGAAATGGTCCTGACACCTTCAAACTCGATGACTCCATCAAATTTCGCTTTAATGTTAGCGTCTACGGCGATATTAGAAGCAGTACCTCCCACGTGGAAAGTCCTCAACGTAAGCTGCGTTCCTGGCTCACCGATGGACTGTGCGGCAATAACACCCACAGCTTCACCTACGTGGACCATCCTTCCTGTAGAAAGGTTTCGACCGTAGCACTTAGCACACCCACCTTGCTTAGTCTCACAAGTCAGGAGCGATCGTATTTCTACTTCTTCAATGCTGGTTTCGTCAATCTTTTTCGCAATATCTTCTGTGATCTCTGCGCCGGATTCACAAATGAGCTCATCGGTGATCGGGTCGTAGATATCATGAACAGAAACCCTACCGAGGATTCGTTCTGACAAGGGCTCTACGATATCTTCATTATCTTTAAGTGCCGCCACGGTAAGTCCTCTTAGTGTACCACAGTCTGCTTCTGTGATCACAAGATCTTGCGCTACGTCCACCAATCTCCTAGTAAGATAACCGGCATCCGCAGTTTTAAGGGCGGTATCCGCCAGGCCTTTCCTAGCACCGTGCGTTGATATAAAGTACTCCAGTACGTCCAGCCCTTCCTTGAAGTTAGACAGGATCGGGTTTTCGATGATCGAACCTACTGATCCGGCCAGGTTCTTTTGGGGTTTCGCCATAAGCCCCCGCATTCCACCAAGCTGACGGATCTGCTCCCGGGAGCCCCTAGCCCCAGAGTGCATCATCATGTAAATGGAGTTGAAGCCTTGGTCATCCTCTTCCAGCTTCGTCATCAAGGTATTAGTCAGCTGGGTATTGATCCTTGTCCAAATATCGATCACCTGGTTATACCTCTCGTTATCCGTGATCAGACCCATGAGGTAGTTATTCCATACGGCATCTACCTCTTCTTTTGCTTGCTGAACGAGCTTTTCTTTCTCCGCCGGCACAGCTACATCATTCAGTCCCATGGACAACCCGCCTTTGTAAGCAGACTGGAAGCCTAACTCCTTAATATCGTCTAAGAACTGGGCCGTCCGAGCCATCCCCGAGATCTTAAATACATCGGAGATAATGGTTTGTAACTTTTTCTTTGTCAACAATTCATCGACAAAACCCACCTCTTCGGGCACGTTTTGGTTGAACAATACTCTCCCGGCGATCGTATCGATCACTTTGGTTTCCAACTCGCCATTCTCATTCCTTACCTTGGTCCGCACCTTAATATGTGCATGCTTGGACAGCTGTCCTTCGTTCAAGGCGATGATCACCTCTTCGGCGTTATAGAACATCCTTCCCTCCCCGTTAACGGGTTGATCTTTAGTGCCTTTCCTACCTTTCGTCACATAGTAAAGCCCAAGTACCATATCCTGTGATGGCACAGTGATAGGCGCACCGTTAGCAGGGTTCAAGATATTATGTGATGAAAGCATCAGCAAAGATGCTTCCAATACAGCTTCTTGTCCCAGGGGCACGTGCACCGCCATCTGGTCACCATCAAAGTCAGCGTTAAAAGCGGTACACACCAAAGGATGAAGCTGTATGGCTTTTCCTTCGATAAGTTTAGGCTGGAAGGCCTGGATACCCAACCTGTGGAGTGTCGGGGCCCGGTTAAGTAGAACCGGGTGACCTTTCAGCACATTTTCAAGGATATCCCAAACCACGGGATCTTTCCTATCAACTATTTTCTTGGCGGATTTAACCGTTTTTACAATTCCTCTCTCGATCAATTTGCGGATAATGAACGGCTTGAAAAGCTCAGCAGCCATATCTTTTGGCAGACCGCATTCGTGCAGCTTCAACTCAGGCCCCACTACGATCACTGACCGGCCCGAGTAATCCACACGTTTTCCTAAGAGGTTCTGACGGAAACGACCTTGTTTACCCTTAAGCATATCGCTAAGAGATTTCAGGGCCCGGTTTCCATCCGAACGTACGGCATTCACCTTCCTGGAATTATCAAAAAGCGAATCGACAGCCTCCTGCAGCATCCTTTTTTCATTTCTCAGGATGACCTCGGGAGCCTTAATGTCAATTAGACGCTTGAGGCGATTATTCCTGATAATAACCCTCCTATACAGGTCGTTCAGATCGGAAGTAGCGAATCTACCTCCATCCAACGGCACCAATGGCCTTAGTTCAGGCGGTATCACGGGCACCATACGGATCACCATCCACTCGGGACGGTTTTCTATCCGGGTGCGTGCGTCCCGGAAAGCCTCTACGACTTTAAGCCTTTTCAAGGCCTCGGCTTTTCTTTGCTGCGAGGTATCGGTAGCAGCTTGGTGTCTTAAATCATATGAAAGGGTGTCCAAATCGAGCCTGGCCAGTAACATTTCAAGAGCCTCAGCTCCCATCTTGGCGATAAATTTTTGCGGATCATCATCGTCCAACAGTTGGTTTTCCCTAGGTAGCTTATCCAAGATATCCAGGTATTCGTCTTCCGTGAGAAAATCCATGTAAGCCAGGCCATCCTCTTCTTTGATACCGGCCTGGATCACCGCGTATCTTTCATAATAAATGATCTGGTCTAGTTTTTTGGTAGGCAGCCCTAAGAGATACCCTATCTTATTAGGCAGTGATTTGAAATACCAGATATGCGCTACGGGAACTACCAATTCGATATGTCCCATTCTTTCACGACGCACTTTCTTTTCCGTTACCTCAACACCACATCGATCGCAAATGATCCCTTTATATCGTATCCTTTTATATTTACCACAGTGACATTCCCAATCTTTGACCGGGCCGAAGATCCGCTCACAGAATAGCCCTCCCATCTCGGGCTTATAGGTCCGGTAGTTGATCGTCTCGGGCTGGGTAACTTCCCCGTGGGAGCTTTCGAGGATCGATTCCGGGGAAGCCAGGCTGATGGTAACTTTAGAAAAATCGTTATTTAACTTTTTGTTTTTTCTGAACGACATAGTTTGATGTTTTAATGTCATGGTACCCGGGCGTACTATCCCGGGTTTAGTTTAAAATTTTAATCCAAAGTGATTTCAAGCGCCAAACCACGGAGTTCGTGTACTAACACGTTAAACGACTCCGGTATGTTGGGTCTCTTCATATTCTCACCCTTTACAATGGCCTCATAAGCCTTAGCCCGGCCAATGACATCATCGGATTTGATCGTCAGTATTTCTTGCAATACATTCGATGCACCGAACGCTTCCAATGCCCAAACTTCCATCTCACCGAATCGCTGGCCTCCAAACTGCGCTTTACCACCGAGCGGTTGCTGCGTGATCAGCGAGTAAGGCCCGATTGACCTGGCGTGCATCTTATCGTCTACCAAGTGACCTAGTTTCAGCATGTAAGCCACCCCTACGGTCACCGGCTGGTCGAACCTTTGCCCGGTAAGCCCATCGTAGAGATAAGCCCTGCCATAGGCAGGTAGCTCAGCTGTTTTAAGCTCACTAGCCACTTCTTCCATAGATGCTCCATCGAAAATAGGCGTGGCATATTTCTTACCCATTTTAAGTCCTGCCCAGCCTAACACTGTTTCGTAGATCTGTCCTAAGTTCATCCTTGAAGGCACACCCAGTGGGTTAAGACAGATGTCAACCGGGGTGCCGTCTTCCAAGAATGGCATATCTTCAGCCCTCACGATACGTGCCACAACACCTTTATTCCCATGGCGCCCGGCCATCTTATCCCCGACTTTCAGCTTTCTTTTCTTAGCAATATAGACTTTTGCCAATTGGACGATCCCAGCCGGAAGTTCGTCCCCTACTTCCAGGGTGAATCTTTCTCGCTTAAAATCTCCTGCTATTTCATTTCTCTTGATGTTATAGCTTTTGACGAGTCTAAGGACCAACTCATCGGCTTTCTCTTCGCTCGTCCAGTTATCTAAGTTTACATCGGATATCAGGTTAACCTCTTCCGGTACGTTGTAAGTACTTTCGTCTTTGTAGATGTTCTTTTCAGGGAAAAGATTTTCTTCAATATTCCTAGCATTGAATTTGACACCTTTACTGATCAGCTCATCCCCAAATTTGTGTTTGATGCCCTGGCTAGTCTTGCCGTTGAGAAGGGAGGTCATTTTCTCGATCATCTCTCCTCTTAGTGCTAGTAACTGCTTACTATATTTATTCTTAAGTATTTCTACTTCTTTTTTAGACTTGGCCCTGAGCTCCTTATCCTTTTTAGGTCGAGAGAAAAGCTTGGTATCAATTACCACACCTCTTAACGAAGGTGGCGCTTTGAGAGAAGCATCTTTTACATCTCCGGCCTTGTCACCGAAGATCGCTCTTAAAAGTTTCTCTTCCGGCGTAGGATCGGTTTCACCTTTCGGGGTGATCTTTCCTATCAGGATGTCTCCTTCTTTTACCTCTGCCCCGATGCGTATAATACCATTCTCATCGAGATGTTTGACCGCTTCCTCACTGACATTAGGGATCTCCGAGGTCAACTCTTCTTCACCCCTTTTAGTGTCCCTTACTTCAAGTTCAAATTCTTCGATGTGAATAGAGGTATAAATGTCGTCCCTTACCACTTTTTCGGAGATCACAATGGCATCCTCGAAGTTGTAACCTTGCCATGGCATATAAGCAACTCGAAGGTTTCTACCTAGAGCCAACTCACCCCCGGCCGTGGCGTATCCTTCTACCAAAGGCTGTCCTTTCGCTACCCGGTCTCCTTTTTTAACGATCGGGGTCAGGTTGATACAAGTATCCTGGTTCGTTCTCCTAAACTTAATAAGATCGTAGGTTTTACTGTCTTTATCAAAGCTGATCAGGAGGTCGTCCTCGTCCATGTCATACTTTACTACGATCCTATTTGCATCTACGAATTCAACCACGCCGTCCTCTTCCGCTAAGATCAATGCTCGTGAATCCAGTGCGACCCGGCCTTCCAACCCGGTGCCTACGATAGGCGATTCCGGCTTCATCAAAGGAACAGCTTGCCGCTGCATGTTAGACCCCATTAATGCACGGTTAGCATCGTCATGCTCTAAGAATGGGATCAACGAAGCTGCAACAGATACAATTTGGTTCGGGGCCACATCCATATATTTAACCTCCGCGGGCTCTACCACTGGAAAGTCCCCTTCAAAACGTGCTTTTACACGCTCATTCACAAAGTTTCCACTGTCTTTTAACGGCGCATTTGCCTGTGCAATGTTGTGCGTATCCTCTTCTTCTGCGGTAAGATATTTTACGTTCCCCGTCATATCCACCTTACCTTCGCTCACCTCCCTGTAGGGTGTTTCTATGAATCCCATATGATTCACCTTGGCGTGTACACACAAGGAAGAGATCAAACCGATGTTTGGCCCTTCCGGGGTTTCTATGGTACAAAGACGACCGTAGTGCGTGTAGTGGACGTCACGTACCTCGAAACCTGCTCTTTCCCTGGAAAGTCCTCCCGGGCCTAAAGCAGACATTCTTCTCTTATGGGTAATCTCCGCCAGCGGGTTGGTTTGATCCATGAACTGGGAAAGCTGGTTAGTACCAAAGAATGAATTGATCACTGACGAGAGCGTCCTCGCATTGATCAGGTCTACAGGTTTGAAGTCCTCGTTATCACGGACATTCATCCTTTCTTTGATGGTCCTGGCCATCCTTGCCAAACCTACACCGAACTGTGTGTAAAGCTGCTCTCCTACCGTTCTTACCCTTCGGTTACTTAGGTGGTCAATATCGTCAACTACCGCCTTAGAGTTAATCAAACCGATCAGGTATTTCACAATAAGAATGATATCTTCCGTGGTCAATACCCTTTGATCCGTATCCAGGTCCAAGCCTAGTTTTTTGTTGATCCTGTAGCGTCCAACTTCGCCGAGGTCATATCTTTTTTCACTAAAGAACAGGCTTTGGATAATGTCTCTCGCGGTCTGCTCATCTGGCGCCTCGGTGTTTCTCAACTGTCGGTAGATCTGCTCTACAGCCTCTTTTTCAGAGTTAGAGTTGTCTTTCGCCAATGTATTAAAGATGATGGTGTAGTCCGTGACGTTCACATCATCCCTATGCAGGATAATAGATTTAGTGCCTGACTCCAAGATGGTGTCGATATCCTCTTCTGACAGGATGTGGTCTCGTTCCAAAAGCACTTCATTCCTATCAATGGATACTACTTCCCCGGTATCTTCGTCCACAAAATCCTCTGTCCAAGTTCTCAACACCCTAGCGGCCAATTTCCTGCCGTTTACATCCTTAAGGTCTTTTTTAGTGGCTTGGATTTCTTCTGACAAACCGAACAAGTCAAGGATGTCTTTATCTGTTCCATACCCTATAGCACGTAACAAGGTCGTAACCGGAAATTTCTTTTTCCTGTCGATGTATGCATACATGACACTATTTACATCCGTGGCAAACTCTATCCAAGAACCTTTAAAAGGAATGATACGTGCGGAGTATAATTTTGTGCCATTGGTATGCTTGCTTTGGGCAAAGAAAACTCCCGGTGATCTATGCAATTGGGAAACGATAACCCTTTCTGCTCCATTAATTATAAAGGAGCCCTTTTTAGTCATATAGGGTATGTTTCCAAGGAAGACTTCTTGCTCTATGGTCTCAAAGTCTTCGTTATCCTCGTCATTACAAGTTAGCTTAAGTTTTGCTTTCAGAGGTACGGAGTAGGTCAACCCTCTATCGATACACTCGTCTACCGAGTACTTTGGAGGATCAACGATGTAGTCAATGAATTCAAGTACAAAGTTTTCCCGGGAGTCGGAAATAGGAAAATTCTCAGAGAAAACCTTGAACAATCCTTCCTGCTCTCTTTTTTCAGCAGGAGTTTCCAACTGGAAAAAGTCTTTGAAAGATTGCAACTGAATATCAAGGAAATCGGGATAATCTATTACCTTCTTAATAGATGAAAAACTGATTCTTGAGTTTTCTGTTGTGTTAGCCAAAGCTTTAAAATTTTTTAATTACAAGATGTTGCAAAACTCCTCCAATATTGACTGTTTGCATACTGGAAAAAGGAGTGTATTAAGTTCGTGGATATCCACAAACAGGAAAAGACCCTAATTATCCAGGCGGTCTTTAAGGACACACCGGGATAAGGGCCTAATTTTTATTAGACGACTTAACGCTGCCGTCAAGGCTTACTTTAACTCTACCTCTGCCCCAGCCTCTTCAAGCTGCTTTTTAAGACCTTCCGCTTCGTCTTTAGCTATACCTTCTTTTATGGCTTTAGGAGCGCTATCTACAATCTCTTTTGCTTCTTTCAGTCCTAAACCAGTAAGTTCTTTCACTAACTTCACAACCGCTAGCTTTGCACCACCGGGAGCTTTCAAGACAACATCAAATTCTGTCTTCTCTGCGCCACCGTCGCCACCGTCTGCCGCACCACCAGCAGGAGCTGCTACTGCCACAGCCGCTGCCGCCGCAGGCTCAATGCCATGGGTCTCTTTCAGGTATTCCGCAAGCTCGTTTACTTCTTTAACAGTTAGCTCAACTAACTGGTCGCCAAGTGCTTTTACGTCTGCCATTTTCGTATTATTTTATTCCTTTTTTGTTCTTAAATTAATTTTCTCTCTCGGATAAAGTCTTCACCAAGCCCGCAAGTGTATTTTTTCCACCTTGCAACGCGGAAATAACGTTTTTCGCAGGCGATTGTAAAAGACCAATAACCTCACCGAGCAACTCATTTTTAGATTTGAGTTCACTCAGCATTTTTAAGTTATCTTCACCAAGGAAGATGTCATTTTCTATGGAAGCAGCCTTTAACAAGGGCTTTTCACCCCCTTGTTTTTTTCTATATTCTGTGATCGTTTTCGCCGGAAGGTTTGCTGTTTCTTCAACAAACATTACTCCTGAACTGCCCTTAAGGGCTTCATCCAACCCACTAAAATCTCCTTCAATGTCATCCAGCGCTTTCTTGATTAGTGTATTCTTAAATACCTTGTATTCAATACCCTTGTCAAAACATATTCGGCGAAAGGCATTGATTTGGGCTACAGATAAACCCGAGGCGTCTGTTATGTAGAAGTGCCCGTTTTTTGTGAACTTATCCTTCAGCTCATCTATTATCGTTGCTTTTTCTTCCCTTGTCATGATTATATTCCGGATATAGAATTTTTGTCAATTGTTATAGCAGGACTCATCGTTGTGGACAAGTTGATGCTTTTTATGTAAGTCCCTTTCGCAGAAGCCGGTTTTAACTTTACGATGGTCTGGACCATTTCATGAACATTCTCCTCGATCTTTTCCGGGGTGAATGAGACTTTACCTACACTGGTATGAATGATCCCAAACTTATCTACTTTAAAATCGATCTTACCTGCTTTGATCTCTTTTACTGCCTTGGCCACTTCTAGGGTAACTGTACCGGATTTAGGATTGGGCATCAGCCCTCTTGGTCCTAAGATCCTTCCTAGACGGCCCACTTTAGCCATTACCGTAGGCATAGTAATGATCACATCCACATCCGTCCAGCCCTTTTCGATTTTTTCAATGTAGTCATCTAGGCCAACATGATCGGCACCGGCATCTTTAGCTTCTTGCTCCTTATCAGGTGTACATAAGACAAGGACGGTAAGATCTTTACCTGTACCATGAGGTAATGTCACCACGCCTCTAACCATCTGGTCGGCCTTTTTGGGATCTACTCCCAATCGAACATCTATATCTACGGAAGCATCAAACTTTGTGAAGGTAATATCCTTTACTAAACCTGAAGCTTCTGTTAAGGAGTACTCCTTGTTAGCTTCTAACTTTGCCAGCGCGGCCTTTTGATTTTTCGTTAACTTTCCCATTAGGCTTACGTATTAATTATTCCAAGGAGCTGTTCCCGTTACACGTATACCCATGCTCCTAGCCGTACCGGCCACCATTTTCATCGCAGATGTAACCTCAAATGCATTCAAATCAGGCATTTTTGTTTCGGCGATCGTCTTCACCTGGTCCCAGGTGATACTTCCTACTTTATTCCTGTTCGGTTCTGCGGAACCTTTCTTCTTTTTTGATGCCTCCAATACCATTACCGCTGCCGGTGGTGTCTTAATGACGAAATCAAAAGTCTTATCAGTATATATAGTGATCAGTACGGGCAGCACTTGACCCTGTTTTTCTTGGGTCCTAGCGTTGAACTGTTTGCAGAAGTCCATGATATTCAAACCCTTACTACCCAATGCGGGTCCTACAGGAGGTGAAGGGTTGGCTTGGCCTCCCCGGATCTGCAATTTCAAGTATCCACTAATTTCCTTAGCCATTCTTTAATCTAGTTTTTCTACTTGCATATAGTTCAATTCCACAGGAGTGTTCCTGCCGAATATCTTTACCATTACATTCAGTTTCTTTCTTTCCTCGAATACCTCCTCTACGGTCCCGGTGAACCCACTGAAAGGTCCGTCCATCACTTTTACTGATTCTCCTACTATATATGGAGTATCGAGTTTTTCTTCAAACTCGTCGATCTCGTCGACTTTACCAAGAATACGATTTACTTCAGACTGCCTTAGGGCTACAGGCTCTTTAGATTGACCTGTTCCATTGTTACCCAAAAAACCGATCACCCCCGGAATACTCGTCACCAGGTGATTTGCTTCTCCATTACTCAAATCGGCAGACACTAATACGTATCCCGGGAAGAAGTTCCTTTCCCTTACCCTCTTCTTTCCATTTCTCATCTCATACACCTTCTCCGAGGGTATGAGCACCTGGGGCACAAAATCGCTTAACCCTTCCCTTTCGACTTCCGTCTCAAGGTAAGATTTGACTTTTTTCTCTTGTCCACTTACCACCCTTACCACATACCACTTAAGTTCGCTCACGACGTGTAAAGGTTAGATTAAAATTCGTTGTAAAAAACGTCCATCCCATTCTGGAACACATAATCCATGGCTCCTATAAGTAAAGCAAAAATAAAAGAAGCGATCAACACCAAGATCGAGCTGTTTTGGAGCTGGCTATATTTTGGCCATGAGACCTTATTTTTCATCTCATCGTAAGAATCCAAAATGAATGTTTTTAATTTTTGCATTACTTCACTAGTTTTCCTTGCACGGGTGGAGAGACTCGAACTCCCAGCCAACGGTTTTGGAGACCGCTACTCTACCAATTGAGCTACACCCGTTTCAATTTTCCCGGAGCAAATTCAATCTCCAAACCCTTCCAGTTCCTATCATTTTTGGACTCGATCACTATGTCGCTTATGCTCCATTGTCCAAAATGGTCTGCAAAGGTAGTATAAAGTTATTTAGAAAGCAAAAGCGTCCTGAAAAAATTCAGAACGCCTTGTTCTTATTGGTATATCTTTTAGTCTAAGATCTCCGTCACCTGGCCAGAACCTACCGTTCTGCCACCTTCACGGATCGCAAACCTAAGACCTTTCTCCATAGCCACGGTATTGATCAATTCTACCTCGATAGAAACGTTATCCCCTGGCATCACCATTTCTACGCCTGATGGTAACATGATCTCACCGGTAACGTCAGTTGTTCTTAAGTAGAACTGTGGACGATACTTATTAAAGAAGGGAGTATGTCGTCCTCCTTCTTCTTTTGACAGTACATATACTTCAGCTTTGAACTTGGCGTGAGGAGTAACAGAACCTGGCTTGCAGATTACCATACCTCTTTTGATGTCGGTTTTTTCAATTCCCCTTAACAAAAGGCCAACGTTATCACCCGCTTCTCCTCTATCCAAGATCTTCCTGAACATCTCTACACCTGTAACCGTAGATTTAAGGTTCTCAGCGCCCATTCCAAGGATATCAACAGGATCGCCAGAGTTGATAATCCCTCTTTCAATTCTACCTGTAGCTACAGTACCCCTACCAGTAATAGAGAATACGTCTTCTACAGGCATTAAGAAATCTTTGTCTACTAGTCGCTCAGGGATAGGAATGTAGCTGTCCACAGCCGCCATAAGTTCTTCAACTTTAGCTACCCACTGGGGCTCACCATTCAGAGCTCCTAATGCAGAACCTTGGATTACAGGGATATCATCACCGGGGAAATCGTAATCAGAAAGAAGCTCCCTGATCTCCATTTCCACAAGCTCTAGTAACTCAGCATCATCTACCAAGTCCACCTTATTCATGAACACGACCAATGCCGGTACACCTACTTGGCGAGAAAGAAGGATGTGCTCCCTAGTTTGGGGCATAGGGCCATCAGTAGCGGCTACCACGATGATAGCTCCATCCATTTGGGCTGCACCCGTTACCATGTTCTTTACGTAGTCAGCGTGACCAGGACAGTCTACGTGAGCGTAGTGCCTGTTCTCCGTTTGGTATTCAATGTGTGAAGTATTGATCGTGATACCTCTTTCTTTTTCTTCAGGAGCGTTATCGATCGAAGAAAAGTCTCTCGTTTCCGCCAGTCCTTTTTCAGACAATACTTTTGAAATCGCTGCAGTCAAGGTGGTTTTGCCATGGTCAACGTGACCGATTGTCCCAATATTCACATGGGGTTTTGAACGGTCGAAGGTTTCTTTAGCCATATTTGAAAATCCCTAAGTTTAGTTTAAAATTTATTCTTTTTTAAGTGTTGCGATACTACTTTTCAACGTGTTGGCCTCACTTTATTATTCATAATTTCGAGCCAAGAAGGGGATTTGAACCCCCGACCTCTTCCTTACCAAGGAAGCGCTCTACCCCTGAGCTATCTCGGCTTACCCTGTATACTTGTATTCTGTTGCTCAATACGAGTATTGCCTAAATTCATGTTGGGCTATCTCAACTGCCTTAGTTACCAAAATCAATTATCTGTATTAATGAACACAGGGTAGGTTAGGCAGGGTTTAAGTTAGCTATCGCAATCGTAGAATATTCTCTTTAGATCGCGAACGAAGGCCCACAACATTCATTAGAGACGATGACAATGATTTCAAACGTAGTTCTGAAACCACGCTGTCGCTCTCAAAACATCAAACTATTATCCACTCCCTAATGAGTGACATGTATTTAATAGAGCGGGAGACGAGGTTCGAACCCGCGACCTACAGCTTGGAAGGCTGTCGCTCTACCAACTGAGCTACTCCCGCTTTTATTTATACAAGGATGCAAATTTAACACTTTTCTGCACAAAATTTACATCCAGTGATCAAGCTTACCTCATTGATCTGTGGGGGGAGCAGGATTCGAACCTGCGAAGTCATAAGACAACGGATTTACAGTCCGTCCCAGTTGGCCGCTTTGGTATCCCCCCAACTGGTATTTGAAAGAACTTACCACTGAAAAAAAGAGCCGTACAAACGGCCTATTTTTCAAATGAAGTGCAAAATTATACGGTTTTTCTTTTTATTCAAGTGTTTGAAAAAAAAAGATGCTTTTTTTAAATACCTATCCTGTTGACACCGTTACATAAAGATAACATCCGTGATCGTTTCTTCTCCAAATTCTCTTCCTATCAATTCTATGACTTTACTTTTAGACATGTTTAACTCGTGCTTTAACGGGGCCGAATTGATCTCAACAAAGAGGACTTGGTTCTTCACAAAGATCTTTCCTGTTTTGCCGGCAATAGTTTTTCCCATGAGCCCGGGCCATGCGGCTACTACTTGCATCTCATCAAACCTAGGTTTGAGATGATATTTTTTTAACATTTCGTTGATGGCGTCCCCTACGGTAGAGGTTCCAGCTTTCCTAGGATCTCTTGTCTTTTTGATCATGTTCTTCAATACTATCGGCTTGTCCGCCCTTTACGCGGTAAAAAGCAGCTATCAAATTTAACTCTTTTAGAATAGAACGTGTCCTTTCTTCGCGCGCATCGGTAATAAAAATTTGCCCAAATGCATTTTCTGCCACCTTTTGCATCAATCGTACAATCCTATTACTGTCCAGTTTATCAAAAATATCATCGAGCAATAAGATCGGCTCCGATTGTAAATGCTCTTTGACCTCTTGGTAATTCGCTAATTTGAGTGCCAGTAGGAACGTTTTTTGCTGGCCCTGTGATCCAAATTTTTTCAAAGGAGTATCTTGGATCATGAATTTATAGTCATCTCTATGGATCCCTAGTGTCGTACGTTCTAAGGCGATGTCTTTGGATAGCGCTTGATCAAATTGTTGTTGGAACGATGAGCTATCACAGTCCGAGGCATAGATGATATCTACCTCTTCGGCCTGGTCGGCCATCCAGGCATAGTTTTTTTGAAAATCATTGAGAAAATGAGTGACAAATTCTTTTCTCCGCTGGTACAAAAAATCTCCGAGGGCCAATAGTTGGGTATTATATGGGATGAGCAGATCACGGTCAAAAGCAAGCCCTTGGTTGAACTGTTTTAGTAATGCATTCCGCTGTTTCAAAAAGTGGTTATAGCGTATAAGGTGCTGTAAATATTTCTTATCCAGTTGTGATAGAATAACATCGAAAAACTTTCGCCTAGTCTCGCTGGAGCCGCGTACCAGGTCGGTATCATCTGGCGCTATGAGCACTACAGGGAACATACCAATATGATCGGAGAGCTTCTCGTGCTCCTTTTTGCTTACCTTAACGATCTTCTTCTGGCCTTTCCGAAGGGCGCATATCACTTCGTATGTCTTTTCATTTTTATGAAACAGGCCCTTAATGCTAAAAAGCCCCTCACCAAACCGTATGTTTTGAGAATCTACACTATTGAAGGCGCTCTTGGTCATGGAAAGGTAGTGTATCGCATCCAGCAGGTTGGTTTTTCCAGCACCGTTCGGACCGACAAAACAGTTGATTTTATTCGAAAAATCCAGTTCGATCTGTGGGTAGTTCTTGAATCCAATCAAACTTAGTTTTTCAATGTGCATTAACTTTTTTTACTTAATTTCGCAGTCCTATTGGATCAAAATTAACATTATGGCTACTACCACAAAAAGAAAATCAAAAGCGAGCGCTTCAAAAGATACATTTTCGAAGGAGACCTACCTAGGTTGGTTTGAGAGCATGCTTTTGATGAGAAGGTTTGAAGAAAAAGCAGGCCAGCTTTACGGACAGCAGAAGATCAAAGGTTTTTGCCATTTGTACATCGGCCAAGAAGCTTGTATAGCCGGTGCAGTTTCAGCCTTGCAAAAAGGGGATAAATATATAACGGCATATCGTGATCATGCCCACCCTATCGCTTTAGGGTCTGACCCTAAGACTATAATGGCCGAATTGTTTGCTAAGGAGACCGGGATTTCCAAAGGTAAGGGAGGCTCTATGCACATGTTTGATAAGGAGAACAATTTCTTCGGTGGGCACGGTATCGTGGGAGGACAGATCCCTTTAGGCGCGGGGATAGCTTTTGCTGAAAAATATAACAAGACCGATAATTTGTGTATGTGCTACATGGGAGACGGCGCTGTCAGGCAAGGTGCCTTTCACGAGGCTTTAAATATCGCCATGACGTGGAAGCTACCCGTAATATTTGTCATAGAGAACAATGGGTATGCTATGGGAACTTCTGTGGAACGCACGTCAAATGTCACGGAGCTTTACATGTTGGGCGAATCATATAATATGCCTTCCAAACCGGTAGATGCTATGTCCGTAGAAGAAGTGCATAAGGCTGTGGCAGAGGCAGCTGTAGGGGTTAGAAAGGGGGAAGGCCCAGTATTACTTGAATTTAGAACATACCGGTACAAAGGGCATTCTATGTCAGATCCTGCCAAATACCGCACCAAAGAGGAAGTAGAAGAATACAAGCACAAAGATCCAATAGAACAAGTCAGGAAATCAATTCTTGATAACAAATTCGCGTCAGAAGCAGAGATGGAAGAGATGGAAGCAAAGATCAAAGCAAAAGTAGCCGAGTGTGTTAAGTTTGCTGAAGAATCTAATTTCCCTGATGCTTCTGAAGCGCTAAAAGATGTGTATGCGCAGGAGGATTACCCGTTCATTCTCGATTGATAAAATCATAAGCAACGGGCGATCCGGCAAACGACATTTTAAGGCTTTTCGTATTCTCATATTAATCATTAGATTTGCAGCCTGAAAATTTAGAAGATGGCAGTAAAAAATAAAACTAAAGCCGAACACAAACCAGGGGCCGATATTATAGAGAACCCAGAGGCCCTGGCTGAACAGCTCTCGCGTACGGAAGAGTTCATAGAAAAAAACCGGTTTGTTGTTATTGGTGTAGCAGGAGCTATTCTTTTAGTAGTAGCCGGCATTTTTGGTTTCAGGTACTATAAAGGCTCACAGAATATACAAGCCCAGAATGAGATGTTCCAAGCGGTGTATTACTTTGAATCGGACAGCCTCGAACTAGCCTTGAGAGGAGATGGTAATAATCTTGGTTTTGTAGACATAGCCGAAGAATATGCGATCACGGACGCCGGTAACCTTGCCAATTTTTATGCGGGTGTAGCCTACTTAAAACAAAAAAAATATAAGCTGGCGATACTTTACCTAGAGGATTTCAGTTCCAATGACCTCCTCGTACAAGCTAGGGCTTATAGCCTGGTTGGCGATGCGCACATGGAGCTGGAGGATTATGCATCTGCGATAGGGTATTATGAAAAGGCTGCAAACCACAAACCGAATAAATATTTCACCCCGCAATATTTGATGAAAGCTGCTTTAGCGCATGAAAAATTGAACGCAAACGGTGAAGCTATCGAAGTCTACCAGACTATCATTGACCAGTACTGGGAGTCGGCCGAATTTCAGAAAGCCAAAAAATATAAGGCTAGGCTTGAAAATTCTTCGGCTTCTTAAAAGGTATAAACTATACTCCAAGGGATAAGGATATACTGGTCTTTATCCCTTTTTTATGTGTAATAGATCATACTCATGGCATCATCGCAAAAAAACCTAAGTAGTTATACTAAAAAAGCTATCCCAGGCATCGATCGCAAGGTGTTTGCCATTGTGGTTTCGGAATGGAATGAAGCTGTAACGGAAGCTATGTACGAAGGAGCCCTTACCACGCTCTTAGAGAATGGTGTGAGCAAAGAAAATGTTATCCGTAAGAACGTACCCGGTAGCTTCGAATTAAGCCTGGCTGCCCAATGGATGGCAGAGCGCAAAGAAGTGGACGCTGTTATCTGCATAGGGTGTGTGATCCAAGGGGAAACACGGCATTTTGATTTTATCTGTGATGCCGTCGCACATGGGCTCACAAATGTAGCCCTGAAATATAACAAACCGGTAATCTTCGGGGTGCTCACCCCCAATAACCAGCAGCAAGCCTTAGACCGGGCAGGAGGAAAGCACGGGAATAAAGGAGATGAAGCGGCAATTACCGCGGTGAAGATGTTAGGGTTTTGAAAACATAGGATGGCACCTGACTTGACTTGGAAGTGATATTAAAAATGGGTCATCGCCCAGGGGAGTTTGTCCTAAATAAAGAGGAACAAGATTCCTCATATGCTTCTACGAATATGAGCAGGAATGAACAGAGTTTGGTGGCATTTGCTAGCCACTTCTGGCACACATTTATTTCATTCTTTTCTCTACCATGAGTAAAAAGGTAGAAAATGTTCCGTTCCTACCTAGCTAGGCGCTAAAGCGCCCTTGAGAGCGCTCCCGGCCGGTGCTTAACCGTTACCTTCTAGGGACGCCAGCGCCACGTTAAATGTCTCGCTGGGTCGCATCTCTTTTGAAGCTAGTGTTTCATCAGGATGGTAGTAGCCCCCGATGTCTACAGGGTCACCTTGCGCTGCATTTAGCTCGTTAATTATTTTTTCTTCATGGGCGGACAGATCATTATACAAGCCTGTAAATTTCGTTTGTAACCCCATGTCTTTCGTCTGCTGGGCCAAAGCCTCTGCCCAATACATGGTCAAATAAAAATGGCTTCCCCGGTTGTCCAACTCCCTTACTTTTCGTGACGGTGATTTGTTCGCTTCGAGAAATTTGGCCGTAGCTTGGTCCAACGTTTCGGCTAATATGCCGGCAGTTTCATTGTCAGTGGCATTGCTTAAATGTTCCAAAGAAGCCGCCAAGGCCAAAAACTCACCTAAAGAGTCCCACCGGAGATGGCCTTCCGCATTGAATTGCTGCACATGCTTAGGAGCTGATCCGCCTGCCCCTGTTTCGAAAAGTCCACCGCCGTTCATGAGAGGCACGATCGATAGCATTTTGGCACTGGTGCCCAACTCCAGTATGGGAAAAAGATCGGTGAGGTAATCTCTTAATACATTACCAGTCACCGAGATGGTGTCCATACCCTTTTTCATGCGCTCTAGTGAAAACTGGGTAGCCTCTACGGGTGACATGATATGGATCTCCAACCCGTCCGTATTATGACTGGGAAGGTACTGATCTACCTTTTCGATAAGTCGTGCATCATGCGCCCTATCTTTATCAAGCCAGAAAACAGCCGGCGTATTGGAAAGTCGGGCCCTGTTCACAGCCAGTTTGACCCAATCTCGAATGGGCTCATCTTTTACCTGGCACATGCGCCAAATATCACCTTCTTCGACAGTATGTTCCAGCATACTTTCCCCAGCTTCATTGACGACACGTATTGTGCCTTTTCCCTTTACCTCGAACGTTTTATCATGGGAACCATATTCCTCGGCTTTTTGTGCCATTAGGCCAACATTGGGCACAGTGCCCATGGTAGTAGGATCAAAAGCTCCATGCTTTTTACAAAATTCAATGACCCCCTGGTATATGCCTGCATAGCTGCTGTCCGGGATTACAGCTTTAGTGTCTTTAGTATCCCCGTTTTTATTCCACATTTGCCCGGAGTTTCGTATCATAGCCGGCATTGAAGCATCTATGATCACATCACTGGGTACATGAAGGTTCGTAATCCCCTTATCGGAGTTTACCATAGCAAGGTCCGGGCCATCATCTATGCAGGAACGTATCCCTGCCTCTATGGCCTCTTTCTGTTCAGCAGGTAAGGCTTGAATCTTATGCACAAGATCCCCGAGACCATTGTTCACATCTACCCCAAGCTCTTGCAGAACCTCGCCGTATTTCTCAAAAACCGGCCGAAAAAATACCTTGACAGCGTGCCCAAAGATAATGGGATCAGATACCTTCATCATAGTAGCTTTCATGTGCAAGGAAAACAAAACGTCTTCTTCTTTTGCTGCCGCTACCTGCTCCTCTAAGAAAGCGATCAAGGCCTTTTTGTTCATGACCGTAGCGTCGATCACCTCCCCGGTCAGAAGCGCAATTTTATCTTTTAATATTTCGGTATCCCCATCTTGTCCTACAAACTCTATTCGCACGTGCTGTGCCTTATCTACAATAATCGATTTTTCATTGGAACGGAAGTCGTCCGCCGTCATATGGGACACATGTGTTTTAGAGTCTGCCGCCCATGGTCCCATACTGTGGGGATGTTTTTTAGCATATTCTTTTACAGCTCTAGGCGCTCGCCGGTCAGAATTTCCTTCCCTTAATACAGGGTTTACCGCACTCCCCTTTATTTTATCATACCGGGCCATTATATCTCTTTCTTTGTCGTTAGCCGGTTCTTCTGGGTAATCCGGGACATTATATCCTTGTAACTGTAATTCTTTAATCGTAGCCTTCATTTGAGGAATGGAGGCACTGATATTGGGCAATTTTATAATATTGGCGGTAGGCTGTTTCGTAAGATCACCTAGTTCGGAAAGTGCGTCGGGCACCTTTTGATCTGCGGTCAAATACTCCGGGAAGTTAGCGAGTATTCTACCGGCCAACGAAATATCCCTGGTCTCTACAGCCACACCCGCTACTTTGCTAAAAGCCTCTATGATCGGTAGAAATGAATAAGTGGCCAAAGCCGGGGCTTCGTCGGTAATGGTGTAAATGATCTTTGAATTTTGCGTCATTATTATTTTATTTCTTGCCTTAAAACATCGGGTAGCGAATTTAACAAAATCTAGACGTGTTTTACTACAGGTGTTGGACTAAAATATAAACCCATGGCGGCAGCGTTGAACACTATCCCGGTAGGTGCGTTCTTTCCCACCCTAGGGATGAGGCCTGGCAGGCCAAAGCTAGTGTCCAATCCAGCATGAAATGATGGGTAAAAATGTAAAAATCATGAATCTAATGAATGGCCAAACGATCAACGTTGAACTCAACCCCCTTTTAAAAGAAAGGATAGCATCGATTATTTTTCCACCGTCTTTTCTTGGCTATGACATAACCGATTCCCGCAAGGATTCGTTATTACTTTTTTAATAGATCTGAAATAATGTCACAACTAACACTTTTCGTTTTCTATTTGTCTATAATTCTATCTCCCGCGGAAGCCGAGCCCTTCAAAGCGGACGTGTGTTTAAATGCCGAAGAACAGAAATTGTTCAAGATCATTAACCAGTATAGGCGCTCAAAGAAGTTGAAGGCAATCCCATACTCTGCCAGTCTCACTTTGGTAGCCCAATTACATGCAAAAGATCTAGCTGATCATTACAACTTTGACCCTAAGGGAAAGTGCAATCCCCATAGCTGGTCGGAAAATGGGGAATGGGGTGCCTGTTGTTATACCAACGACCACAAACAGGCGAAGTGTATGTGGGACAAGCCCATGGAAATCGCCGGTTATAATAGCCCGGGGTATGAGATCGCTTATTTCAGTTCTGCCGGCGCTTCGGCAGATGAAGGACTTTCTGGCTGGAAAAAAAGCCCTAGTCATAACCCACTGATCATTAACGAAGGCATGTGGGAACAGGCCGAATGGCAAGCTATGGGTGTAGGGATCTATAAGGAATATGCCGTAGTTTGGTTTGGCCAGTTGGATGATTCCTCTACACTTCGCAGTTGCCAGGACCGGAATTGAATTCAAACGAAGCCTGTCTTCGACCTTTGGAGATTAACGCCCCAAGGGTCGTTGGGCGGGGCCAAATTCCGCAAGCTTGAGTCGATAGACTCGCGTTACTTTGTCACATTCAATTATTGGATAGACCGGGATTTAAAGATGAAGGAGCCCATTGGATATCCTTATCCAAAACGAAAAAAACCTTCTCTATCGTCATTCCTTGCAGCCCGTGCGTTGGGCCAGGCGTGACAAGGAACCTGTGAAGTCGTGAAACGAAAACCCAATACACCCAAAAAAAGGTTCACGTTCAACAACACAGCAGATTCCTGCTCTCGCGCATCGCTCACCCTGCAAGGCCGGCAGGAATGACGATGTTGGAAAGTAAGAATGACGATGCTAGAAAGCAGGATAGGA
>JANQLQ010000253.1 GCA_028280565.1 Fulvivirga sp.
TAGCGCTTCGTTCCACCAATTGTACGCAGGAATACCTAGCCGCTCTATAGCAGGTGCATCATAGTTGAGCTGGGAGATCTTCTCTTCTACGGAAAGCCGGCCCAACAAATCGTTCAAGCGCTCGTCAATGGACAAGGATGGATCTTGAAAATCGTATGAGTAGGTCGTTGAAGCGTTTGGCCCCGAGGGTTCAGATGTACCAGGTGGGCGATTGTCGCAGGATAACGATAATGTAATGACTAAAATGAATAGCAATAAATTATGCATAATGATGTGGGTTATTTGAATAGCAATATAATAATAGATAGTCATTTCGACTATAAGAGAAGAGGGATTGTGGCCGATTTTCCATTTCTCCAGGTCAATTACAGTGTGAAGAATATTTCTATTGTACACTTACAGGTTTTAGAAAACAGCGTACACAAGCGGTTTTTTTTAAAATTAAATCATTATTGAACACCAATTTTAACTGTAAAGAATCTAGTACTACTTAGCCAGGTTTAAGTCATTGATAATAAGATTTTTATTCTCAAACCTAGTGCCAGCGAATTGCAAAGGATGGGGGACCAACCTGCTGTTCTACATCTATCCAAAACTCATACCTAAGAACGTCATACCTTACTTTCCAACATCGTCATTCCTTGCAACTTGTGCGTTGGGCTAGGCGTGACAAGGAATCTACGAAGTCGTGAAACGAAAACCCAGTACACTTAAAAGAAGGTCCACGTTATACGACACAGCAGGTTCCCGCTCTCGCGCATCGCTCACCCGGCAAGGCCGGCAGGAATGACGATAACTAGGTTTTTTTCCGTTTTTGATGAGGCTATCCAACGGGTTCCTTTTTCGTTAAATCCTTGCCTATAAAATGTTTGAGTCTGAAAAAGAAGTAGCACTAAGTTAAGTCTCAAATGACGCATCGGGTAGAGGATGAACTATGTTCGAGGTATTGACCAGTCGGCAATAGGCAAAGGGCAGTAGGCAAAATATATAGGTTTGCCGATTGGACACTACTAACTGCCGATTTTGAGAATGAGATTGGTAAAAATAGCTAACCGTCCAATTGCACCTAACATAAGGGCTAGATTAGATAATAAAAAAGACCCCTTTGTGATTTTTTGAGCTTTGGTGCCTTAGTGGCTGTGGAAGCTTCGCCACCAAGAGACACAAATGCACTAAAATTCACCAAGCACCAAAAACTGTCGCTTGCATTTCGCAAGTGACCACTATCCCTGGGCTCTACGGCCGGTAACACCACCAGGGCCTACATCAAAATGATAAATGGGTATCGAGTCTAGGTTATAAGGATGGAAAAAGGCTTTGGATAACTAAAAAAGGCATGAGGTAAGTAGTGAGACGGTGCACAAATGAACCAATATGGATGATAGAACCTGCCGTATTTAGCGTGTTTGAATCTTATTATCTAAGCCTGGTCTCGAAGAAAAAGCCCGTAAAACCGCTGATAATGAGGCTAAGTAACGATCGTTAGGTTATATCTGACATAAGTCAACTTAAATACAAACATAGCTCATCCCAGGGCCAAGATTATTTCCCGACATTTAAACAAACAAACTTCAAGAGTGATGTTACTTCCAAAACAAAATCCAAACATACAGGATCCAGGCGACAAGCTGAAGGTCAGCTATAAAAAGACAAGGGGCCAGGATCCTTTCGAAACTTATGATATGGTCAGTTACCTGATCGATGTAAAAAGACACCGCTACGAAGCCTTTAAAAACACGAGAAGACTAGCGTTCAGCATAGGCCTGTTCCTGAGTCTTTTGACTGTTGTGGGCTTGTTTGAATGGAAAAGCTACGGAGGACTAGGAGGTATGGAGCTTGCTGCGAATACCGAAGACTTCGAAGAACTACTGGATATACCAGTGACTGAGCAGCCTCCTCCCCCACCGGTCAAAAAGATTCAACAGCCTAATATTGTAGAGGCTCCTGTAGAGGAGATCATAGAAGAGATAGAACTTGACTTCGATGTAGAGATCACAGAAGAGTCTGTTATAGAAGAGTTTAACTCAGAAGGACTAGAAGACTTCATAGAAGAAGAAAAAGCAGATGAGATCTTTTCAATCGTTGAAAAACAACCTCAACCCGAGGGAGGCATGGCGGCCTTTATGGCCTATGTAGCAGAAAACATACGATATCCTGAAGCTGCACTTCGCGCTAGGGTCCAAGGCAAAGTATTTGTACAGTTTGTGGTCAACGCAGACGGAAGTCTTGTAGACTTTAAAGTAATCAAGGGCATTGGCGCTGGATGTGATGAAGAAGCCATAAGAGTATTAAAGGGATCTCCTAACTGGGTACCCGGTAAGCAACGAGGCAAACCGGTACGAGTTAGAATGATGGTACCTGTATTCTTCATGTTCAAAGAAAGGTAGCAGGGTTCTTGAAGTATGTTTAAGGTGGGGACAAGGTTGTTCCCACCTTTTTTATTTTCCGGGCTTCAAGGCTTTCATAACCCTGCGCATCATTTCGTTGATTTGGGATGGCTCTAGCCATCGTGTCACCACTACCAAGTCGTTACGGCGGTCTATTACAATAAAGTTGCCTCCAAAACCTGCGGCATAATAAACATCTTCATGTACCTCTTTCCAGGCGTTTTCCCCCTTGTTCAGCCACCACATATAACCATACCTTTCGTTCGCTTCGGAAGACACCAGGGCCTGCTGTATCCAGTCTTTGGAAAGTAACTGCCGGTCTCCCCATTGACCACCACGTAAAAACAGGAGACCAAACCTGGCATGATCCAATGTATTGATAAATAATCCGCCACCGGAATGCCCACCTCCGCTGACCGATTGCATTTTCACACCATCCAATGTCACCCAGGAGTGATCATAGCCGTACCATCGCCAGCCCGAGGAAGCGCCGATAGGGTCCATTATTTCTTCTTTTAAGACCTGGGGTAGTGGCTTGCGCCACACCTGCAGCAGTGAATAGGCCAAAACATTAACACGTACATCATTATATTCAAAATGTGTACCCGGCTCATGTAACTCACGCCGTTTCCAATCATCAATACCCCCTTCGCGCGGCGGGCGATCCGCCCAATCATGAATGCCAAACAGGGTCCCGGACCAATCTGAAGACTGGTTTAAAAGATGGTGCCAGTTGACCTGTGAATTATGTTCTCCTTCAAAAGTTCCATCCCATACATAATCCGAGACAGGGTCTTTAACACTTCCAATAAGCCCATGGTCCAAGGCCAGCCCCGCGACCGTGGAAAGATAGCTTTTCGTTACGCTAAATGTCATGTCCACACGATGAATATCGCCCCATTCTGCCACGATAAAACCATCTTTGAGAATGATCCCGGCCGGACCGCCTCTTTTTTTTGTAGGGCCAGCTATTTCATGGTAAGGCTCGCGTTCAAAACCTTTTAATATGGCCTGTCTTAAATCTCTCGAACCTTTGTACTCGCTATTTTTGGCAAACGACACCGCTTCGTCCAGTTTGCCCTGGTCTAGGCCCAGCCCTGCCGCCGGCTTACGCAACCAATCCCGGCCAGGGTAGTATACCTCCTGCCCGTTTACCGGCGAAGAGGTCAAATAAAATGCAATAATTATTACGTATGCCAGGCTCGTCTTCATCCTCATGTTTTTGAGCGTAAGATATTGATTTGATCCGACTCGCTGGTACCGTTAATATAAAATCCAGGCCGTGTCCCCAGGGTAAACACCTACCTTACACCTGTAAAGTATGAACCAACAGTTCCCTATGCTTTTGTATTATCAAAAATTACCCTTTAATCCTACTCAATTACAAATTTTATACGTGTTATTGGCTTGATTAGCACCCTGATAATGTGTATGTTAGTCTCGCTATCAGCGGTCTGTGATGCACCTTACAGAGACTATTCATAAAGTTGTTGAAATTGGCTTACACAATTCCGTACCCGACCATAAGAAACGACATGTAAGATTCCTGAATGTCACATTACTCGTCTCACTGTTTACGGTGTTTTTTTTCATATGCCTAAACCTGTTTTATTATAAGCTTTACAAATTAGGAATAGCTGAAATAGGCCTGCTGGTCTTCATCTTTTATATATTCTACCTGAACTACCTTGGGAAGTTCAAACTGGCTAGGAGTCTCTTTTTTATCGCCGTCCATCTTTTCATTATTGCTGTTTCTATGTACTTGAATGTAGGGCGTATGACCGAGTATTTACACTTTGTTGTCATCCTACTCCTGATGTATTTTTACATAGAATCCCGCTCGTTCATAATTCTATACCTGGTCAATCTCTGTCTCTTTTACTTGCCACAAATCGTCTATCACCCCTACCCTGATGATATTTACTCTTGGACGAACCCGCTGGTCTTTTTCATCTCTATTTTTGTGATCGTCAAAACGTTCAACCAAGAACACCAAGATTATGAAAAGACACTGGACGAAAGAAACAAGCAACTGCAAGAACTTAACAAGCAAAAAGACGAGCTGGTACGCCTGGCTGCCCACGACCTAAGGAGTCCTTTGAGCAGGATCGAGGGATTGATCTCGCTATTAAAAATGACATCTTCTAACCTCACGGACGAACAAAAACAATTGCTAGACAAAGTGTCGAAAGTCTCAAAAGACCAAAATGAAATGATCCGCAAAATCTTGGACCTGAGTGCTGTGAATGTAAAACTAGAAGGGTTGAAAACCTATAAAGTTAATGTAGTGGAAATCCTTGACGCTGCAGTTGGCGAATTTTATTTGCTTAGTCAAAAAAAGAATATAAAGCTCATCACCCATTATTCTACGCCAGGGGCCTATATCATGGGTCACCGGGAGAGCTTAAAGAACATATTTGAGAATTTGCTTTCGAACGCCCTTAAATTCTCACCTTACAATACTACCGTTTCCGTGATAACACGCTGTACTGACAACAAAGTGACTGTTGAGATCAGCGACCAGGGGCCGGGCTTCACACAGGAAGATAAAAAGAATATGTTCCAACAATTCCAAAAGCTAAGTGCCCAGCCTACGGCTAATGAGTCCTCCTCCGGGTTGGGGCTTTCCATTACAAAAAAATATGTAGAGGCCTTGAAAGGCAAGATCTCATGCGTGAGCAATTACGGTGAGGGCGCTACGTTCCTTATTGAATTTGATAGACTTCACCAAGCCGACCTGGCTTTTTAACTTGCCCTGGGGTCGTTGCGTTAGACTTTTATGGCGTGAGAGAAAACCATGTTATTCTTAAGATGAAAATGTTTTAATGCCTAACCATTAAACCAAGCCTGTCCGTAATACAACATCATTTATTACGCTGATATGATCTTGTGTTCTTTTACTCAGAATACTTTGTGAACCTTCGTGCATTTTGTGCCTTAGTGTCAAAACTGCCCCGGACACCAAGACACTAAAGTTCAAAGAACCACGCCCCCAATCTAATCCTTAGGTTTCTTGACATTGAATTTAGGTGAGTATACTCCCATAAGCATAATTTCAATTCGTTTTTTAAAATAATTTTTAGCAATTACTATTAAAATTAGTATATTGATCTCGAATTTTAGTTTGAGATATTGAAAAACGCAGGATATGCCGATATGCCGCTCCATGGTGGGCGAGTTCCCCGCTGGTTAGCTGATCGCATGACCAAGCTAGGAAGTGCTATTACAGAAGCCATTGTTATCGAGTACGGCCGAGATATGTTCTTAAAGAAATTAAGTGATCCATTTTGGTTCCAGTCATTTGGCTGTGTTTTAGGAATGGATTGGCACTCTTCGGGGATCACGACCAGTGTGATGAACGCGTTAAAACGAGGTTTGAATCCCATGGCTGGTGAGTTGGGGATATATATCTGTGGGGGACGTGGCAAACATTCCCTCAAAACACCGGATGAGCTCCTAGAGCTCGCAGAAAAAACCGGGTTGAATGGCTATGAACTGGTAAAAAAGAGTAAGCTGGCCGCCAAAGTAGACAATACCGCCATACAAGATGGACATAATATCTACCTGCATAATTTCATTGTGACACACGACGGGCACTGGACCATCGTACAGCAGGGAATGAATGCCTTAACGGGCATGGCGCGGCGGTACCAGTGGAACTCCACGCACCTGGCATCATTTGTGACAGAGCCTCATACAGCGGTGTGCGGAAAAAATAAAGGATTGATCCTCAACTTGGCCGCCTCCGAAGCTGACGGTACTAAAAAAGCACTGGTGGATATAGTCTCTCAAAACCCTGGCAAAAGCCTCCAAGAGGTAAAGAAAGTGCTTATGCCAAGGCACCATGACGTGCGAGCCAAGGACGTGGACTTGAAGCGTTTGGGGGCAGTATTGGCATTAGCCTACGAAAGTAACATCAAGACATTCGATGAGCTGCTACTCATTCAAGGCCTGGGCCCTCGAACACTACAATCCTTAACTTTAGTGAGCGAAGTGATCCATGGCACACCAAGCAGGTTCAAAGACCCGGCGCGTTTTTCGTTTGCCCATGGCGGTAAAGACGGGCACCCTTTTCCTGTCCCTTTAAAAGTATATGACCAATCCATACATATTTTAAAGACCTCTATAGAAAGGGCCAAAATAGATCGTTCTGAAAAACAAGGAGCCCTAAAAGGTTTGCATACCTCTGCTCTTCGATTAGAGAAGGGGTTTGAACCGACACCGGGCAACTTCGATAAGGTCATTCAACAAGAAAGGAAAAACGCTTATAAATATGGAGGAATGACCGTAACTGGCCCGGCTAAGCCGCCTAGGGGCCAACTTTCATTGTTTTGATATCCTATATTTGTTATAAAATCATAGGTATTGAAACAAACAGTCATTCGATTCGGGATGTTAGCCGCGGCGCTTATGCTACTGTTACAGGTCAGCAAGTACTCTTTGGTCACCCGTGATCATACCAACGAAGTTCTCATCGCGATCATTGCCTCTTTCTTTGTCGCCTTCGGCCTACTCATTGGCCGTGTACTCCGAAGACAAAAAGTAGCCTCCAAAGTCACGCTCAAGGACGAGCAAAAAGCCAAAAAACTGGACTTGAGTAAACGAGAATGCGAGGTATTGCTGGAAATGGCCCGCGGCCGATCGAATAAAGAAATAGCCGAAGCACTGTTTATCACAGAGAGCACTGTAAAAACCCATGTTTCTAATTTACTAGTCAAATTAGAGGCCAAAAGAAGGACAGAGGCCATCAACAACGCCAGGAATTGGGGACTATTGTAACGCCAGTTTCCACAAATAACACTATATTATGGTTGGGTTGTGATCATGTCTTGTCCCCCATAATTCAGCCTTGACACTCCTTTCGACTAGGTAGATCACGCTGGTACAAAAGTACGAATTCACAATTTGGTACTTTCGTATGAAAGAAAAACAGGCACATTTTCCCTTTTTGGAGGCAGAAAATAAAAGTTAACGTTATGAAAAACATTGTTTTAAAACATGGGCTGTATGCCACCTCAGTGGTGGTGGGCATTCCCTTTTTATTATGGGTTTTTGTGCCAGGCGAGCCTAATTATGACCTAGGGGAGGTCATTGGTTATGCCACTATGATCTTGTGCATGGCGTTTGTGTTCTTGGGGATCCGCGAGCACCGGGACCACCATCTACAAGGGGTGATCTCTTTTTGGCAAGCGCTAAAGTTAGGCATGTCGATCGCCCTTATTCCTTCCCTTGCTTTTGGCATCTACGACCTGTTATATGTCGCCTACCTAGACCCCGACTTTTACGACAATTACTACAGCCAATACATTGCTGATTTAAAAAACTCCCTCACGGCAGACGATTTTGAAAAGGCTTTGGCAGAAATCGAAGCCCAGGAAGAGATATTCACAAACCCGGTCATGCAATTCTTGGTTATGTTCCTGACCGTATTTTTGATCGGCTTCGTAGTCTCTTTGCTTTCTTCCCTAGTCCTTAAAAGGTCTGCAACGGCTTAATTTTTAAAACAATCACTAAAATCAAAATACAATGGCAGAAAAAAGAGTTACAGGGATCGGTGGTATTTTCTTCAAGTGTGCCGACCCGGAAAAAACCAAAGGCTGGTACCAGCAACACCTTGGTTTACAGACCAATGAATATGGGTCTTTATTTGAATTCAGGCTAGGTGATGAACCCTCGAAAAAAGGGTATCTCCAATGGAGCCCATTCAAGGAGGATACGGATTATTTTGAGCCTTCTCAAAAGGAGTTCATGATCAACTACCGGGTAGAGAACTTGGTGGAACTTGTAGAGGAATTAAAAGCTAACGGTGTAAAGGTACTGGACGAAATTGAAGTGTATGAGTATGGAAAATTCGTTCATATCCTTGATCCTGAAAACAATAAAATAGAACTATGGGAGCCGGTAGACCAAGTGTTCACGGAAATGTACGAGGGCAAAACAACAAAATAGTCCCGGGCATATCCCATTTTGTATAGGGTGTAACCAACTGGCCGGGTCTATGTTTTAGCTGGCCAGGTCTTTTATCGTTAGGCATCATTGAAAATTCAAGTGGCGTATGCAGGGGATACATCCGGGAACAGTGCGGCTCTCTTGAGGCCCGTGGGCAAGCGGCCTATAGCGGCTGGATAGCGCGTTTGAGGGGAAAATGGGCTTTGTTGCTAGCGCCCTTTTCTTTTGGGCAGACAAAAGAAAATGAAAACCGGGCTTAGAACCCCGAAATCCCTCTCAAACTGTTTATTGCGAGGTTGGCATTACCCGAAACATTTTAAAATGCAACCTAATTTGCAAAAATTAACGTTTTACCATCAAAACTAATTTTCAAGGATGCCTTACAAAGAGAGCAATAGCAACCGATTAGGGTCACTATTCGGGCACCTTTAAGGCGGGTCTTACATTAGCCGACAGTTCCTTTCTATGTTCTTGTGCTATTTGCAACAGGTGATTCACCACACTATCTTCCTCAGCTGCTAAATTGTTCTCCTCCCCCATGTCTTTTCCCAAGTCATACAAGGCCAAAGGTTGATCGCGTTTTTCTCGCTGCCCTGGATCTCCACCTATACCGGGCTGGATGATACTTGCGTAACTATGAGGCAGTACCAGCTTCCAATTCCCTTTGCGAAGTCCTTTAAGCTGGCCATTATGCCATAGAAACTGGGTACTTCTCCCCTCTTGCGTTGGATCTTCTTTCGTTAATATACCTTTGAGGCTTTTCCCATCAATGGGCTTAGAAGGCCAAGGCACACCACTGATATCGGCAAACGTAGGCAAAAGATCAATAACACCCGCTAGCTGGTCACGGGTCCCTCCCGGCTTGACCTGCGCTGGCCACTTAGCGATAAAAGGCACCCTCACCCCCCCTTCGAACACGGTATGTTTACCTTCCCGGAGCTCACCTGCCGAACCCGCATGTTCTCCAAAAGATAACCAAGGACCATTGTCAGAAGTAAAGATCACCAGTGTGTTCTTTGAAAGGTTCAACTCCTCTAAATGTTTTACAATACGGCCTACAGAAGTATCTATCTCGCGAATCACATCCGCATATAACCCCGCCCCTGAAAGCCCTTTTCCTTGGGGGGAAACAAAAAGGGGCACATGAGGCATACTATGTGCCAGGTACAAGAAGAAAGGCTCACCGGCCTTGCGAGTGATAAAGTCCAGCGCTCGTTCAGTGTACAGCCCCGTAAGGTGTGATTGGTCAGTTTCAATCGTATCTATCACCCTGTTACCTTCCATAAGTGGCAATGGAGGCCAGGTGGATCTATTCACTGGCCACATGTCATTAGAATATGGAATACCAAAATATTCGTCAAACCCATGATTAGTAGGAAGGTGAACAGGGTTATGGCCTAAATGCCATTTCCCCACACATGCCGTGGCGTATTCTTTTTCTTTTAATAACTCTGCGACGGTCTGCTCCCCCGGGTTAAGCCCCAAACGGTGCAGGTCCTTTGTCCATGCCGGCCCTTTGGGTCCTACTACACGGGGTAGCCCCACGCGGTCCGCATAACAGCCTGTCAATAATGAAGCCCTGGCCGGGGTGCACACCGGCGCTGTGTAAAAGTTGGTAAACTTCACCCCATCGTGGGCAAGCTGATCAAGGTGAGGAGTGGTGTAGGCTTTATTGCCGAAACAACTTAAATCCCCATACCCAAGATCATCAGCAAAAATCAAAATAATGTTGGGAAGAACGTGGGATTCACTTACTTCGTTGGACGTGGTGGGCCGGGTACATGAAAAGAATAAGACTTGTAAGACAATACCTGCAACTACCAGGTAGGATTTAAAAGGCAGGTGTTTCATATCACTTCCACTGCTGAATGAAGCTAGTTTTTTAATCTTTTTCATTTTGATAGGGCCAATTCAATAAAACCACTCGGCCCATCACAACGTGGCTGCCGGGTCGGTATCTCCATACGTCGAACGGAGCGTATCCAGTTTGAGGTGAAGCTCTTCCTGCACCTGTCGGTATTCGACATGATCATACAGGTTATTCATCTCGTTCGGATCATTCTGAAGGTCATACAACTCCCAATGGTCTATGTCATTATAAAAATGTATGAGTTTGTACCTTTCTGTTCGCATCCCGTAATGCCTTTTTACCTTATGCCAGCCCCTTGGATACTCGTAATAATGGTAATAGATCGCATCTCGCCAGTCTGCGATGTCGGTATTACCCATAAGAGGGCGTAAAGATCTCCCCTGCATATCGCCAGGTGGCCGCACCCCGGCAAAATCTAAGAAGGTAGATGCGTAGTCCAAGTTTTGTACCAAGTCGCTGGAAACGGTACCCGCCGGGATCTCTTGAGGATAACGCATCACCAGTGGGGTGCGCAAAGACTCTTCATACATAAACCGTTTGTCATACCACCCATGCTCGCCCAAGTAAAACCCCTGATCTGAAGTATATACTACAATAGTGTTTTCTGCAAGACCACTTTGATCCAGGTAATCCAGCACCCTGCCGACATTATCATCTACGGACTTGATACAACGAAGGTAATCCTTCATATAGCGCTGAAATTTCCATTCCGCCAATGCCTTCCCGGAAAGGTTTGCTTTTTTGAACGCTTCATTGATCGGTAAATAATGCTTGTCCCATTCTTGGCGCTGCTGGCCTGTCATACGGCTATATTGTTCTTGCCAAGAAGCCTCGGCATCAAATTGATCATTGCCCCCTTTACCGTTTTCGACATCGTAATACCCCGGCATTAATTTCATATCCGATGAAAGGAACATGTCGGCAATTTTCATTTCTGCCTCCCGGGCAGCAGGACGATCGTTGTATTCATCATAGAAGCTGGGGGGCAAGGGTATATCTTCGTCATTAAACATATCCAGGTCCTGGGTATTCGGCATCCATCCACGATGAGGCGCTTTATGATGATAGAGCAAGCAGAAGGGTCGATCCTGCTCTCTTCCTGTTAAATATTCCAGTACAAAATCGGTGATCACCTCGGTCACATACCCCTCAACCGTGGAAGTATCGCCGTTTTGTACAAACTCAGGCTGGTAATAATCTCCTTGGCCAACCAGGATCTTCCACTCGTCAAAACCTTGTGGCACTGATTTCAAATGCCATTTCCCGATCACAGCCGTCTGGTAGCCAGCATCCTGGAGAAGTTTAGGGAAAGTTATTTGATCGCCGTTGAACCTATCCAGGTTATCGCGCTTACCGTTAACGTGACTGAACTTACCCGTAAGCAGGGTGGCACGGCTGGGAGCACAGATAGAGTTGGTCACAAAACTATTTTTAAAAAGTATGCCTTCCTTGGCGATACGGTCAATATTTGGAGTTTGGATCAAATCATGGCCATAAGCGCTGATGGCCTTTTCTGCATGATCGTCAGCCATGATAAAAATAATATTGGGACGTTGTGGCGTTTGCGCCTCTTTTTCTACCTGCGAGCCCGGGGTTCTTTGGCACCCAAAACCTATGAATATCAAAGCAGTAATAGAAAAAACGAGGAAAATTTTACAGGAGCTTTTCATGGTTATTGATGTAGTATCTTATTGCTGTTGCCCTTACTTCAAAGCCAGGCCCCGATATTTTATAATCGACCTCATCTATCCTTATTTCTCACCTAGTCCAATACTTCCTTAACGCCCTTGGTGAGGTCCTAGGCACCTTTGCACTAGGGATCCACTAGCTCAATCCCAAACTTATAAAGCAACACGTATTTTCAAAAACAAAGGTCAAAATAGTATCACTATTAGGCAGAATCAGTAGATCGTAAGTAAAACCACGAGGAGTAAGTCAGAAAACCAGCGGCCAAAGGATCACATCTACCCTGCGATTCCCTCGCCGCCCGGTGTTGGAGCGATTAGTATATAATGGGTTAGAGAGGCCGAAATCCCGGATCTCTATGAGTTCTTCTACTATTCCGTGACGTATTAGTTCCAATTTTACCGCCTCGCTGCGCATTTGGGACAGCCACCTGTTGAATTCTATCCCACCGATATTATCCGTATGGCTGAAGATGATGATCTCATAATCCTCTAACTTTTCCACCCCGTCAATGAAATCATAAAGTTCATTGACTTGGATCTCATCCACGTAGTAGCTCCCACCACCGAAATAGATACTTTTAAGGAGCACAGAGTCCTGCCCATAGCTGGTTGTAGCTACAAAAAAGAAAAGGATGGACAGGAGAATTCTCATTGGAGTAATCTAACGAATTACACCCTCTCCAAGTTCATAAAAGAACGGATAGTTTTATCCTATGGAACTAATAAGGTTAGATAAAATAATGATCCCTTCCTCCAGGTATTGATCTTCCAGCATTAGCTCTTTCCCCAATTTGTTTTCGGGATCAATTTTGGTATCGGAAAGACTGACACGTTCTGACCTTCTCTTCTCAGCCTCCTCCATCTCTTGCTTTCTTTTTTCCTCGTTTAACGAGATCGCGGTCTTTGCAAGATTCTGCTTTAGCTCATTGGTCTCCGCCACCAATTCTTTTAGCTCCACATTGGTGACAAGCCGGTTTCTAAAGTCATTGTTAAGCTGTACGATCATTTGTGGAGATACGTCTTCCACCAATTCGTAGCGGGCGCTGCTGATCTTATCCCATGGCAAGGCGCTAGGACGAGCACTTTCACCAAACTCACTGGCCTCGAACGCTGACGGCAAGCTCACATCTGGATTAACCCCTAAGTGTTGGGTACTACTTCCGGTGATGCGGTAGAATTTTTGCAAGGTCAGTTTCAATTGACCGACTTTCTCCCCTTCGGGCACTTCCAAGTAACGCCCCAAGTCGATCACACTTTGAACAGTCCCTTTCCCGAAGGTCTGTTCACCTACTACTACTCCTCTCTGGTAGTCTTGGATGGCCCCGGCAAATATCTCGGACGCAGAGGCACTAAAACGGTTGATCATTACGGCCATAGGCCCATCCCAGATCACATCGGGATCTTCATCCGCTCCTACTTCAATTTTATTGGAAGAAGTCTTTACCTGGACCACAGGTCCGTCCTTAATGAACAAGCCGGTAAGGTCAATGGCTTCGGAAAGAGATCCGCCGCCGTTATTGCGCAGGTCCATCATCAGGCCATCTATCCCCTGTTTTTGCAGGTCCAGCACTAGCTTTTTCACATCCCGGGTGGTGCTGTTATAATTGGGGTCACCATCCTGGTAAGCATCAAAATCCATGTAAAACCCTGGCAATTTTATAACCCCGATTTTATAGCTTCTCCCCTCTTTGTTAAAGTCTATTACCTCTGCTTTTGCCTCCAGGTCTTCTATTTTGATCTTGTCACGGACCAGTCGTATTTCCTTGGATACACCATTTACCCCTGTTTCAGCTTCCAATATTTCAAGGCGTACCGTAGTGCCTTTGGGTCCTTTGATCAATTGTACAACGTCATCGATCCGCCAGCCGATCACGTCCTCCATATCGCCATTAGCGCCTTGAGCCACGCCTACGATCCTGTCATTCTCTTGCAAGAGCCCACTCTTTTCGGCCGGCCCCCCGGGCATGATCTGGACAATTTTTGTAAAATCACCGTCGGTCTGCAATCTTGCGCCTATTCCTTCTAATGAAAGGCTCATGTTCTGCTTAAACCGGTCTGATGTACGGGGAGAAAAATAATTCGTGTGCGGATCAAATACTTCGGCGACGGTATTCATATACAATTCAAAAACATCTTCCGAAGTATATTGGTCTATGTTTTTTTTGAACCGCTTGTACCGCTTAGCTACCGTTTCCCTGCTATTTTCAATTTCTTTGCCGTTCAGCTTAAGGCTTAGGAGTTGACTTTTTATGATCTTTCGCCAAAGGTTGTCAAGACCTGCTTTGTCTTGCTCCCAAACTGCACCTTCACGGTCAGTATCATAGGATTCGTCCAGCGTGTAATCGTAGTCTTTTTCCAATAAAACTTCGTGAATGTATTGCATTCGTTCATTGAATCGCTGCCGGAATACGTTGTAGATGTCGAACGCCACCTGTATTTCCCCGTCAAGCGTCAAATCATCTAATTTTGATCGATAGGTTTCAAACTTATCTATATCGGATCGTAGAAAGTAAGACCGATTATTATCCAATGTGCTGATGTAATCATCCAAGATCACGGAAGACAAAGAATCATTAAGCCCTAACTTCTTGAAATGGTACGTGGTCAGTATTTGCGTCATTAACCGGGCTTCCTGTGCATGATGATCCTTGGGATGCAAAAGGCTATCTGACGATATAATAGGGGGAATAGCAAAGCTTGAAAAGCTCGAAAGAAAAACTACTAGGCCCGCCGTCACAAGAACATTTGTCTTCATATCCTCACAAAAGATTTAGTATTTCAATTCTCTAACGAATATAGTACCAAAAGGGTGCCAATGTTTTTAGATAACGGTCTAAAAAAATGATTATTGGGTCTTTTCAAAATCAAATTCTTCTAAAAACTTCTGCGCCTGCTCTACATTTTGGAAATCGTAACTCTTTTTACCGCCCGTCGAACTATGAATATCCACCTTGACAAGGTTGACCATGGTGTTTTTTCTAAATTCAACTTTCCCGGGTTTGTAATGGTCGTAGTCTTCCTCTTTGGCGATATGAAATTGTGTGGCACGGATCGATCCGCAATATTGACATTCATAGTGTTTGACCAATTCTCCCTCGCTCGTTTCCGTAGGAGGCTCGATAATCTCCTCGCGCACGATCTTCATCGTGAAAAATCCGCAGTTATTACACTGTAACGCCTCGAGGTGTCCCGGGTACTTTTCTACTTTCGTATACCCTGAATCCTCATCGATCCAAACATCGTAATCCACTGAAAATACTTCCTCCTCGGCCTGCATTCCTTCATCCAGGTGAACGTCTTCTTCATCTTCTCGGAGAAGCCTCATTTTATTCCCCGTTTCAGGGTTTATGCGAGACATATATCTCCATTTCTTAAGTTTTTTATCTAGTCTTGTCGGGTAGTAGTATTGCAATACCAGCGAGCCTATATATCCCACTAACGTACCCCCGGCCAACGCAATAAAAATACGGACAAAGAACCACACTGCATCAAATGACAAACTGCCCCTTCCATAGGTATTAATGATAAATGCCACACCTACGGCAATAGAAATAAAGGCATATTTGTAGTGCTTGATCTCGTTCCGGCGGATGTAGTCGTATTTCTGTTTAAAATCCTTAAGCGCCGAAACCCGAAGGTTATGGACAACATAGATAATAATAGCTACTGCCAATGACGCGATTGCCCCGATAAACATTACCTGGTGAAACAGGATAAGAAAACCACTGTTGGTTGATTCTTCCATTTATATACACAGTTAAAGGTTAACGCCCACTAATATAAAAAATACTTGGTAAGGACCCGAATTTTACGTTCTATTAACGCTGTAACACATCACTGTACTCATGAAAAGAATTTTCAAACTCTTGGCGGCAGTTAACAAAATAATTCTCCCTAAATATAGTCAAAGAGATCTCAACAAGTTGTCAAAGCTGGATAAAGCGATCATAGCTTACCGGTATTTCATTACGAAAAACGCGTTGGGCGATTGAAGAAGTACTATTCTTAGTGTTACTTTATCACATCCAATTATTTTGATAGACAGGATTTAAGGGTAAAGGACCCCATTAAGTCCGCTCATCAAAAACGAAAAAAACCTTCTTTATCGTCATTCCTGCCGGCCTTGCAGGGTGGATACGCGAGAGCAGGAATCTGCTGTGTCGTTGGACGTGAACTTTTTTTTGGATGTACTGGGTTTTCGTTTCACGACTTCGCAGATTCCTTGTCACGCCTAGCCCAACGCACAAACTGCAAGGAATGACGAGGTTAGAAAGTAAGGAATGATGTTCCTAGGCATGGGCTTTGGATGGATTTAGTAAGGGTGTTGATCTTAAATTAAGCCCCAAATGACGTACTGGGTACAAGATAATTATGCTCGAGGTATTGGAAGGTTCTCGATCAGTAGGCAATCGGCAAAGGGCAGTTGGCAAAAAGTAAGACTTCCTCTTGCCAACCCCGACTTTAAGAAGGGCAACATTAAAAATTCAAGTGGCGTGTGGAGGGGAGACCTCCGGGAACAGCGCGGCCCGTTTGAGGCCCGTGGGCAAGCAGCCTATTGGGGCTGGACAGTGCGTTTTGCATGGAAAATGGGCTTGGTTGCTGGCGCCCTTTTCTTTTGGTTCGCTTTCTTTCCCCGAAGGGATGCCTATGCATAGGCGCGCAAAAGAAAATGAAAACCAGGCTTAGAACCACAAAATCCCGCTTAAACTGCTCGTTTACAGGCTGGCATTACCCAAAAAATCTTAAAAATATAGCCTGGCTTGCCAAAAATTAACGTTTTACTATCAAAGCTAATTTGAGAGGACGTTTTAAGAACGGGACGGGGAAAACAGCTAACCGTCCAATTACACTTAATGTAGCACCAGGGTTATCTTCTCTATTTCAACCCCATGTAAATTAAGCCTGGACCTGGTAACATTAAAGTTAAGCGTGTCCATTGTACCCCATACCACTGAAGGGGAATCTACTGCGCGGCTAGTCCCCCTTCCAGGTTGGAGAAAAGCGCTGGCCTTAAATAAGTGGCACTTGATCCAGGTTAAAATGAATACTCCCTTGACGCGACACCATGGTGTAAAACTTCACAATCCATTTACCGCCCTCGAAAAGGATGGACTACAGGGCTAGGTCGGTTTTTTAGCACTTTACCGCTCCCTATCCCTATCTAAACGTGATTTTGAAAAATAAATAATGTGCATTAATGCACATTTTATTATCTAATTTAATTGTATTAAATGAAAATTAAGGTATTTTTGAAAAACTAACTTGTGCAATATTACACAACAACATGAGTGAATTTGAAAAGAAAAAGCTAGAGTTTGAGTTCAATAAGTTTGCCAGAATGAATTTTGAAAAACCTAGGAACTGCCGGAATATAGACCAGACCCGCTTCTACATCCACGAGTTATCAAATAAGATCGAAGAGATGGAATCTTTACATGGGTATGTGCCGGAAGTGGCTTATACGTTATTGGCCCAGTATAACAAGGTGCAAAACCAGTTTGTCTACGAGCATTTTAAGAATACTTACTAAGTCCATGCCCCAATGAGGTACGTTCCCTCTCCTATTCCATTGAGGTTTGACCTCGTCTACACGGCTACAGCCAACCCATCAGGGCGCATGCAATACCACAAGATAAAGCCGGGCGTGGCTAAAGAGCGGATCAGCAGGACCGAATTTATCAATGCTTTTAACACCCGGGATATTTTAGCGGTACGTCCATTACAAGATAGTAATTCTCCCGTCTTTCAACTGGAATTTTACATTTAGTTGACCCCCAGTTCTGCTTTGGCTGGTCCCACTTTTTAGTAATCCATCATTTGACTGTAAAAAGCCTTGATTCAGTCCATAGTCTTGAGACGTGAGTATTGAGTGGTGTGTCCATAGAGGCCGTGTTGAAATAGGGTCTAAAGTTTACCATGAAATAAAATCCTTGTACGTTCCCGGCTCCCTGTGACCCGGCGTCATGGCAGTGAAAAGAGTTGCTTAGGGGTATGCTGCAATGAGGTAGCCCTAGGAGCCTGGAAACCAGTTCGTACCATCCTCCGAACTCATAATGAGTCATGTTTTCCGCCTCCCGTAATTTGGCATTATCAATTTATCTTTTGTCCTGTCCAAAGTGTCGTTAGTATAAACGTAATCATCTTTATAAGCCGATCCCCGTACCTAATAGCAGGATAAAATCCAGTATTATGATCAATTACAGCCCAGTGTACCGGTATATTTCGCTGAACGTATGGGGAAACTTGCCCTCGCAGGTACAGCGATACATTTCCAGGATATATTCCAACCTGTATAACAAGTCCTTTTCGAGATTTATAATTAAACCTTACTGCAAATGGAATTACAGCGATCCCCGGTACCTCGATCAATTCCGACCTGCCTCGGGGAGGGATGACTATTCCAGCTTTCAAGATTTTTTCACCCGGGTGTACAAAAAACTACCCACGTTTAACAACGATCATATATGGCCTTGCGAAGGACTGCTGTGTGATTACGGGCAGGTGGACGAGCTTTCGAAGATCAACGTGAAAGGAGACCGGAGAACAATTCGCGCTATTTTTGGGAGTATGGGAGATGAGATCAGTGGAGACTCATTCTTCAGTAACGTTTTTTTACATAACAACAATTATCATAGGATACACAGCCCGGTGGCAGCGGAAGTCGTAGATATTGAAAGGATCCACGGCGACTTGGTACTGCTACGGCCTTGGGTTTATAAAAATGACCCTTCCCTACCCGCTTTGCGCAATGAGCGTGTGAACATCAAACTGAAAGATGGTGATGGCCGGTACTGGTATTTATCCATTGTAGGCGGGCCTGCCGTTGGCACGATCGTACTGAAGGATACTACACAACCCGGGGCATTTCTTAAGCTCGGTCAAGAAGTGGGTAAATTCTTATTAGGATCTACCTGTTGTATGATCAGCCCCCTACCCTCCGGGCACCAGCCCGGTGATATGGTGTTTATGGGAGATGATTATTGAACCCTTTAGCGGTGCTTTGTCCAAGTTCTGCCTATAGGAGTAGTGTTGGTCAATCTTTTTGGGAAATGGCATCATTGAAAATTCAAGTGCGTATGGAGGGGAGACATCCAGGAACAGCGCGGCTCATTTGAGGCCCGTGGGTAAGCGGCCTATAAGGGCTGGGCAGCGCGTTTTGAGGGGAAAATGGGCTTTGTTGCTGGCGCCTTTTTCTTTTGTTTCGTTTTCTTTTGGGCATGCAAAAGAAAATGAAAACTGGACTTAGAACCACAAAATCCCGCTTAAACTGCTCATTTCCAAGTTCGCATTATCCGAAACATTTTGAAAATGCAGCCTTACTTGCCAAAACTAAACGTTTTCCTGTCAGATGGAATTTTCAAGGACGCCCTGGAAAAATCTGAAATCAGAAATAGAAAAATGGCTGGGTATTCAATTTTAATCTGTCAACCCCTTTTCGAAGAGTCTACATTATTTAGGAGTCCATTATTTCCTCATTTTCAAGTCCCTGGTTTCTTAAGTCGACGCAGGGCGATCCAGTATCTTCTTTAGGTCAGCCGGGGAGTAGTTAATGGATTTAATTGTTTTCTTATCTGACGTACGGTAGACCAGGTATTTCCCGTCCATAGGCTCATAATAGCATTCGGTATCTCTTTCTTTTTTGTAGTACTCTACCGTGGCCCGGGCTTCTTCTTCCGTATCGCAAGCTTTGCTCATGTTTGAGCGCTGCACCTCGTCAAACAAGGTTTTGAATTTATCGGCCAGCCCAAACTCAAGGATGGCCCCGGACAGTACATATTGAATATCACAAAGCGCATCTGCTATCTCTACGAGGTCCTTATCTTTTATGGCCTGCTCAAATTCTTTGAGTTCTTCGGCGATAAGCGCTACTCGTAATTCACACCGGTCTTTAGAAGGGATCGATGGCTCTCCTAAGATGGGGTGTTGAAAGGTTTTGTGAAATTCAGCGACTTGGTTGAGAGCATCCGGTTGTTTCATAGTGATCAAAGTAAGTTTGGTCCAAAATTAAAAAAGCCGGTCAAAAACTAACCGGCCCTCTTTCGTTTTTCTTTTTAGAAGGTCTCAATTTTCCACATAGGTTTCTATAATGCCCCCGGTGAGCCTCATAATAGTGACCTGGGAATCGATGAGATCATACATCGCTTGTAACCTTTGGATCGCCGCCGTTAAATTATTGTTTTGTACCGTTCGGAAATCGAAAGAGTTGATAGTACCGGTTTTAAACTTTTCTTGGGATATCTCTAAGTTCTTTAATGACGATTGATACCTCCGGTCACTAATGGAAAATAATTGTTTCCTGACGTTGTACTGGTCCACTGCTTGTTTCAGATCTCTCCCTAGTGATATTTTAAGCCTGTCCACCCTAACATTGCCAAGATCCTCCTGGATCATAGCACGCTGGATCGCCCTATTGATCCTCCCTCCATTAAAAAGTGTGAAAGAAATAGTAAAATTAGCTCCGTAAGTAATATTCTCATTATTGCCTGTTTCCGGTAATTGTCCCCTAATATCACTGGGCCAATCGCTTATGTCTTGTTCGTTTCTCGTAAATGTATAGTTTGCCCCTAAGCTGAGTTGAGGGTGACGCTCCCCACGTCTTAGGGCTAAATCATAGCCTAGAACTGCTTGTGTCAAATATTGCGTTTTCAGGTCTACATTCGATTTTTCCAGTTTTTCCCACAAGGTTTGGAAATCTAATTCTTCGAAATCCGCTATAAGTTCATCTGTAAGAATATAAACCTTGTTAGGGTCATTGCTACCCAACAGAAAATTTAGGTTGGTCATAGCATTTTGTAAAGTCAACGTTTGATTAATATAGAGCGTTGAATCAGTGAGGTAGTTCCCTTCTTCCAAAAGCAGGTCAGAAGTGACAGAGCTCCCTAACTCTTTCCGGGTATTCGTCAGGTCGTACCTATCCGCGCTAAGCCCTAATTGTTTCCCAAATTCTTCCAGCCGATTTTGTTCCAGCAATACTACATAATAGCCCAAAATCACGGATTGTATTGTGTTTGCTATAACGATAGAGGCATTGCCCTCTGATTCACGCTGCAAAGTTTCCAATCGATGTTTACTTACCCGAATGTTGTGGACGTTTAGGAGATTCCAATCCAAAACTAGCGAAGGAACGATTTGCGTGGTTTTGGTCTTGCCAATAATTGAGAAGGGATTCAGGGCTTCCCTATTATCAAAAACAGTTTGGCTTCCTTCCAGTTGCGCAGAAAGCCTTGGAAATAGCCCGGCTTCCCCCCAATTGTTATCCGTCCTGGCCAGCTCCACATTTCTTTTCTCAATGAGTATGTCATAGTTGTTTTTCAAACTGATCGAAATGGCTTCGGATAAGGATAGAGTTTCTTGGGCATAGCCCAAACCAACACTTAGAAAAAGTGCGCTAAAAAGTAAAGGTCGTAACATGTTTTAAAAAAATTAACTCAAGTTAATATTTTAGGCAGATTCCCTATATTCCTGCAATCTTCGCTCATCGATCAATACCCTTTCCACATCTTCACGCGTAGGCTTATCACCTGTCCAAAGCCATTTGGCATAGCGTCTAACATCGTTAAAAAACAATATTAACACAGGAAAGAAGAGCAGGATAATGAAAGTTCCAATAAGTACTCCATAAGCGACTGATACTGCCATAGGGATTAGGAATTGAGCTTGGAAACTTGTCTCCATGATCAAAGGCCACAAGCCGGCCACCGTGGTAATGGAAGTCAACATAATAGGTCTAAAACGCGCAATCCCTGCATTATAAGCAGCTTGGTACACACTTTGCCCTTCTGATTTGATCAGTGTATTAAACTTAGCCAAGAATACTACGGCATCATTAATAATAACCCCTGACAATGCTATCATTCCCCAAGCACTGAGTAAGGATACGGGCAGTCCTTCGATACCATGGCCAATACAAGCCCCTATCCAGCCAAGGGGGATCATAGCAATGATCATGACCGCTTGGTAAAAAGACCGGAAAGTGATCATCAGAATAAAAAAGATCAACAAAAATGCTCCCCCGAAAAAGAGCCCGATCTGGCTTTGCGCCCGCTCGCTCTCTTTCGATTGTCCCCCATAGTCTACCTCCACAGAAGGATACTTTGCCAAGATATCCGGGATAATGGATTCTTGCACGTTTTTAATGATGGGAGGCACCTCGCCAAAAGGGTCCACCATATCCGCTTCCACGGTAATGGCCCGTTTCGTGTTAAAATGCCGTATGCCGGACAAGCCACGTTCTACGGAATAGCTGGTCAGCTGCGTCAATGGATACTCCCCGTCCTCGTTCACCTTTACCTTCATATCTTCCAACTGCCCGATATTGATACGGTCGGATTCCGGGTAGCGCACCCATACTCTTACCTCGTCAGAGCCTTTTTGCAAGCGCTGTACCTCTTCGCCAAAAAAGCCTTGCCTGACTTGTTTGGTGATATCGTTGTGGGTGAGCCCCAGGAAGTAGGCTTCTGGCTTTAGGTCAAATAGCATTTCCCTCCGACCGATCTGCACGTTATCTTGTATATCTTTTAGTTCGGTGATCTTCCTTAGTTCGGCTTTCAGATCTTCACGCGCTTCTTGGAGTTCATTATAGTTGGCTCCCAGCAGGCGAATGGAAATCGGTTTTCCAAAACGATCTTCTCCTCCCACTAATAGCTTTTCCGCATCCGGGACCATGCCGATCTTCTCCCTGATCCGGTTGATGATATCAAATTCATTGATCCCCGTACCGTCAAGCTCTTTGTAAAATACGGAGATCTGCCCGGCATGGCTACCGGCATCGGAGCCATCACTTGTAGAGCCAAGGCCACTGAAGGTGAATTTTACAATATTCTCTTCATCTTCTATTTCTTCTTTCAACTCATCGTTTACCTCCCATACGATATTTTCGAACCTCTTGAGATATTTATCGGTCACCTGCTCGCGCGTACCCGGTTTAAAGGCAATGTCAATATTAAAGTTGGTAAACGGGATCCTGGGAAAAAAGGTGGCTTTGATAAACCCGCCACCAAATAACCCGGCAATGACCGGGAATAGCCCGATCAGCAGGCAGATGGAGATCACCCGGTATTTCATCGTGTACTTGAGCACATTGCCATAAAGCCCGTACCTCATCCAGTCTACGAAACGATTGATATGCTTACGTATCTTATAGCTCCTGCTTTTTTCGCTTTTTACGGAAAGTACGGATTTACTCGCTAGGTGGGCGGGCAATACAAAAAACGCTTCTAACAGTGAAAAGCTTAAGCTTGCCACCACTACAAAAGCCATGTCTTTAAGGAACTCGAAGCCGCCGGTCAAGAAGAAAAGCGGCATAAAAGCCACGATGGTTGTCGTTACGGAGGTAGTAACAGCCGGCAGCACTTCCATAGTGCCGTTTACCGCCGCCTTGATGGGGTTACCGGTCTTTTCAAAATGAGAATAAATATTTTCGGCGATCACGATGCCATCATCTACCAAAATACCGATCACCAGGATCATCCCAAACAAAGAGATCATGTTGATCGTCAACCCGAAAAATATACCTAAGATGAACATTCCTAAGAAAGAGGAAGGTATTCCCCACGCCACCCATGCTGATAAGCGCAGGCTCAGGAAAAGCCCCAAGGCCACCAAGACCAGCGACAGCCCGATCAATCCATTGGAAGTCAACATTTCCAAACGCTGGTTAAGGTAGTCCATAAAATCAAAAGACACGATCATCTGGACCACTGAATTTGAAGCATTGAATTCATCGGCATAAGCATTCATGTAGTCCGATATCTCTTCTAAGTCTTCGTCTTCGAGTTTGAGTACTTGTATAAATACTGCTCGCTGTCCATTGATCGTCCATTTATTCGGCGCATCGGTAAATTGCTCCTTGATCGTGCCTACCTCGCGTAACAGCAGTTTACTCCCGTCGCTGTTAGACCTAAGCACAATTTCACCGATCATGACGGCATCCGTTTCTTTGGCGTTCGAACGGATCAAGATCTCTTCAGAAGAAGCTTTGATCGAACCGGCTGATATGTCCCGGTTGTTTAAGCGCACCGCATCTGCTACCTCATCAAACTTGAGCCCATACCGTCGCAAATCTTTCTCGGATACCTCGATCGAGATCTCCCGGTCATTAAATCCCATTAGGTTGACCTGTGACACTACCCCGGAAGCCAACAGGTCATCTTCCACATCTTCTGAATACTTTTTTAAGGTAAACAGGTCTACATCCCCGGTTATGGCCACCCACTGCGCGGGTGTAGTGGGTTTGATCTTATAAATCACGGGCTTTTCCGCATCTTGTGGGAAGGAACTGATCGCATCTACGGCATTTTTCACCTCGGTGTATACCTCGTCTATGTCATAGCTCTCTAATACTGTAATGGAAATAGAGGCACTGTTTTCACCGCTGTTCGAGTTGACCTCATCAATCCCGACAATACTATTGATCGCCTCTTCGATCTTCGTGGTCACTCCTTCTTCCATTTCTTCGGGAGATGCCCCGGGGTAGGCCACCTGGATCGATATGTTATTGATCTTGCGGGAAGGGAAAAACGATTTCTTTGTTCCCAATAGGGATGCGATCCCTGCGATCAATGTAAGCGCTATGATAATATTGGCAAGGATGGGATACTTAACAAAGTATGCCACCAAGCCCCTAACAGATTTTAACATAACCTTAGTTGTTTACAAGCTTTCCTTGGGCAGTTTTATTTTCAAGATCGATGTCTTTTTTAGCATCCGGATTATCCGCCTTGTAGGCTTTCATATTGTTATGCGCATTGATCAGTGGCTCTATGACCAGGTCCTCTCCTTCTGTTAACCCGTTAAAAACGGCCGTCTCTTCGTTAAAACGAAGGATGTTGATCTGCTTTACTTTAAGCAACGAGTCTTGTAATACAAATACTTCATCACTGTTAAATATGGCATTCCTAGGGATGATCATGCCATTATTGACCTTCCTCGCCGGGATATCGGCCGTGAGATATTGGCCATCATACAAGGGTTTATCCGTACGCTGAATGGCGATGAAGACATCGATCGACTGGGTTTCGGGGTTTACATACTCCCCTATCCTGCTAATTGCTCCTTTCCATTGGTTGCCTCCTTCAGAGGTAATCGTGACCGGGGTATTGCGCTGGATCCATTCAATATCTTTCGTACTTACATCCACCTGCAGTTCGAGCCGGTTAGAGCGGATGAACCTGCCGATGTTATTCCCGGCATTGACAAAGGCCCCTGATTGTATATTGATCATAGAAATATTGCCATCAAACGGGGCATAAAAGCGGTGTTTCCGAAGGTTGGCTTCCTTACTTTTGATCGAATAAAACTGGCTGAAGATGTTTTTAGTGGCCAAAAATGTTTTTTCCTTGTTGGTGTTATAGTTGGGCAACGGGGGCAGGTCTTTATCCAACTGGATCGACTGGAAATACGCCTCCCACGCAGCATAGTTATCTGAAAAATCAATCTTAAGGTCTGGTAAGATCGCCGCTAGGTCACGAAGGAAATTACTCTTATCGGATTGTAAGTTTAACCGGGCTTCCGTGTCATCTACCCGGAAGACCAACGTCCCTTTCCTGAAGCTTTGCCCTTCTTTCAAGGGTTTTACCCCTGGAAACATACGCCCGGGCACCTCGGCAATGAGATCTAGCGCCTCGGCAGTTTCAACCCTTCCGAACGCAACAACGTTAGTCTGCACTTCTCCATACTTTACCGGCTGGGTCTTTACATATTTCTTGACCTCAACGGGGGTTTCTTTTTTAGGGGGCTCTTTCATACCGGATAAAATACCGGATGCGGCAAAAGAGCCGACCAAGATCACAAGACCGATACCAACAATGATGATTTGTCTAACTTTCATAGGTTTTGGTTGACTAATTATTATACTAAACTGGCGGTCAAAGGGTTTTGTTGCTTTTTTAGCATGACACGAAAATAGCGCTTGCCAGCGGTTAATTTTCGTGTTAAGTGATGTACCTTAAAACATGTACATCTCCTCGAGTCAGCACGAGATCTTCTTTCATTTTTTTGCAAAATTGGGTAAATAAATCGTTAACCTGCTCTAAAAATGAGAGATTTAAATGCACCTAACACTGTTTTTACCGGCAAGGGGTTAAAAGAGAGGAGTTAAGTGCAAGATGGTCCTCCTTTTTGAACTGATCTCGTGTCAAGCCTCAAATGGCTGCTAAACTATTTTTTCGGTCTCGTTCCCAAAGTCGACAGTCGGCAAAAACCCATCGGCTACCCTATATTTTGCCTACTGCATTTTGCCCATTGCCTTTTGCCGAATGGTCGAGAACTTACCAATACCGCAATAGCGTTTATCATCTAACCCTATATATCAGTTGAGACTTGAAAGACAATAGAACTCATCACCTCGGCGTCTCCATGATGAAAAACCCTCTTTCCGAATCCACAAGAAGTTACTGTATTCCATCTCTACTTTTTTATATTTGCAGCCTTAATTAATTGACGAGGATGGCGGATTTCATCAACGAGTTAAAATGGAGAGGCATGGTCCATGACATCATGCCAGGTACGGCAGAACTGCTGGCCCAGGAAGCGATAACCGGTTACATTGGATTTGACCCAACGGCGGACTCTTTACACATTGGTAACCTGGTACAGGTTATGACCTTAGTTCATTTTCAAAAAGCAGGTCATAAACCCCTTGCTTTAGTAGGAGGTGCCACCGGCATGGTGGGCGATCCTTCCGGGAAGTCAGCCGAACGCAACTTGCTCTCAGAAGAAGTCCTCAGGCATAATCTTGGTTGCGTAAAGCAGCAACTGGAAAAATTTTTGGACTTCGATTGTGGCAGCAACTCGGCCGAAGTGGTGAATAATTATGACTGGTTCAAGGATTTTTCTTTTTTGGATTTCATAAGGGATGTAGGCAAGCACATCACCGTAAACTACATGATGGCCAAAGACTCCGTGAAACAGCGTTTGGAATCCGGGTTATCTTTTACGGAGTTCAGCTACCAGCTAGTGCAAGGATATGATTTTTACTGGCTCTACCAAAATAAAGACTGCCGGTTGCAGTTAGGAGGATCGGACCAATGGGGAAACATTGTGACTGGCACCGAGCTGATCCGCCGAAAGACCCAAGGAGAAGCTTTTGCGGTGACCACACCACTGATAAAAAAAGCCGATGGGAGCAAATTTGGCAAAACAGAGTCCGGGAATGTTTGGTTGGATCCTGCCAGGACCTCCCCATACCAATTTTACCAGTATTGGCTAAATGCTTCTGACGAAGACGCTTCCAATTACACACGGATCTTCACCTTAATGGATAAGGAAGAAATTGAGGCTTTGGAAAAGGAGCATAATGAAGCGCCGCACCTGCGAAAACTACAACAAGCTTTGGCCAAAGACATAACAATAAGGGTACATAGCGAGGTGGATTACGAAATGGCATTGAAGGCTTCGCAAGTACTGTTCGGCAAGTCTACCACTGAAGATCTTGCGGCACTGGACGAAAGAACGTTACTCTCTGTATTTGAAGGAGTACCCCAGACCGAGATCAGTAAGGAAAGTTTGGAAAACGCCCCGGATGTGACCGAGCTTCTTTCCGAGACAGCCAATGGGTTGATCTTTAAATCCAAGGGGGAAGCCCGGAGAATGATACAAGGAGGTGGAGTAAGTGTGAATAAGCAAAAATTGACAGACCCTTCTCAACGTGCAGACTTTGAACTGCTGCAAGACAAATACTTAGTGGCTCAAAAGGGGAAAAAGAATTACTACCTACTGAAAATAAAATAAATAATAGGAGATGAAACATCTCCTATTTATTTATTATGCCTGTTTATTTACCGAGAGTGATCAATCGGTAACCTAAGGAAACTTGGAAGACTTGATTCCGGACTTCATCTCCACCGGAAACGTCATTGACATCAGAAAGTCCCAAGTTATATCTTGCATCTACGGTTAAACCAAATGGAAGATCCCATCCGGCTCCAATGCCTAGGCTCACATCTGAGCCATTGATAAAATCACTAGCATCACCGTCTATAATTTCTCCAAACTCATCCACAAACTCTTGGTCCCCCGAAAGTAGAAACCCAAATTGTGGTCCAAGTTGTAAATTCAACCCTGCCAGGAGATATAGCTTCAATAGAATAGGGATGTTAAGGTAGTTAAAACGTGATTCTAACTCACCAAAGCCTCCTCCAAAGTCAAGGTCAGCACCTTGAGCAGAGTAGATCAATTCGGGCTGAATTGCAAGTTTTGACAATTTAATCGTAGCAAAAGCCCCGGCATGGAAGCCCGTGCGGGAGTCAGTGCTGATATCCCGGTCAACATTCGCAAAATTGAGCCCCCCTTTTACACCAAGTCTAAAACCGGCTTGTGCATGAGATTGGTATGTAAAGCCGACTATACCAAACACTATAAGTACCAGTAAACGTTTCATAACTTTTAATTACCTAACGCGGTATCCTATATATATTTGAAATACCCTGTTAAAAATATCAACTTCATTACCGTCAACATCATTAATATTGGATAATCCCAAATTGTACCTAGCACCACCATAAACATTCCCTTGGAAGTAATATTCTCCACCAAAGGCTAAGGTGGCATCGGCCGTAGTCAAAAAATCATTGGCATCGTTATCGCCTCCCAACAAAATCCCCAGCTGCGGACCTGCATGGAATGACAATTTAGAATCCACATTGTATTTAGCCAAGATAGGAATATTAAGATACGTTACATTTTGGTCTTCCCAACCTTGGAATGAGAACAGAAGTTCTCCTTGTATTGACCAGTTGTTCCGAATCTCGTTGCTAAGAAACCCTCCAAAATGAACTCCCACCTTCCCATCAGGATCAGATCCTTCGTCTACTCTTATACCTGCAAAATTTAAGCCTCCTTTGACACCATAAGATTGACCATTAGCGGCCAGTAAACCAATACATAAAACAGATACTGATAACAAGACTAGTTTTTTCATTATTTATCATTTTAATGTTTCTCAATAATACAAAAAAGCCGGTACTTGTGACCGGCTTTGTAATGAATTAATAATTTCTTCAAATGTCGTATCTAAAAAGATCAACGATTATTCTCCGAATAGTTTGAATCCAACGTAGATCTGGAAGTTGTTGTTAGATACCTCTGTATCATCACCGTCTAGATCATTTACATCAGATAAACCTAAAGAATAACGAATACCCCCGATCAAACCCATGGGCAGATCCACTTGGCCCCCGAAAGCTAAACTGAAATCTGACCCTTTGATGTTATCGCTGATGTCTTCGTCGTTTCCATCAGTTTCAGTTTCGGCAGATGCCAAAAACCCAATTTGAGGACCTGCATGAAGACTAAGAATGTCAACCACTTGGTATTTTAATAATATGGGTACATTGATGTAATTGAATTTTTGAATTGTTTCTGTACCAGCAAAATCAAATTCTGAACCTTGAGCAGAATACAATAATTCGGGTTGTAGTCCTACATTGTCAGAGAACATGATACTCAAATAAGCACCTGCATGAAAACCTGTTCTGCCATCTGGCGAGACAGAAAAGCTTCCTTCTTCATAGTCTTGGTTGGCAAAATTAAGCCCGGCCTTGATGCCGCCAGAGATTTGTGCATTCGCAGCTCCTACGACCGCACAAACAGCAAATGCTGTTAAAAAAAATCGATTCATAGCATTGTGATTGAGTTGAAAAAATTGTTTAAAACGCCTCAAAACTAGCACTATAACTAAGATTTACAAGAAAAGAAAGTTAAATCTTAGATTGCAGGCAAAATTTATCTGTACTAAAACAAGATTATAATGAACTTTTTAAAACACCAATTTGTTATAAGGTGATTTTCAATTTTTAGACAAAATTTAGCCGTGCATAACGTATAACCGCCTTTTCGAATAGAGGTTAAGCGAACTATGAGTTCTGGGTACGGTAGAAAACAGGTAAAATTTGCATGTAAGATTATGATGAAGTTCGCCGCATGTTAATGAGTGTACTATTTTCCTAATTTTGACTTTAGATCCGTTTGATCGAGAAACTTCAACGTTTGCTCATACCCTATTTTATAGATCTCTTCGGCTTTATTAATATCCAGTACTTTGAAGGAGCCCAGCCCTTGTGGCTCAATAAAATAATCACACAGGGACTTCCTGCTATATACATTGCAGGTAATGGCCAGCATGAGGGATCTTTCCATAACATCCCTAGCATTTTTAGGCTCGTATTGCCTGTCGATAGGGTTAGAATGAGAGGCTATGACCAGGTCGCAGGTTTCTTTGACGGGCTCTACCGGAAGGTTGTTTAGCATACCTCCATCGATATAAAGCTTGTCATTAAAAGCTACCGGGTCAAAAAGTACAGGGATGCAAGAAGAAGCACAAATGGCTGGCGTTAAGGGGCCTTTGGAAAAATACTCTGTCGTCCCGGTCTTTATATTCGTAGCGGCAATGTATAACGGTATCTCGAGGGCTTCAAAAGAATCCCGGGGCATGTATTGCGCTAAAAATTTATGAATAGCATCCATTTTCAGCACCCCTTTCCAGCTTAGGGCTAATTGTATAAACCGGGTGGTCTTAATATCGAGCACGATCTCGAGGATCCTATCCACGGAATAGCCTGACGCATAAAAAGCCCCGGTAATAGCCCCGGCACTGGTCCCGGAGACCGCCGAAATACTGATCCCATTTTCTTCAAGGGCCTTGATCACCCCGAGATGCGCTACGCCACGGATCCCCCCACCGGATAAAGCCAAGCCTATTTTCATAGCTACAATATTTCGTTTAATGAGAATACTTTGTCTACCCTTACACCTCTTTCTGTACGTTTTACGGTACAGCACTCCTGAACTGGATCATGCTCAAAAAACAAGATATAGCCCTGGTCAGCTGCTTCTTTTAAGAAAACATCTTTTTCCTGTAGGGTCACCAGCGGCCGGGTGTCGTACCCCATGACATAAGCCAAAGGGACGTGTCCTGCAGAAGGCAACAAGTCTGCCACAAAAACGATGGTTTTGTCCTTATACCGGATCTTGGGAAGCATTTGCTTTTCCGTATGTCCGTCTACCGTCATGATGTCGAATTGAGGAAAGGGGCTTTTAGAATTTATGTCCAGGAAATGTAGGTGCCCACTCTCTTCCATAGGAAGTATGTTCTCTTTCAAAAAACTAGCTTTTTCACGAGCATTGGGTTGTAACGCCCACTGCCAATGGCTAAGGTTAGACCAATATTTGGCGTTTGGGAACACAAGCTCGGGCCGCCCGTTATGTGTGGCAACCCCACCCCCACAATGATCGAAATGCAAGTGGGTCAAAAACACATCGGTGATCTCACCGGGACTAAAACCTGCCTGGCGAATGGAATTCAAAAGCGTATCTTCGCCATGGAGATAATAGTAGCTGAAAAATCTATCATTTTGTTTGTCACCTATGCCATTATCGATGAGGATAAGGCGATCCCCATCTTCCACCAAAAGGCATCGCATAGCCCAAGTACATAGGTTTTTATCATCAGCAGGATTCGTTTTCTGCCAGATCACCTTAGGCACGACACCAAACATGGCACCTCCATCCAGCTTAAAAAAACCGGTATTGATCACATGAAGTCTCATATCGTAAAGAACTCATTGAATTAAAGAATGAAACCAACGAGGTTTTCACCACATCGATTGAAGTATGTGAATTCCCCAGGAATAAAAAAAGACCGTCTCAAAAGTAGTTGAGGCGGCCTTATCCGTATAATTAATCCATTCCACTAATATAGCGAGGAATAAACGTATAGGCTAATCATTAGGGTCGGTCATAATAATCACATCATCATCATCTTCACCGGTATTTAATGGTTCAACAGATTCGGTATCACAAGCAAACGCCAGTGCACTGAATACGATCATAAAAACTGATACATGCTTTAATTTCTTCATCTTTTTGATTTTTTAGTTACACGTTGATCAGGGCTAGATTTCCAGAGGCAACAGGGGTTAGGTGGTAACTACTATAATGGTACCAGGGACTTGTTGGTTTCTGTGCTAAACGAGCCTTAACCTTTTCTAAAGCGTGGGAAGGTTCCTAACTATGAGGGTCGGCATAATCAGTCCCTACCACTAATCACGCCTAAGATACTTATAGCATTGGATAAATAAAATCTCTTCACAAACAACATTAAAAGAGAATGACAAAGTTACACAAAAAAGAGGGCCGGAAGCTTTTTACTTTCGGCCTTTTTGGTGACTAAGGATTAACCTAGTTGTGTGTGTACTACTTCAAATCTAGTCTTTAAAGGTTACAGTCCCAATCAAGTGGTGTTACTTCCGCCCGCTGTAGAGGAATTGATTGAGGAAAACCATCCTGTTCAGGTGGTCAATGATGTAATCGACCATATTAATATTGAATCCTTACTCAAGCAATACGAGCCTGGAGGAACCTCGATGTACCATCTACGCATGTTGCTCAAAGTACTTGTGTATATATGGGTATTTGACCAATATCTACTCCTCTCGCAAGATGGAGGCGGCTTTATAAGGAAAACATTCATTTCATGTAGCTCTCGGCCATGAATAAGCCGGATCACAATACCATTGCCCGTTTCAGGCCATTCACTGTGAAGGGTGTCCTCTTAGGGGCTCTTGCTATAAGGGGAAAGGGAATCGCATCGTAGCGTTGAATCACAACTTACTCAGGCATAAGCAAAATCAGGGAAAACCTTACTTCAGAGCAGGGACTGGTTCATCGCTCTAAAAGGCCGTGGGATGTTGAGGCCACTTTTGGAACCATAAAGCATAACCAGAGCTTCCATAGATTTATGTCGAGAGGTCTTGAAAAAGTGAAAGTAGAAGCTGGATTACTTGCTATAGCCCATAACCTGGCCAAAAACGTGGCGTAGGCCCAGGATAACTCTTGCCTTTTTGAAAGAAAACATTTTTAAACGTTAAATCAAAAACTCAGCCCCGCTAAAACCAAAGAGGCCGTCTCAAAAGTAGTTGAGACGGCCTCTTTTAAAATTTAGCAAACAAGTATTACTATTCCTTTACCACTCCCATAGAACAGAACTTATCAATGCGCTGCTGTATTCTCTCCTCGGGGCTGAGTTTTTCTAATTCTTTAATGGTTTTAAGGATAACCCTTTTCACCTCTTTTGTAATCCATTTTACGTCGGTATGAGCGCCTCCCAGTGGTTCTTTAACGATACCGTCCACGAGTTTCAGTTGCTGCATATCTTTAGCGGTCAGCCTCAAAGCTTCTGCCGCTTCTTCCTTGTAATCCCAGCTTCGCCATAAGATCGAAGAGCAAGATTCCGGGGAGATCACCGAATACCATGTATTTTCCAGCATCAGCACGCGATCCCCTATGGCTATGCCTAAGGCTCCACCCGAGGCTCCCTCGCCAATGATCACACAGATCACGGGCACTTTCAGCGTCATCATTTCTTTAAGATTGCGGGCAATGGCCTCTCCCTGCCCTCTTTCTTCGGCCTCCAGCCCGGGAAAAGCGCCCGGTGTATCGATCAACGTGATTACGGGCTTATTGAACTTCTCTGCCACCTTCATTAATCGAAGGGCTTTCCTGTACCCTTCCGGGTTAGCCATCCCAAAATTCCTTTCCTGCCTTTGGCGGGTGTTCCTGCCCTTTTGCTGGCCTACGAACATCACGGTGGTTTTGTCTAACGTGGCAAATCCGCCCACCATGGCCTTGTCGTCCTTCACAGCACGGTCTCCATGAAGCTCAACAAAATCATCTGCCATCTCGTAAATATAGTCCAGCGTGTAAGGCCGGTCCGGGTGACGCGATAGCTGGACACGTTGCCAGCGCGTAAGATTTTGGAATGTTTCTTTTTTCAGGTTGTCAATTTTATCCTCTAAACTTTTCACTGCATCCCGGACGTTCACATCGCTGTCTACAGCTAACTTTTTCATGTCTTCTAGTTTTGCCTCTAATTCGGCAATAGGCTTTTCAAAATCAAGCAGCATATGGTATTATAATTTCGGAAGGTACAAAATTATCATTTAAAATCTATTTCAATAATTCTCAAGGCGCAGGATCACAGTATGTAAACCTAGAAAGTACTGCCTTTTGGTCTGCAAATATGAAACTGATATTTTAAAAGAGGAAATTAGAAAGCAGAAAGAGGAAATAAGGAATTACGAAAGTGCAAAGGCTAAACATAAGTAGATATTTTTTTAAGATCCACTTGCATAGGTTGGACTTAGGCGGGATTGAAGATTGACGGTCTACTTGTTAAATCTATACGTTCCCTGTTTTCTTATTCGGCGAGTTTCGCCCTTCGTTCCATACCTTTCTTAACCTCTAAATATTTTTTTCTTTTTCTTTTGCATTCATCAAGAGCAATATTACATTTGCACCACCTTAAACGAAAGGGGGTTAGATAAGTATGTTTGAAAGCAAATTTTACTTTATAATCTATAAAACGAGGTCCGGTAGTTCAGTTGGTTAGAATGCCTGCCTGTCACGCAGGAGGTCGCGGGTTCGAGTCCCGTCCGGACCGCCAAGAAGGCACAAAAAATTTCTTTTAAAAACCGCTTAAAAATAACTAAGCGGTTTTTTTTATGGGCTCTTTTTGATTCAATTTATGCCTTGTAACATGCCCTAAGATATTGAGACCACCACCATACAAATAGCTAATGCCTATTTCTCACGACCGTTGAACAGGCCCTATCCTACACTGGTATTCATTCTAATATTAAGCAAGCCGTAAGGTGGCAAAATATTGATGGATCAAAAGCCTTTTAGATTCATTACATTTGGCCTAAACATACAATGGATGTATACGCTAAAGTATACAGTCAGGCGTTACAAGCAATAATTCAAACTGATGAGAATAACTTTCTTAACATTATTAACGACTTTATTAAGCACAATCAGCCAGGCGCAAGAGAATAAGTTTACTCATTGCAACTGTATAGAAACGTCGACTAAAGAATCTTATAAGGTTGTATCTAATGGGATTGATGTAGAGTCAGGTAAATTCAAGTCAGGTAAACGAACTGGCCTTTGGACAAGTAAAAACTCAAAAGGAATAACTATAAGGAAGGCGAACTACACAAATGGAAAACTTGATGGAAGCTATGAGTTGTTTCACTTTGATGGTACCCCAAAACTAACTGCCGAATTCGAAGGTGGAAAACCAACTGGCACTTGGTCATATTATAACGCAAAAGGCAAAGTCATCAAGCAGGGCAGTTTTTCCGGAAACAAACCAACTGGAGTTTGGAAAATTATGGACAAGAAGGGAAAGAAAGTTTATGCAGAGTACAACTTTGATTCTATGTCAGAAATAGTTTCACCGAATGGAAAACAATACTTTCAAAAAGGGGGCGTAATCAGGGATGATCAAAGTGGAGAATGGATGGTACTTTATTTACCCACAAGAGATATAAGAGTCGAAACTCAGCCAATTGGCGGATATATGCTTTCAAGTGACCTGTTTGTCGATTACTTCAATGTCCCAACAATTTTAATGAACACGTACACTCATTTCGAATTCAATACGATTGTAAAAATTGAAAATGGAATAACATCAATAACTTCTGTTCACTTGCTTGAAAATAAAGAACGGTTTGATATCAATAGCCATTCATTACCTTTTATGGTGGACACAAATCCTCCAAGCAAACTTTCAAGAATTAAGCATAGTGAAGCGACTATCAATTTTTTAAAGGACCAACTGGCGGAATATGTTTTAATCACAGCGCCTTGGGTAACAAATGCCAAATCCGAAGAAATCATTATCAGAACACCCATAGTCATAAACGAGGTTAAAAGATGGTAAAAAATTTGTAATCAAGTAAACAACTTATGGCCAACCAACCGCTCTTTTACACCAGTTGTCTCTTGCACTATTATTAAAATATAGGTTATCTCAAAGCTTCCAGGGCACAGACACCGCAGCCTGGCCTACTTCAGCATTAAACTTCACGGTTAACCACCTCACCATTTCCTTTGTTTCCATACAAGCACGATGGGTATATGAGGCCCTTCATCCTTTGGAACGCTCAACTTCATGAGCTAACTTCATCATTCATGACGCTTACAAACGATAAGCTCAATAAGCAAAAATGCTTACATCAGCTTATCTACACATTATAAACCATAAAAAATCATTCAAATCAAATAGGTATGCACAAAAGCTCTTCGATGACCTTCGTTTATAAGTATCTTTTTACACCGACCTGGGGAGGTGGATTTTTACTAGTCATTTTCTCGACGTGGAATACCAATGACTCATTTTCACAGGATTGGTCGATAGGTGCGGTCTTAATGTTGAGTTGGATCTTACCTTGGCTCATCATCATGATGATCCGGTTAAGGAGTGTTGAAGCTTCACAAGATAATTTAGTAATAAAAACGTTTAACGGACCAAAGACTATTGCCTACAAAGATATTGAATGGGTGTTCCAAATTGCCCTCATAAATCCAACCATGATCTCGTTAAAGTACCATGAAAAAGAAACCGGGGAATTCAGCAAAATTCTCATTATGCCAAGTATGAGTTCACAGTTGTTTAAATTTAATACGCTTAGGGAATTGGAAATGACAAAATTTATCAGGGAGCAAGTGATGACTGCAAAACCTAATTATTCCAAAGACTTAGAACCTTCAAGATGGCTTCCATTGGGTATCCTGTTGATAACAGGTATTCCAATTATCGTAATTGTGAATTTATATTTCATGAATTTTCAATAAATGGGCTAGCAATTTAACACGATGAACTATTGTCGCGTAATCTAAGGTTAAGATTGTAAGTCTAGACACCATCCATTCACAACATTTGAAAAAGGAATAGCCCAAATCAATATGTGGCATACAAGCAAAAGACTACAATGAAAAAAAGTAAGACGAACAAAAATTACTTTGGACTGAATTTCATTGCCACCGGGAATGAAACTAATGGCAAATACTTCTTAAGCCAAACCACAGTCCCGGCAGGAGATCCCGGACCGCCAATTCACTCCCACTCCAAGGAAGATGAAAGCTTTTTTCTCATCCGTGGGCAAATGACCTTTATTATAGATGGAAAAGAAGTTGAATTAGACGAGGGCAATTTTTTAAACATTGAAAAAGGCGAGCGACATACGTGGAGAAACGATGCCAACGTCGATGCAGAAATGATGATAACCTTTGCCCCGGCCGGGATAGAAAACATGTTCATCGAGTTGGATAGCGATGTAAGCAAGATTAAAGAAATCGGGATGAAGTATGGAACGGCATTTGAGATTTAAAAAGAAACCCATTTCTGTAGTTGACTAGAAGATATATCGGTGGTAAGTTCACGGTACATATCCGGCATCATCCAGTATACGAGCCGGGTATTTAAATAATTTGAATACGTAAGTAAAATGAGTTTTAGGTTTGATAAAATGTAGTAAATAGCGTCCTGCGCACCGAACATGCCTTTTACTTTTCTTGTAAGATTTTTTATTTTTCAACCTTATTCTTTACTAAAAACGCCCTCTAACCGCCGCATTCATGGTTTCTCCCTTTAAACGCCATTTATAAACTACTGGTTCTAAAAAAATTACTGCTGGGGAAGGTTACCTTGGTGCAGGTCTTTCACATATATACACGTGTAAGAAATTTAGGCTTTTTTAACTTTTTCAGAAGTTACCTCGAGAGATTAAAGAAGATTAAATATAAATTAATGTTTATTTAATTTCATTTTGTTTGACTAATTCGAAAAAGATAACAAACTTGCAGATCGGATTTGTTCGAATATTTGTGTAATATTAAATATTCATTGTTTATAAATATGGTTGGCTCACGTTGACGATAGGGATTATGTTGGCTTAAATATCCCTCATCTTCATCTCAGGCCTTCTTTTCAATTTTTTTTGAACATTAAAACCAAAAAAATGAAAAAAAGAGTCTTGGTTATAGATGATGACTATCCTATAAGACTTCTTATCCAGAAAGTTCTTGAGAAAGACTATGCGATCCATGCTTTCAATAATGTGGCGAAGGCAGTGGATCACATGAATGCACATGGAAATCCGGATGTGATCGTTACGGATATTAAATTACCGGTCATTGATGGGAAAGATTTCCTGAGAAATTTAAAGACCAGCGCTATGTACAGCGATATCCCCGTTGTGATCATATCTTCGTGGGCAGATGGTCAAACGCAATTAGAGTGTGAGCAAGCTGGGGCAGATGCGTACATCAATAAACCTTTCAATCCTGAGAAATTGGTTAAGATCATTGACCAATTAGTTAAAAAAGTAGATAATCAGAACTTCCTGATGGGCTAATTTTATGACTTCATTAAAACAAGAACCTAGCATGGTGAATTTTGAAGGAGTAGATTTTGGAGATATAAAATTTACCACTTTCGGACACAGCTCGGCAGAAGTCGACGTGTTATTTATAGGAAACAGCCATTGTGCAAGAGAAGAAGACCTGCACAGGCACTTCAGATGCTCTCAAATTGGGAGATTAGAGGAAGCTATCTCGTGGATACTTTCTCAAAAACAGGATGGCAGGAGTATACCCAAGGTGATCGTCTGCGATACGGAAATCAACGGGCGACCTAGCTTTGGGGCAATAGAAGAATTAAAATCCAACCCGGATTTTGAAAACATAAAGATCATCTTCTTATCGGAAAATACAAGCCAGCCGGAAATGAAAGCGGCCATAGAAACCGGTGCGGATGATTACTTTGCCAATGACATTCTTTGTCAAGATCTTTTAATGAGGATCAACTTCCTCATCAAACTCGTAGAGCTTAAAACAAATGAATATGAAGAACCTATACCTATTAATGAATCCTTAAAGCCTAAATTCTGGAGGTTAAAACGATTTTTCGATATAGCGGTGTCTTTTATGTCCCTGCTCATTGCCAGTCCGCTTTTGACCTTGATCGCCATTGCCATAAAATTGGATTCAAAAGGGCCGGTTTTCTACATTTCAAAACGAGCCGGCAAAGGGTACCAGATCTTCGATTTTTATAAGTTCCGTACGATGAAGAAAGATGCAGATTCACAAGTTGATCAGCTCAAGCATCTTAACCAGTATGACGGGGCTAACGGCGAGTCAGATTCTGTCTTCTTTAAAGTAAAAAATGACCCTAGGATCACAAGGTTAGGTAGTTTCCTAAGAAAAACCAGCCTAGACGAGATCCCCCAGTTATTCAATGTCTTGAAAGGCGATATGTCCTTAGTAGGCAACCGGCCATTGCCTTTATACGAGGCAGAAAAGCTAACACAAGACCAATGGGCTATGCGCTTCTTAGCTCCTGCTGGAATTACAGGGTTATGGCAGATCACAAAAAGAGGTAAAGAAGATATGTCTGAGTCCGAAAGGGTATCTTTGGACATGGAATATGCAGAGAAAAACTCTTTTTGGTATGATGTAAAGATCATGCTCAAGACACCATCAGCGCTTCTTCAAAAAGAACAAGTATGATGATATGTGGCTTCAGCTTATCAATGTCCTGCTTGTCTCGCTGGCAACTTTCTTATTGACTTTCCATTTTGTACTTTTATTATTTTCATTTGCGTTTAGAAAGAAAAAGTTCGGACCCACGGGGCAGCAGGTAGAAAAATCATTGGCCTGTGTTATAACGGCCTATAAAGACTTGTCCCCTGCCCTGCCCTTGATCCAGTCGATCTTGGACAACGGCTACAAGAACTTTCGTATCTATTGTGTGGCGGATCGTTGCGAACAGCTTAACGTCACCCCTAAAGACGAACGCCTCTCTGTCCTCTACCCGGAAAAGGGGCTCAACTCGAAGGTAAAATCCATGCTCTACGCCGTGGAGCATTTCAAAGGCGATCACGACGCGGTGATCATCTTTGACCCGGATAACTTGGTGAAGCCTGGCTACCTCGAATGTATGAACAGGTACCTGCATCGATTCGGGGCGGTCCAAGGCGAACGCATTGCAAAGAACTTGGACTCCAATATCTCCGGGCTAGATGCTTTAGGAGAACTCTACCACAATTACCTGGAGCGGTATGTCCCGTTTTTACTAGGTTCTTCAAGTACGATAGCAGGTTCCGGGATGGCCATCGAAACCCGTGCGTTTCGATCGTTCTTGGCCAGTGAAGAGGTAAAAGAAAAGATCGACGGCGTAATCTTGGGAGAAGACAAGATGTTACAGAGTCATCTTGTAGGCAATGGCATAAGAATTGCCTACAACAAGGAAGCTAAAATTTACGATGAGAAGCTGGTGGATCGTACGCAGGTAGCCAACCAGCGCTCAAGATGGGTCATGGCTTATATAAAAAATCTAAAGGATGCCTTCAGAATATTTGGCAAAGGACTGGCAAGGTTTAATTGGAACCAGGTCTTCTTTGGTATTACCACCATCTATCCTCCCTTGTTCACCGTAGTCCTCTTTTCAGGATTATGCGCCCTGTATTTGGTAGTAGTAGACTGGCCGCTTGCCATCATAGTAGCATTCGGTATGTTTTTATTTGCATCCGTATTCTTTTTGGTACTGATTTTGGAGAAGGCCCCGAAAAGTATTTGGTTAAGCATACTAAGTTCACCCCTTTTCATATTAGGACAAGTAAAAGGAGTTTTACAATTCCGTAAGACGAAAAACGATTTTTTGGTCACAAAAAAATCAAAGGTTGTGACCCTTGAAAAGCTTAAAAATGAATAACGCGTCTAATTCCGTTTCTCTTATTACTGTAAACTTCAACCAGGCCGAGGCTACAGTGGAATTGCTCAAATCCCTTGAGGAGCATGGCTATTTGGAGCAAATGGAAGTGATAGTAGTGGATAACAATTCTAAGGTCAGCCCCAAAGAGCAGATCAATAAGATCTACCCATCCGTTAAAGTCATAGAGAGTGATGTTAATTTGGGGTTTGCTGGAGGAAATAACTTGGGCATCCAACACGCTACCATGCCCTACTTGTTATTCATTAACAACGACACGGAAGTCACCGAAAACTTCTTAGAGCCTTTGGTAGAGAAGCTCCAAGACCCAGGCATAGGGCTGGTGAGCCCGAAGATCAAGTACTGGAATACGAATATCATTCAATATGCGGGATTTACCCAGATCCATCCTGTAACGGGTAGAAACCGGCTAATCGGTGAAAAAGAAGAGGACCAGGGGCAATTTGATTCGGGAAGAAAAACCGCCTATGCCCATGGAGCAGCTATGATCATGAGAACTGCCGACTTGGCCAAAGTGGATCCCATGCCAGAAGACTATTTCTTGTACTATGAAGAGATGGACTGGTGCGAGCGATTTAAACGAGCCGGGCTCGACATTTATTATGAGCCGCGTAGTGTTATCTATCATAAAGAATCGTTGAGCACGGGTCAACTCAGTAATCTAAAACATTTTTACCTAACACGTAATCGGATCCTTTTCATGAAAAGGAATTTCAAAGGGATACGATTCATTGTGTTTATTCTCTACTTCTCAACCGTAGTTTTTATTAAGAACATCCTACAAGGGGTGGCTAAACTACAATGGTCAAAGATCAGTACATTTTACAAAGGCGTATTAAGTTCCTTCGGGTTCAAATTCAATAGGGCCTATTAGAATGATATCATTATCCACGATAGGGCGTCTTTTGCTGTGTATGTGCTTTTTGGGGTTCAAAAGTACGCATGCCCAATTATTGGAGAAACGCACACCATCAGGGAAGGGGTATTATATCAACCTGCCGGTGGGTTACGACCAAAGTGCTGGTAAGAAACATCCTGTAATCGTTTTCCTTCATGGTATCGGCCAAAAAGGTAACGGCTCTAACCTATCCTTGAAAAAACTTCTCCTCAATGGCCCGCTGACCCAACTCGATGAAGATCTCAGCTTATGCGTTCAAAATGAAGGCAGACGGGAATGCTTTATCATTATCAGCCCGCAGTTACCCTCTAAGTACAGGTCTTGGCTTGATGATTACGTTTATAGCTTTTTAGACGAAGTCATGAATGACGGTAATCTCCGGTACGATAAAGATCGCGTCTATCTAACCGGTTACAGCCTAGGAGGCAACGGGGTATATAAAGTGCTGGGTTCGGATAAAAATATCCCCAATCGCTGGGCCGCGGCGGCACCGGTGGCGGCCTGGGGGAACAGGAAAAATGCTTGTAAGATCGCATCCGCAGGAGCATCTACATGGGCCTTCCATGGCGAGCAAGACCGCACCGTCACCTTTGCATCCGGTAAAAATATGCACTTGGCAGTAGATCAATGCTCCCAGGTGGAAAACAAGTTTACAGCCTTGAAAAACGTGGGACATGACTCGTGGAAGAATGCGTACAAAGTCAAAAACCCCGCGAGCCAAAATCTTTACAAATGGTTCTTAAGCAATAAGCTGGGCGAGGCCCGGGAAAAAACTACGCGGTCTGAACCTGCTCCTACCCCCGAAAAAGAAAAGGAAGTAAGTATTGAAAAACTAGCACTCGCAGGGATCAGTGCCTTTAACGAAACCACGGAAGGGACAAATTTCTATAAGATCACCGATCTGCCATCGGTGTTAAAAGAAGTGTCAGGCATACAAGCCGATAGCGGAGGAGTATGGGCACATAATGATAGTGGAAACCTCCCCTTTCTCTTCAAAATAAGCCCTACCGGGGAAATCCTGTATAAAATAAAAATTAGTGGCGCTTCTAACGTGGATTGGGAAGATATGACTGCCGATGATCAAGGAAACCTGTACATAGCCGATGTTGGCAATAATAGCAACAAGCGTAGAAGGTTCATCATTTATAAAATAGATATACGGAATGTGACCCGTTCTACCTTGAAACTACCCTCTCAACGGATCATTTTTACACTCCCCGATCAGCAGGCTTTCCCACCGGACAACAAGCATTTGAATTTTGATTTTGAAGCATTAAGCTGGAAAGACAATAGCTTGTATCTTTTTTCAAAAAATAGGACGAAACCATTCAATGGAGTGGTAAAAATGTATCGCATCCCCACAGAAGAAGGTGAGCACCAAGCAGAACTCCTAGATAGTCTTTCATTAGGCACTGACGGAATGCTGAATCACTGGATTACCGGCGCCGACATAAGCCCGGATGGGCAGACACTAGCCCTGCTCTCGTCAGACCGTGTATTTTTATTTGCAGGTTTTGATGGAAAACGTCTAGATCCTGGTAGTCTAAAAGTAATCCCCCTAAATCATTTCTCCCAAAAAGAAGCAATTACATTTTTAAATAAAGATACATTATACATAGCAGATGAAAATGTTAAGGGTCTGTTAAGCAATACATTATATAGTTTGAATATTGAAGATTGATTTTTACCTTTATAGGTTGTGTCGATAGTGGCTGGTCACCAAATTCATGTTTATGAAAAAGCTAGCAATGCGTCATCTTCTCCCCCTTTTGTTGTCGGCTATTGCTCCTATTTTTACGTACGGCCAATTCCAAAACAGGACCACATCTACCGGTGTGGGTTACTTAGAGTACCTTCCCCCAGGGTATGATGCCAACCCCACCAAGCAATATCCCATAATGATCTTTCTTCATGGCCAAGGAGAGCGAGGAAATGGATCTCCGGCGGCCTTGGAAAGAGTCAAAAAGAATGGCCCTCCCAAAGAGATCGTCAACGGGCACGACATGTGCTTTACTGTGAATGGAGAAGAAGAATGCTTTATCGTGGTGGCCCCACAGCTGTCCTCTTCCAATAATTCGTGGTATGGTTCACTGGTCCATAACATCATAGATAAGATCCTGAATAGCTCACAAAATTACCGTTTTGATCCTGATAGGGTTTACCTCACAGGCCTCAGTCTAGGTGGAAATGGTGTATGGGAAGGGGGGTATGCTTCTCAGAATTCAAACAACATGTTTGCTGCCATTGCACCCGTGGCGGCATGGGGAAAGACTAGGCTCGGTTGTGACGTATCAGCCAGGAAAATACCCGTTTGGGCCTTTCACGGGGATAGGGATAATACTGTAACCTATAATTCGGGATTAGGGATGTTCAACTCGGTGGCGAATTGTACTACTCCTGCTCCCACGGCAGAATTGATCTTCACTACTTATGAAGGGGTAGGACATAATTCCTGGTCGCGCGCTTATCGCACAGATAACAACTTGCATACCCCAAACTTATACGAATGGCTACTTTCCAAAAAATTAAACAGTGGAGGGCCTACGGCAAATGCAGGGCCGGATCAAAACATTACTTTACCTACAAATAGTATAACCTTGAACGGCTCGGGTACTGATGACGGCTCCATCGTCGCCTACAGATGGTCTAAACTAGCAGGGCCTGCAGCCACGTTAACCAATTCCACGACAGCTAACTTGACAGCTAGCGCCTTGGTAGAAGGTACTTATACCTTTCAGCTTACCGTCAGGGACAATGACGGCAATACAGCTTCAGACCAGGTCACGGTGATCGTAAGCCCCGCAGTTGTAAATCAGCCTCCTACGGTAAATGCAGGCACTACGATCACAATCACTTTACCTACAAGTAGTACGAATATCATTGGTACCGCCAGTGACGTAGACGGGACCATAGCCACTTATGCCTGGACCGAAAGAAGTGGCCCTGCCACAGCCACGTTGACTGGAAATAACACCGCCACCTTAACGGCTTCGGCACTGGTAGAAGGCACCTACATTTTCCGGTTGACCGTAACGGACGACGATGGCGCTTCGGCATTCGATGAAGTGAATGTAGTCGTAAACCCGGCAGTAGTAAATAGCCCTCCTACGGCGAATGCCGGTGCGGACCAATTGATCAACCTGCCGACTAACAGCACCACGTTAAGTGGTTCAGGAGCTGATTCGGACGGCAGTATTGATACGTATTTATGGGAAAAAATAAGCGGTCCTACCGCCACCCTTACCAACCAGAATACCCCTACCCTACAAGTAAACAACCTTATCGAAGGAATTTATACTTTCCGCCTAACGGTTACAGACAACAGCGGTGACTCGGACAGTGATGATGTGGTGGTAACCGTACTGGCTATTAATCAAAATCCAACCGCAAATGCGGGTAGTGATATCACCATTACGCTCCCCACTAATTCCACTACGTTGACAGGTTCCGGTACAGATCCCGATGGCTCCATTTTCGGCTATCTTTGGGAACAGGTATCCGGGCCATCACCTGCCAATATCATCAATGCAACTTCACCCACTACCGTGGTGAACACGCTATCAGCGGGCACCTATATATTGCGATTAACGGTAACTGACGATGTCGGGGCACAAGACACGGATGTGGTCAACATTACTGTCCTCAACGCCCCGGTAAATGAACGCCCAACGGTATCGGCAGGAAGCGACCAATCGGTAACTCTTCCGGTTAACTCCGTGGTTTTTAACGGCACTGCCAACGATCCGGACGGGACGATTGCTACTTATGCGTGGAGTAAGATAACAGGCCCTGGTACATTTACAGTAAGCGGGGAGAACACCAGCACCTTAACGGTTAGCGACTTGGTAGCTGGAAACTATACTTTTCGTCTCACGGTGACAGATAATGACGGGGCTCAAGCCTCAGATCTAGTGGAAGTGAACGTAGCCCCGGAAATAGTGAACCAGGCCCCTACAGCGAATGCAGGGCCTGACCGCGTGGTGAATCTACCGTCAGCCGGTATCGTATTGAACGGGTCAGCCACGGACAATGACGGAACTGTCGTGTCTTATGCTTGGACCAAGGTAAGCGGACCGACGATCACACAGGGTAATCAAAACACTGCGTCGCTATCCCTTTCAGATCTTGTCGCCGGCAACTATGTTTTCCGGTTAGAAGTAACTGATGATGACGGGGCCACGGATACGGATGAGGCCCGGGTGCGTGTAAATGCTACCAACCAACCTCCTACAGCTTCTGCCGGGCCGGATATATCGCTCACTTTACCTACCAATGCCGTAGACATTACGGGTGTATCTTCTGATAGCGACGGTACTGTAGTCTCTGTAGAATGGCAGCAGGTCGGGGGCACGATCAATAGTAACGTAAGTACCTTAAGCCTGTCAGGATTGACGGAGGGAACTTATACTTTCCGCTTTACAGCCACTGATGATGACGGGGCTTCCGCCAGTGATGAGGTAGACGTTTTTGTCATTGCTTTAAATCAGTTCCCAACAGTCAACGCAGGACCAGACAGGACCATCACCTTACCGGTAAACAGTGTAAATATAACCGCTAACGCTAATGACCCGGACGGAACGATTGCAAGTTACGAGTGGGAAGATGTAAGCGGTCCTACAGCCACAATTTTGAATTCGACCACCAGGACGGTAACCTTGGATGACTTGTTGGAGGGAACGTATGTATTTAGGGTCACGGTCGAGGATAATGATGGGGCCAGCGCTACGGATAATGTAACTGTAACTGTACTCCCCGAGACCGTAAATACCCCTCCTGTTGCTAATGCCGGCGCTAACCGGAACATTACCCTCCCCACAAACGCCATTAACCTAAACGGAAGCGGCTCCGATCCGGACGGTAGCATTGCAAACTACCAATGGACGAAACAAAGTGGTCCTACAGCAACACTTACAAATGATAACACCCCGGTACTCACTGTAAGCAACCTGGTAGAAGGAACTTACTTTTTCAGGCTCACAGTCACTGATAATGATGGGGCAACAGCTTTTGATGTGACCCGGGTGATTGTAAACCCAGCGATAGTGAACCAAGCTCCCACGGCAAATGCGGGCAGGGACATTCAAATAAGTTTGCCCACCAATAGTACCAACATCAATGGCTCAGGTACAGATAATGATGGCAGCATCGCACAATTTCTTTGGAGCCAGCTCAGTGGACCTTCTCCAGCTACTTTGGCGGGTACAAGTACAGCGACGCTCACAGCGAGTGATTTAATAGAAGGTGTTTACTTTTTCAACCTTAGGGTAACGGATGACGATGGAGCGGTAGACAATGATGCTTTAAGGGTCACCGTGTTGGCTGCGGCCGTTAACGATCCGCCGATCGCTAATGCCGGGAGCGACCGGGTCATTACCCTACCTACCAACTCTCTTAATCTCATAGGTTCGGGAAGTGATGCGGACGGTTCCATAGCCAGCTATGCCTGGTCAAAACTCAGCGGCCCGGTGGCAATACTTGCCAACACTGCCACTAACGTGCTTACGGCCTCAGGGCTCGAGGAAGGAACATATGTTTTTGAACTATTAGTAACAGATAATGAAGGTGCCACAGGTACGGATAACGTTACCGTTCAAGTTCTGCCAGAGGAGATCAATCAACCGCCTACCGTTAATGCAGGGGGTGATATTACTTTTATTTTACCCGCCAATAGTGCAGATGTAGAAGGTGCAGCGTCTGATGTAGACGGCTCCGTGGTCTCTTACCTATGGACCCAGCAATCCGGGGGTACAGCCACTTTGACCAATGAAACGGCCCCTACCCTGCAGTTATCCGATTTAGAAGAAGGGATTTATGTATTCAGGCTTACTGCTACTGACGATGACGGCGCCGTAGGATCTGATGAAATTACAGTAACCGTACTTCCTGCCAATACAAACGTTGCCCCGGTGGCTGAGGCCGGGCCTGATATCACAATTTTCGCTCCCGCCAGCACCGCTACACTCACTGGTGTGGGTATAGACGATGACGGGACCATCGATGCGTATGCATGGGAAAAGGTGTCTGGCCCGACGGTCTCACTGGTTGGAACGGACCAGCCGGAATTAGAGCTTTCCGACTTGGTAGAAGGAACTTACATTTTTTCGTTGACCGTTACCGATAACGAGGGGGCCACGGGTGAAGACCAGGTCACTGTTACAGTACTACCGGCTACTACCAATCAAAACCCGGTGGCTGATGCCGGTGAGGATATCCTGGTACTGGAACCGGTTTCAGAAGTTACAGTTAACGGAAGCGGGCAAGATCCCGATGGTACTATTGCTTCCTATGAGTGGTTGGTTCTCAGCGGCCCGAACAATCCTACCCTGGCGAATGCAAATACTGAAAACGTAACAGTATCCGGGTTGATCGTGGGTACTTACCAGGTACAGCTTATAGTAGAGGACGACCAAGGATTAACAGACCGGGATGAGATGAATATCTTCGTAGACCCGGCTAACCCTTCCACGGCTGATCCTCCCGAGGTAGATGCAGGGCCTGATATAGAAGTACAGTTACCGGCCGATAGTACACAGCTGGTGGCAACAGTAATTGGCGGGGCTTTCGTAGAAACTTTCTCATGGAGGCAGACAGCCGGGGGTACCGCAGAAACCTTAGGGATTGACAAAGACACATTAACCGTGTTCAACCTGTCCAGCGGCATGTATACTTTCGAGGTAAGCGTGGTGGACAATGAAGGCCAGGTCGCTACCGACGATGTAGAAATCATGGTGACGCCGGAAAGTACCGCTGCCATGAAGCTGTTTTCACCAAATAACGACGGGATTGCCGACTTTTGGGTGTTAAATCCCGATGCCGAGCAAATCGATGAATGCGAATTGATCATTTTTGACGGCCAGGGCAGGGAAGTCTTCCAAGCCAATCCCTATGAAAACAATTGGGATGGCACCCGGAATGGCTCAAACGTGCCTCAAGGCGTTTACTATTACGTGTTAAGGTGTAGTGGAAGCAGTAGCAATACAGGGTCAGGTAGTATAACGCTTATTAGGTAGATGAACACTAGAAAATCCCATAACTTACTTTGTATTGTATTTTTGCTCTTTATAGTCAGCACCGAAGTCCGGGCACAGGACCTTTGGAATTACAATCACTATTTTGCGGTCCCCCATCTCTACAACCCATCTTACTTTGGCAGGGCAGAATACATAGAAATTGACCTGCTGCATAGGCAGCAATGGGCAGGGATCGATGGAGCGCCAACTTTCTCGAATGTTGTAGTGCAATTTCCAAACTCCCAAAAAATAGCGAGTGGCTTGATCGCCTCCAATTTTGAAAGGGGGCTACTCAATACCCTATCCATACAAGGAGCCACAAGTTATTCCGTGAATATCACCCCAAACGGGCTGCTTAGCTTCGGGTTATCCGGGGGAGTAGGCAGAACGGCCATCGATCTTACCGAGATCTCCGACCTCACTGACCCGGCACTGGCAGGAGCACTGGACCGGAGCTTCTTCTTGGAAGGACAAGCAGGCATCAGCTTTAAGTATAAAAACCTGGACGTAGCTTTTGCGTTACCTACTTTGTTTGAAGAATCACTTTTCAGCGACAGTGACTTCCAGGAAGTGGGACTAGATGCTTTGAATCACACGATATCATCCGTCAGCTATAACATAGAGCTTTCACCGTTCTTTGCCTTCCAGCCCATGCTCCTGTACAGGACCACGGATGGCTTGGATCCCCAAATCCAAGGTTTTGCCACGGTTTATTACAGGGATGTGTTTTGGATAGGTAGCCTCTACGGTCAAGATTTTGGATTTTCAGCATACGGGGGTATCAATATTAACGCTATGTTGTCTTTTGGTTACTCTTATGACTTTGCCACCGAGCAGGTGTCTCGTTTTACAGACTCCAGCCACGAGTTTTTCCTAAGCCTAAGGCTGGGTAACAAACGTGTAGACCGATCACCAAGACCTAACCCCGTATTCACGGAAGCGACAACGCCAATACCGGAAGAGGAAGAAACTACCCCATTAGAAACTTCTATGGATGAAGATCTCCCTGTAGAGGAAGAGGCAGCTTTTGATAACAACACTGCTCAAAAAGAAGATATAGAACCGACTACGCCGCAAAATGAGGTGGCAGAGCCGATACCACAGCAGGAACAAGAAATCATCGAGGATATTGTAGAAGAACAAAATGAAACCCCGGAAACAAGAGAAGAACCCCCCGCACCTCTCTCTATAGATCAATTCGAAGGAGTAGATCATGAAATAGAGGAGGGTTACTTCATCGTAGTGGGAGCGTTTAGGGAACAGTCAAATGCAGAAAACTACTCCAATGAGATTAACCAGTCAGAATATGATTCTAAGGTTATTTTTAGTTCTGCAAAACAACTGTACTATGTATACCTATCACACTCGGAGAACTATGAGGAATTAGTAGATGAAAGAAGAAGGATCAGGAATATTGACAAATTCGAGTTTCAAAATGCATGGATCTTCCATTTCAGGTAGAACTAGTCATACTAATGTAAGATTGGTAACCGTATTAACTTGTTTTAATCCGGCATTATAGGAATATTTAAACAGAATTTAATATTGATTACCGAGATTCATTCGAAAATAATTAGGTACCTTTGAGGTTACCTATGTAAGGTTTGAGGTATTAATGCATAAAATTCATCCAGTTGGCACCATGAAAACAACCTTTACACACTATTTTAGGGGCTTACTAATCTTGTTAATGGCAATGTTAGTAACACAGGGCTATTCCCAGTTTGGAATATCTCCTGGTACAGTAAGTTATCGTTTGGACGATGAGGGGAATGATATTTCTGACGAATTGGTTATGGGACGCTATTATGGTTACCCGACCGGAACCATGACGAGGAATTATGATACTCGGCAATTCAAAGAATTCAGCATGTTCTATGACCAAAGTTTTCCCTACACATTTGAGCAGCTCAGTCACGGCGATACATTGAATGAACCTTGGAAGTTCAAAAATAACTTTCGTTTGTTGTATCCCGTAGATTTTGACAGCACGGCATATTACAGTGAAGGGCAGACACAAAAGTATCCCTTGATTATTTTCATGCATGGAGTTGGCGAAAGGGCGAATTGCAGGGGCAATAATTGCTATGGCGTGGACGATCCCAGGTATAATAATAATGACCATAGCCTAGTACATGGAGAAGATAAATTTATCCCTGCCGTGAATCGCCCGCCATCAGATCCACGACATTGGCCGGGTTTTGTCTTGGTAATACAAAATCTGAATGGCTGGAAACCTTCTAGCAATTTGAATGCTTCATCAGCAGATACCTACAGGGCCGCTGAGTTTTTGAAAGTACTTCCTGATTATTATCCTATTGATATAAATCGTATATACGCAAACGGACTATCCAATGGCGCCGAGGCCGCATGGACGTTAATCAATGGAGCCCCTGAACTCATAGCAGCACTTGTAGCATTTTCAGGACATACCGGGCATACATTTCTGAGCGGAACAGATAGGCCGGCATTTGAAGAATCTATGATCCATATTCCTGTATGGCAAATTCAAGGTGGACGGGATAACAAACCCTCTCCTAGTTCAACGGAAACAAAGTTAAACTTATTACGCAATGCAGGTGGTACCCCGAGGTATACTTTGTATGAAACGGCAGCACACCCTACTTGGAACAGGGGATGGAATGAACCAGACTTTTTTTCTTGGCTTCTGCAATATTCTAAACTAACCATCCACAGTTACTATGGTGTCAATGAAGTGTGTGAAGGAGATGACATTAATGTACGTTTAGGTATATCTCCCAATTTTGACGATTACCAATGGGGATATATTAATTCTGCTAACGATACTACCTTAGTGGACGGAATAGTGGGCAAGCCAAACGAATTGATCGCGGACCAAGTGGGCTCCTATATTGTTAAATTTGCAAGAGGGACAGAATGGACTCAATGGTCCGATCCTTTTACTATTACCATCAAATCCAGGAGTGATGCTTCCATAGTTGCTAATGGTCCTACGGCCTTCCCTGGCTTAGATGGGTCAACTACTGTAGAGTTAGAGGCAACGAATAAAGAAGGATTGTACTACGAATGGTTCAAAGATGGTGTTCCATTCGCAGAGGATTCTACTCTATTTTCAATCGATGTATCAGAATCTGGGTATTACACTGCCGTCATCAGGGACCAAGGGCTTTGCGAAAGCTTTGAATCCAACCGTGTATATGTTTCTAATGAGCCGTTTGCAGGTACACTTCCGGCAGCTCCTTCTAACTTATTTGCCGATGTGAATTCTCCCAATAGCTTGTTGATATACTGGCAGGACGAATCTGATTCTGAGCTAGGTTTCGAGATCTACAGGAGCGAAGATGGCGTCAATTACACATGGATCCACACTACGGCCCAAGATGTATTGATGTATGTAGATACTGCACTGAATAGTAATGTCACCTACTACTACAAGGTGAGGGCATACAACGCTAACGGTGCATCAACAGCTTCTAATACTGCCTTAGCTACTACTACAACAGATACCGAAGCGCCTTCAACCGTGCAAAATTTCACCTTTGAAAGATTTGGATACACGGAATATAGAGAAAACATTACAGGTGACCTGGCAGATGAACATTTTGAAATAAACCTAGATAAAGCAGTTTTCTCATGGAGTCCTGCTTCGGATAATGTAGGTGTAACCAGTTATGAAGTTTATTTCTCCAATGGCACTCTAGCGGGAACCACTGCCGATACGGAAATAACTATCCCAGGCCTTACTCAAGATCAAGTATATAGTTTTTACGTCGTAGCTAAAGATGCAGAAGGAAATACAAGCTCACCAGGTAATAACGTATCCGTTAGAACCCAATTCGATGGCTTATATTTTAAATTACATACAGAAGGAACATGGGATTTCATACGTGATTATTCTACTTGGCCGATAGAAGCCTTTGGCAATACATCTACTTTTGACCTTAGTATTAGGGAGGAGTTCACAGATGACACTGACTACTTCGCCTTTGATTTCTTTGGGTATCTTTATATTGAAAATGCCGGGGATTACACTTTTTATACCTCTTCGGATGACGGTAGCCGGTTGTGGATAGGTTCTGATATGGTGGTGGACAACGACGGTCAACATGGTATGCAAGAGCGATCGGGAACGCGTACTTTAAGCCCAGGTATTTATCCAATTACGGTCAATTATTTTGAAAGAACAGGTGGACAAGGCCTGAACGTACGCTACTCCGGCCCGAGTATCTCTAAAACTAGTATCCCGACATCTGCGCTCACTACTAATCCTAACCCGGTACCTTCTAACTTGCCTGTGGCGCCGACTAACTTGGTGGCAACAGCAGATGGTATTTCTTTCGAGGTAGGATTAACATGGGATTACGACCCGATCGACATCGTAGTCTTAGGGTCATCAACGGCGGAAGGATTCGGCCTGACCGGTTCCGAAAAGAGCTGGGTTGAAAAACTGGATAGTGCCTTAACGGCGCAGGGAGCCAGCTATAATCTTACTAATCTTGCCAAGGGTGGTTTTACTACCTACCACGTAAGAGAAGATGGGAGCCCGAACGGTGGTATTAGCGGTGCGCCGGATACCCAACGAAATATAACACACGCCTTGACGTTTAACCCGGACATCATCATTGTCAATTTGCCTTCTAATAATGTAGCACGCAATATTGATGTCCCTACCACGATCAGTCATTACGATGAACTCAAGAGCTTAGCCGAGGCAAACGGTGCCGAAATATTCTTCACCACGAGCCAGCCTAGGAATTTTGGGAGTGACCAGGCCAAAAGAGACCTGCTAGAGCAAGAAGCGATCGCCGTAAGGGCAAACTTTGGTCAATATGTCATTGATATCTACGATTCGCTAACCGATTTTTCAAACGGCAAGAGGATCAAAGCCGTGTTCAACCTAGGAGACGGAACCCATTTAACTGAACTCGGACACCAGTACATCTTTTACGAAGCGTGGAAACAGGTGAGTCCTCACATGCCACGTATGGAGGTTTACAGTTCTCTTAACGGTACAGATTTTGACATTGTACACACTACCAATATTGGCGAAACCTCTTTTAGTCACCAAGATCTTCAGCCCAGCACCAACTATTCTTTCAGAGTAAGGGCCACGAATATTTTTGGGAATTCTGATTTCTCGAATACAAGCAGTGCCACGACAATAGACGACGTTATTGCGCCTAGCGTTCCTCAAAATTTGACGGTCAGGGCAAAAACCGCGAACAAGGTAGCCTTATCTTGGGATCCGTCAACGGATAACGTAGGAGTGCTTCAATACATCATTACCTATGATGTTAGTGGAGGTGGTGCCGGTTCGAGGAGCGCGAGCAGCGGAAGCAGGGTAGCTTCTACGGCAAGAACTCTTTCCGTGGCGGCCCAGTCCAATGAAAACGGGATCACTATTGAAGGGCTACAGCCGGAAACGGGTTACGAGTTTGCAGTGGCTGCGATAGATGCCTCTGCCAATAACTCGGGCAATAGTGCGCCCATTGTCGCACAAACGCTATCAGACTCGCCTCTACCGGTAGAATTCCTTGGTTTCTCGTATGAAATTGAGAACAACGAGGTGATCCTCAAATGGAGTACTGCCTCGGAGATCAATAATAGCCACTTTACGGTTGAACGTTCCGAGCAGATCGATGCACTAACAGCCATTGGGGAAGTGGAAGGCGCTGGAAACTCTGCTTCTTTACTGAATTACACCTTTAGGGATGAAAACCCCGGAGCTGTGAATTACTACAGGATCAAGCAGACCGATTTTGATGGTAAATTTGATTATTCAGAGGTGATCAGGGTAGTGGTGGAGAGAGATCTTTTTGCGGAGTTGGCCGTTTATCCTAACCCGGCATCTCCGGCAAATATCAACTTGAAAGGTTTCGTTCCTACAGATCAAAGCTTGATCAGGATCAACTTTATCGACTTGGCAGGCAAAAGCCATGTATTGCTGGAAACTGATCCTAACAGCTTGATTGAAGGTATCAACTTAGATATGAGTCGCCAGTTGAGACCCGGGGTTTATTTTGTGACCATTAGTGACGGGCTTAACATTTCGCAAAAGAAATTAATTATAGAAGCAAATGCCGGAAAGCTATGACCTAGTAGTAGTAGGTACGGGCTTTGCTTCTTCTTTCTTTTTAAAACGGTACTTGGAGAATGCGCCAAGCAACCAAAAAGTCTTAGTCTTAGAAAGAGGCGAGATGTTGCCTTACCTGGATCGTTTAAAAGCGAAGCAAGGAACAGGCAACATTGATCCCAGGAAGGCAGGTAGTACGTACCAAACCGATTCGGATAAGATTTGGGTTTTTGACCCGAATTTTGGAGGCAGTTCTAATTGCTGGACGGGCTGTACTCCCCGCTTTCTTCCCAATGATTTCGAGTTAAGATCAAAGTACGGTGTGGGCCAAGACTGGCCTATATCGTATGATGATATTGGTGAGTATTATGAAGAGGCTGAGCAGATCATGTCGATTGCCGGCCCGGGTACTACACCATTTCCAAAATCTAACGGCTATCCCCTGCCTCCGCATGCTTTAAGTACGGTAGATAAACTCTTGCAAGAAAAGTATCAAGAGCTATACATTAGTCAACCTACAGCACGAGCCTCCCAGGCCGTAGGGAGCCGTGGAAACTGTTGCTCTAGTTCGGTGTGTGACCTATGCCCGGTAAATGCAAAATTTACCATAGAAAATGGACTAGGACAACTTTACGATGACGACAGGGTCACCCTGAAATATAATGCACAAGCCATAGGGTTAGAAACTGCCAACGACACTGCAAAATCCATCACCTACGTAGAAAATGGAGTCACCCAAAAGGCATTTGGGGAGACATTTGTATTGGGGGCTAATGGCGTTTTTAACAGTCATATTTTACTCAACTCCGGTGATACGAATCCCCTGACCGGGGCAGGGATTTGCGAGCAGATCGGCGTGTTTGCCCGGCTATACTACAAAGGCTTGTCGAATGTAGGGGGCGGCTCCATTATTACGGCTAACGGGTATATGATGTACGACGGCGAGCACCGCAAAGATCACGCGGCATGTATCATTGAAAGCTTTAATACCCCGTTTATACGCAATGAGGTTGGAAAATGGCGCGATATGTCTATCTTCAAATTCATATTTGAAGACATTCCTCAAAACTCCAATAAAGTGACGCTGAGCGGCGACGAACGAATCCCTAACATCGCTTATGAATCCTACTCGGATTATGTACAAAAAGGGATGGACCAGTTGCCCTCTTTGATCGACCAGTATTTTGGGTTTTTGCCGGTAGAAAAAGTTGAGATCGACGGGTATGCGCAAAAAACGGAGTTCCACATTTGCTCTACGACACGTATGGGTAATACCAGCGAGGATAGCGTGATAGATGCTAACTTAGTGCACCACCAATTTCGTAATGTAATTGTATCAGGGAGCAGCGTGTATCCTTCCATTACACCTGCTAACCCAACCTTAACCCTGAGCGCCTTGTCTTTAAGAGCAGCAAATCGATACTTCGGATGAAAAAGATAAGCAGAAGACGGTTTTTAGGGTATTTGGGTATAGGCTTTGTCGCCGGGATATCCGGGTATGTACTTTACAATGATTTCGAAAGGATCCTCTTCAAAATTCTTAAAAAGGACCTCCACCAACTGTCTTTCGACGATTCGTTAATTCACACCTTCATAAAGGATGCCCGGGAAAACCAACATTGGGAGAAAAAGTTTTTCGATTGGAAAAGGCAATACTTTTTGAGGTTCGGCTCTTTCATGGACAGCATGTCCATACCCTATCCTTATAAGTACAAATACAATCAATATAAGGCGAATATTATCGGTGACTTTTTGTTATCCACTGACTATTTTATGAATCAAATGGATAATACAAAACCTTTAAGTTATATCGGCTTGTACAATCCTTACCAAAGGGCTTGTTCCAATCCTTTCTCAAACCTCTACTATCCTTGAGTAATAAAAAGAGCGGTTTCCTCAACTACGTTCATATGTTTCGTGGTTTGGCCATCTTGGTGATCGTGGCCATACATTGCCGCATTTCATTTGGCTGGGGGGACCATCATTTATCACAGCAATTTTTCATTACTTTTCTGGATAACGGCACTGTACTTTTTGTCTTTGTCGCTGGATTTTTGTTCCAATACTTAAAAGCTAATTATGAATATGCGGATTACCTCCTGCGAAAGGCGAAGTATGTTTTGCTTCCTTACCTAATCGTATCGATCCCCGTGATCGTCTTCAGGAAGTTTAACCAGTCTACCGAGGAGTGGTTACCCCTAAGCTTGGCAGACGCCCCATACGTGCTAAAATCAGCTTACATGTTGATCTCGGGGAAGCATTTAGGGCCTTTTTGGTTCATCCCGATGATAACCATCTTCTACGCTATCTCTCCCCTATTGATAAGACTTGACCATAGAAAGTTCTATACTACCCTTTTTCCTATTGTATTATTTGCAGGGCTTTTCACCTTCCAGTTTGGTTATTTTTCGAATATCATATATTCATTTTTGCACTTTTTTCCTGTATACTTATTCGGAATGTGGGCGGCACATTACCGGGAACGGCTAACGAATATCAAGTGGACATGGATCATGTTACTGGTTTTGATCTACCTGGTGATCGCTATTTTAGAAATGAGCGGGTATATCCCTGTTCAAAAGTTAACCTCTTTCGAATCGTCAAAGGTACTCCCCTACTTTCACTTCAATACGGTCAAACTCCGGGTAATGCTCCTTTGTATTATCCTGCTTAGGGTGCTTTATCATTTCAATTCCCGGAATTTCAAGATACTCGGCACCCTCGGGGATTACAGCTTTGGTATTTATTTCACCCACCTTTACGTGACCACCTTCATAGAGATGGCCGTAGAACGCGTGGGATTGGATTTTCATCTAAATTGGTATTTGTTCTGCCTCTACATAGCGGTAGTAACATTATCATCCATGCTCATCGTACTGATCGTCAAAAAAATAGCCGGGAAAAGAAGCAGGTTGATCATAGGAAGTTAAACCCGGATCTAATGCCGTTTCCTTAGTGCGCATCCAGCATAGCGTAATGCGCACTTATCGTAGCAATAGGATTTGTAATCCGGGCATTCTCATTTACGACCGACAGCCATTTTAAGGCCTGGTTAACCTTTGCTGGGAATCCCCAAAGTAGGTAGAAAACATCTATCACCTCCCTTAGTGTTAAGTTAAGCCTCAAATGACGTTTCGAGTACAGGATGAGCTATGTTCGAGGTATTGATCAGTGGGCAATAGGCAACAGGCAGTGGGCAAAAAAGATAGGGGGTGCCCATTGACCATTGCTAACTACTGGCTGACCGAACGCTTCCCAATACCGCAAGTAAAGCCTATCGCACACCTAAGACGTCATTGGGGATTGACAAGACACTAATATGTTATTGTGCACCATTAATTATTTGATAGGCAAGAATTTAATGATAAGGGAGCCCGTTAGAAACCCTCACCAAAAAACAAAAAAAACTTCTTTATCGTCATTCCGGCCGGTGATGAGGGTGTGAGCTTGTGAGAGCGCCGGAATCTGCTGTGTCGTTGAACGCGAACCGTTCTTTTTGTAAGTATAATAGGTTTTCGTTTCGCGACTCCACAGATTCCTTGTCACGCTTAGCCCAACGCATAGGCTGCAAGGAATGACGAGGTTAGAAAGTAAAGAATGACGTACTAGGTATGGGTTTTGGATGGATTTAGAACAGGACGTTGATCACCCGTCCTTTTGCAGCTCGCTGGCACTAGGCTTTAAAAAATGACCGTCATTCCGGGCCGGTGGCTGTGAGAGGGCTCATAGCGAGAGCCGGAATCTGCTGTATCGTAGAGTGTTGTGCTTTATAAAAGCGCACAAGGGAGGGGAACTGCTTCAATATCAAGCATTCTGATGATTTTGGTATTCACCGTAAGGGTAGAACTAAAATAACCCAAAACATTGATCATATTACATGTTGAACTTCCATAGCGAATCCTATGTATTATCCGGGTTAAAACTCCCTGTAAAAACGTTTTGTAGCTAGCTGCAGCATCTCGGTATCACCGGAACTATCACCATAGGCATAGATCTCATTATAATCGCTTAAGTCTAATTGTTGTTTGATCCTATTGGCTTTCTCTATTCCATGGCAGTTCTTGCCATCGAGTTTTCCTGTCATACGCCCCCCATTGCTAGCTAATTTAGAAGAGATCAGCCCGACGCCTAGATCGGCGGCGACCGGCGTTAGCCAGTCAGCCGGGGATGCACTGACAATGTAGATATCATCTCCTTTTTTCTTATGCCAATCGAGCTTAGCTAAAGCTTGGGGCCTGTACAATGCAGGCACTATCTCGGTAGCAAAACGCTCACAAACCTGGTGGAAGTCATCCTGGTCATGTCCTTTGATAAAGTGAGAAATGAGGATCTCTTTGGCACGCCAATTTGGGATCAGTTTGAGTTTGTAACTGATCATAACAGGGGATAGCAGGATCAACCCGGTATAAAAGCGTAGTTTCCCGGCATAGTATACCAGGAACTCAATAAGGGTATCCTTGGTGGTGAGGGTATCGTCAAAATCAAAGAGGGCCAGGTCCTTCAAAACTTAAGACGCTTAAAGATCGTTTCAGGAATGAGTTTGATGATAAGCATGATCCACCGCCATTTACCTTCCACGTATATGACGTTTTTTTTCTTTTTCATGGCTTTGAAGATCACGTTGGCCACGGCACCCGGCTTTGCTGTCAGCAATGGAGGCAGATCCATACCAGCAGTCATTTTCGTCATGACAAAACCCGGTTTGACTGTCATCACGTGGACATTTTTAGCGAACATTCTTGCTCTTAAGCCAGATAAATACGCCGTAAATGCTGCCTTGGAACTCCCGTACAAATAGTTACTGCTCCTGCCCCGGTCCCCCGCTACAGAACTAATACCGATAATTACACCTTGCCCACGCTCTAAGTAGCTATTCGAAACAAGATTAAGTATCGAAACCGCCGCGGTATAATTTGTATCCAATATCCGCTGGCACATTTCCCAGTCTTCTTCAGCCGTTTCTTGTTCTCCTAGATAGCCAAATACGGATACCGTTACCGAGGGTAGGTCCTGTAGATTTTTCCAAAAATCTTTATGTGAATCATAGGCCAGCGCATCAAAGTAATGCGCATCAGCGGGAACGTTATAACGTATTTTGATATCACTGGCTAAGCGGTCCAGTTGATCACGATCCCTGCCGGCCAAGAAAATACCCCAACCCTCGGCGGCGTAACGTTTGGCGAGCGCTTTACCAATATCGGAAGTAGCACCAAGGATCAGTATTGATTTTTTCATGAAGTAATTCCTAAGCGTTGAGATTGGAGGGAAGAGAAGCTAGAACCAGGATTGTATTTATTGACTATCTCAAGGAATTTATCCGCTTGTTGGTACGTTTGCCAAAAGGTCTCTTTTTTCATCCGGGCGTCTTTGGCGAGATAGAACCTCCCTCCTCCCTCGCTGATCATAAGATCGAGCTGGTCCAAAAACTGGTCCAGGTGAGGATCATAGGGAATATCCAACGCCAGCGTGTATCCTTTCATCGGGAACGACAATACCCCATCTTGTTCGCCAAATACTTTCAGCACGGATAAGAAAGACGCCTTATTGTTTTTAGCGATCAAAAGCATGACCTCTTTCAGCAGGTCCAATTTATCCAATGGAAGCACGAACTGGTACTGGAAGAACCCGCGCTTACCATACATCCTATTCCAATTGTTGATATTGTCCAGGGGATAAAAGAAGCCGTCATAATGAACCACACTATCTTGTTCCTCCCGCAAGTTTTTGAGATAATAAAGCGTGTTGAACAGCCTTATCGTAAGTTTATTCAATACCAACGACGGGAAGTTAAACGGAATATTGAATTTCGGTGTTTTGTGTACTTTTAACGTATCCACCCCGGGCTTCACTTCTTGCTCTTCCGCATGCTCACCCAGCATTAATATCCCACGCCCGAAAGATTTCCCTTTAGAGAGACAATCGACCCATGCCACGGAATACGTATAATCTTGGTAGATATTAAAGAGCTCCAACAGCTTGTCCAGGCTGGGTGCTTTGAGTTGCTTCTGTCTTATATACGCAGTCGCTATCTTTTTCAAACGGATCTTAGCGGAAAGGATGATACCCGTGAGCCCCATCCCCCCGCAGGTGGCCGAGAAAAGGTCAGCGTGGTCCGTTGGTGTGCAATGATAGGTAGTTCCGTCGCTACATTTGATTTGGAGTGATAGAACATGCCGGGAGAACGACCCGTCGATATGGTGATTTTTTCCATGAATATCTGACGCTATAGCTCCTCCTACGGTAACGAACTTAGTCCCGGGAGTCACGGGAATGAACCACCCCTTCGGAACCACGACCTGCAGGATCTCATCGAGTGTTACCCCACTCTCGCATTCGATAACTCCTTCTTTGTCATCAAATGCCAAAAACCGGTTAAAACTGGCTGTATTAATGATGTTTTCTCCCAGGGATGAATCTCCATAGCATCTTCCCATTCCCCTTGCGATCAGGGTATCAGCATCAGACAAGAATCCGTCCAAGACCGGGATATTATCAAAAAGGGACTCCTTCTTCTCTATCCGTGGGTACCTGCCCCAATTGGAAATTTCTTTGCGCTTACCCAAGACTATAAATAATAAATGATGACATAAAAACTCAATACCCAGCTGAACAAGGTAAACTGGATAAACCGGTCTGTATACAATATTCTCGTAGGATAACCGCTTTTGTTATCCACCAAGGTGATCTGGAGGTACCTCAGCACCCCCATCACCACGAATAACGAGGTGAGATATAGTTTATCTGTATTGAAGTTATCAACAGTTTGGGATGAAACTGTATACATGATATACGCCACCACGATGATGGCCGATAGCATGGTTAAAATTGAGCTTATAAACTCCATATTGTATCGTTTGCTCGAGGCCCTTACCGCTTCGCCTGACTTTACACTTTCAAGCATATCATCCCTGCGTTTGGCCAAGACAATCACTAACGACAACAAAAAGACCATGATGATCAACCAATGAGAGATCGTAACACCGGCCAAGATCCCACCCGAAACGACGCGCAATACAAATCCTACTGAAACTAAAATTAAATCAATAATGGATATATTTTTAAGCCCAAATGAATATCCAATATTAATAGAGTAATAAGCTAATAAGACGACAAAAAAGCCAAAATCCAGCAAATACGCCGACAGAAACCCTACTATGGAAAGCGTGGCAAAAATAATATACCCCAAGGGCATGGGTATAGCACCTGTGGCGAGTGGCCTGTATTTCTTTTGGGGGTGGTTCCTATCAATATTAACATCCCGAATATCATTAATAACATAGACCGAACTGGCGATAATTGAAAAGATAATAAATCCCAGCCCCGTTATTTGCAGCTTCTGTAATTCAAAAAGGTCTCCCGCAAAGAAGATAGGAATAAACAAGAAGAGGTTTTTGATCCATTGTTGAGGACGCAATAATTTTACAAAGGCGGAAAACATGATTGAGAAAATTTATTAGGCAATTTTAGAGGTTTCTTATCAAAAAATTTGAACTAACAAGTATTTAAATAATAGCTCTATCTTTTTATATAACTACCTCTGCCTTTTCCGCTTATCACCCTCCAAGTTTAAAAAAGATCCCGGTTACTTGATCTTTTGGTGTCGTGGGGAACTGTTTCCCGGGAGTAGGCCATAAAACGCCCTAGTTCCGTTTTGACCCTTTTCTTTACGGCACTGCCAAAAGATCCGTCACGTTGTAAATTTCTTGCACTGGTCCAAACGCGTGATCTTGAACTCCTCTCTGCCTGTACTTTTCCGTACTTCATCAAATCAAAACACATTCGGCCATCCGAGCCTCCCATATTTCTAAGGGCGAATCCTTCTTTTATACCATATTCACGGATGTAGGCAAAACACATCCCGTAAGCATTTAAGTATGGTCTTTTGAAATGCCTGATCTCCAAGAGCAGGTCCTTAATGATATCATACAAAAAATACTTTAACCTGGCTCCATTTCCATCACTTAAAAATGAATGTTTGCTGTAAGCCGCCACTACGCCTGGCTTGCTTAATGCTTGGTACATTTTGTCAATGTACTCGGGATGATACAAACAGTCCGCGTCTGCGCAGATCACATATTTTCCACGAGCTTTTTGCTGGGCAAGTTCTCGTGAAACGCCACATCCTTGTATAGGTTGGAAATATGACTGAATACCAATCTTTTCGATGATCTCACCCGTGCTATCTTTCGAGTTATTGTTTACAATAACGATTTCAAAGGGAACTTTACTTTTGCTGTTCCTCAATGAATCTAAACAACGGATAATATTCAATTCTTCGTTCCAAGCGACCAAACAAATAGAAACCACGGGCGTATCGGAAACCATGTTATTGATATCCTCACCGAGTTGTTTCAAAAAGTCACCTGGTATTTCTTCTATCGATTTTAAGGCTAACAGCTCCTTACTTATCCATTTTGGATTACCAAACAAATGCACTACCTCTCCAAATTTTAAACCCCTCTAAGTAAAACCCAAAGGCAAATCTAGGGATTAAATGGAACAATTCAATAATAAGCCTACTATATAGATAACTGGATATAAGTAATTTAATGTATGATCAAGTTTTTTAGTTCCACAAATACTTTAAGCCGCAAATTAAGAATTCAATTCATTATGCAAAGCATTAGTAAGAAAAATTGTATTTAATATCCCTTTTCCCCGCGCCAGCTTGTTTTATTCCCATTTAGAGGTAAGGTAATTATCGATTTCTTCGCCCGGGGTTTCGATCAAAAGTATAGGCAAATTTTTCTCTATGGCACTAAGGGCTCCTTTCAAAACCCGCAGTTCGCGCCTTGTACGTCCATTTTAATAAAATCAGGCTGGTGATCATATGAATTCAATGTTTTTCCCGGGTATGTTATGGCTTTCATAGACAGGGTGCTTTCCCGGTACTTGTACATCCTATTTCCACTATCACATTCAGTTATTTGATAGGCCGGGATTTAACGATAAAGGAGCCCTTGAGATGCCCTCATCAAAAACGAAAAACCTTCTTTATCGTCATTCCTGCCGGCCTTGCAGGGTGTGCGATGCTGGAGAGCAGCCTCATCGGGATTCCTACGTGAGAATCTGCTTTGTCGTTGAACGTGAACTATTTTTTAAGTGTACTGGGTTTTCGCTTCACGACTTCGCAGATTCCCACGTAGTGATCCCAATGGGGCTTGTCACGCCTAGCCCAACGCACAGGCTGCAAGGAATGACGATGTTAGAAAGTT